>CAZXDV010000083.1:0-11787 GCA_964639535.1 uncultured Enterobacteriaceae bacterium | reverse complement strand
GGAACGGCCGCGACCCGGAGAAAGTGGCGCTGGCCTATACCGTGGATAGCCAGTGGCGTAATCGTTCAGAGTTTCCGCGTGGACGTGAGGAGATCGTCGAGTTTCTCACGCGCAAGTGGCAGCGTGAAAAGGAGTATCGTCTTATCAAGGAACTGTGGACTTACCAGGGCAACCGTATCGCCGTGCGCTTTGCCTACGAATGGCTGGACGAGAAGGCTCAATGGTTTCGGTCCTACGGCAACGAGAACTGGGAGTTTAACGAGGCAGGCCTCATGCAAAAGCGCTTTGCCAGCATCAATGACCTTGCGATAAGCGAGGGCGAGCGCCTGTTTCACTGGCCACAGGGCCCGCGTCCCGACGACCATGCGGGTCTTACTGAACTGGGGCTATAAGAATCCTGGCGCTCAAAGATCCCGGAACATACCGTGGCAGCGAATACAGGTCTGGTTAAGGTCGATAAAGGCCTGGTTCATTTCTTCCAGCTTCATCTTGCGCGCGTTGACCTCGATGCTCACCGCCTCAACATAAAGTCGCTCGGCCAGCTGCTTGTACATGCCAAGCTGTTCCTCACCAAGGTGCTCCACCTTGTCCTGGTTTTTCAGGAACACCGCGGAGTCCACCACCGTGGATACCGTGCTCACCAGTTCTTCAAGAAATTCCTTGTTCTCCTGGCTGAGTGGTGCCTGGGGCTGCTCGGAGAAACTCACCAGGGTGTTCAGTTGCAGCATGGTTTCCCTGAGTTTCGCGTCATGGATGGCGTAGCGGGAAGCATGGGTGTCTATCTGCCGATGCCGGTTGACCCCGGCGTCGTCTTCGCCCGCGTACACCTCCATGCTGCAGGTGAACAGGAACACCAGCGCAGCCAGGCACAGGGTTGATTTTCTCATCGCGCTAGGCCGCCTCGATAAACTGCCGGTCGTCCGGGTGCACCGTCAACACCGGGCAATGGGCGCTTCTCACCACGCGCTCGGCAACGCTGCCCATGACCAGGCGTGACAGCCCGGTGTAGCCATGGGTGCCCATGATGATCATGCTCACCTGGTTCTCCTCGGCATAATCAACGATGGCCTCTGCGGCATTACCCGCCAGTGTCTTGCACCTCACCTCGAGTCCTGAGCAGTTGCCTGCTGATGCCAGGGTGGCCAGCTCCGCGTCCGAGCGTTCTTCCATTTCCTCGTGGTAGGTCTCGGGTATGTAACCCACACCCACCGGCGACAGCGCATAGGCCGGATCCACGATCACGTGCACCATGTGCAGCTCGGCGGAAAACTCTTTTGCCAGCGAGGTGGCGTACAGGTTGGCCGTGTTTGAATTGTCGCTGAAGTCCGTCGGCCAGAGGATTTTTTCCAGTTTCATCATGACTGTATCTCCCGTTTCCAATTTATGTCTCTCTTACTAAATTTATAGTACAAAGCCGGCAAAAAGGTATTGATCCATGTCAACCTGTGGGCCTCGCCCGGGGCGGAAAACAGGCCCTATAGCTGCTAACATGGTAGAGATGAAATCCCGTATCGCCCACGCCTGCCTGCTGCTTGGCATACTTTGTATTCTTGGCAGCTGCGCACCCTTTGGCTGGGTGTTCTACAACGAGTTCTTGCTGGTTCCCGACCAGGTGCAACGCATCGATCATGAACAGGGGGCGTCCTCCATTGAAATGACAGCCAGCCCCGGTACCCGGGCGCGCCTTGGTATTCGTGCGGACATCTACACGCCCTCGGTGCAGGAAGACGAGGACGCCCTGGATGAAACCTTCAAGCCGCGTTTTCGTTTCCCGGTTGAATACCAGGTGAGGGATGCAAGAGGCGAATTGATCCTTGATGAGAAAACCCTGCTGGCCTGGAAGGATGGCGGTGCCATCAATATCCATGACCGCGAGGACATCGACAGCACCGGTGGCAAGCTCAGCGTGTCAACACGTCTTAAAAAATTTACCGTGCCCGCTGACGGCGTCTTTAACGCCAGTCTCCTTATTAAGGATGACGAGAAATATCTCGCCGAGATTCGCTCGGCCACGGTTCAACTGCATGAGAATGTCATCGACAACATGCGCTTTGTCATCATGGGTTTTGTTGCCGGCATGGGTGGCTTCCTGCTGATGGTGATCGGTTTTTTTAAACTGATCGTGGATGCGTCACGCTGGGACAATCCCGGCCTGCCGGAAGGTTCCACCGAGGCGGTAAGCCCGGACGTGCTGCAAATGGCGATCATGATTCACCTCACCGGGCTTGCCGGTTATCTCATTCCCTTTGGCGGGCTGCTGCTCCCGCTGGTTCTCTGGTTGCTGTGGCGCAAGAACGATCCCTTTCTTGATGCGACGGGAAAGGAAGTGGTGAATTTTCAGCTCACCCTGCTGATTTACTATCTTATCTCCATCGTGCTGATCATTGTCGTTATCGGCACAGTGCTCCTGCTCGGGGTGATGCTGCTGCAGCTGATTGCCATCGTGATCGCCGCGATTCGTACCTCAAAGGGAGAGCTTTTCCGTTACCCGCTCACCATTCGCTTCTTTCGCCAGGCTTAGTTACTCGCTTCGGTGCGCCAGGTACACGGTGTTGGACGCCTGTCCGCCGGTGTAGGGGTTATCAAAGCTGACAACATGGTGTTCCACCCGAGGAAACACCGCTTCAAGACGAGCGATGAAATTCTCATCCGGTGGATCGTTTGACCACAGCCCAAATATTCCCCGGGGGTGAATTTTTGCCGCAAGCAATTTGAAACCATCCTCGGTGTAAAAGCGGCTGTTGTCGGGATTGAGCCAGTGCGTGGGGGAGTGATCGATATCAAGCAGCACGGCGTGAACCAGGCGCCCGGGCTCATCCTCGTGAAAGCCCGCCTCGCTCGATTCCGCCATGGCAAAGAAATCAGCACAGTGCAGTTCACAGCGTGCATCCCCGGACAGCTGCTCGCCCAGGGGCACGAGGTGACGCTGATGCCAGTCGATCACCGCCGGCATCACTTCGATCACCCTGAGTGACGCCACGCGCTCTTCCTGTAACGCGGCCGCCGCGGTATAGCCAAGACCAAGGCCGCCTACGACCACGTCCATTTTCTCAAAATCAATGGCGGCAAGAGCGAGCCTCGACAGTTCAATCTCCGCCTCGGTAAACAGGCTGGACATGAGGAACTCCTCACCCAGGCTGACTTCATAAATGACCAGGCCCTCAAGACGCGGGTCGGCGCGGCGGCGTAAACAAATGCCGCCCAGTGGGGTTTCCTGGTAATCCAGTTCTTCAAAGAGTAATTGCACTAATTTTTGTCCGTTCCTGTGGGCAGCTTGTGTTATTTTTGTGGCCCAGTGTACACCACGGCAGCAGGTTTAGTGTTGAAATGAACAGCGATACAACAGGGACTCCAATCTGGCGCTCGGCCATCGTCGTGGTGCTTGCCGCCTGCCTGGTTTCGCTACTGGGTATGGGTGTACGCTCAAGCTTTGGTCTTTTCCTTGAGCCGATGACCCTGGACCGTGGCTGGAATCGCGAGACCTTTGCCTTTGCCATGGCGCTGCAAAACCTGCTCTGGGGTGTCGGTGTTCCCATCGCCAGCGCCATCTCCGATCGCTTTGGCCCGGCAAAGGTCATTGCAGGTGGCGCCGTCTTGTATGCCATCGGCACCGCTGGCATGGCCGTGGCGGAGACCAGTATCATGCTTCACCTGTGCGGCGGCATTATTGCCGGTATCGGCATTGCCTTTTCCTCATTTTCAATCGCCCTTTCTGCCATCGCCGGCGTGGTCAAGCCTGAGAAACGCTCGCTGGCACTCGGTCTCGGCACCGCATCGGGCTCCCTGGGCCAGGTGATCTTCTCACCTATTGCGCTTGTCTTTATTTCCACCTGGGGCTGGAACTCCGCCCTGGTTATTCTTGGCATCATTAGCCTGGCGATCCTTCCGCTGGCCTTATTCCTGCCGGCACCGGAGCCCAGGGGGGAAAGCGTCACGGAGAAAGTTGAACAGTCCCTGCGCGAAGCGCTGGAAGAAGCTGCCGCGCATCGCGGCTACGTGTTACTGGCCCTGGGTTTCTTTGTCTGCGGCTTTCACGTGGCCTTTGTCATGGTACACATGCCCGCCTATATCAAGGACCTTGGCCTGCCTGCCCATGTCGGCGCCTATTCACTGTCGATCATTGGTTTCTGTAACATCATCGGTTCCTTTTTGTCCGGCTGGGTCGGGCAACGCTGGAGCAAGAAGCGCTCGCTTAGCGCGATTTATCTCACCCGTGCCGTGGTGATCACCGTCATGCTGATGATGCCCAAGAGCGAGCTCAACATTTACCTGTTTTCCTTTTGCATCGGTATCCTCTGGCTCTCAACGGTACCGCTGACCATGGGCATCGTCGCGCAGGTCTTTGGTGTGCGCTACATGGCCACGCTGGTGGGTATTGTTTTTTTCTCCCACCAGGTGGGCAGCTTTATCGGTGTCTGGCTCGGCGGTTATCTCTACGACAACTTTGGTACCTACGATCCTGTCTGGTACGCCGCTGTTGTGCTGGCCGTGCTTGCAGCCATCCTGCACATGCCCATTGACGAACGACCCTTGCAAAGACTCACAACGCCCGCTTAGTACTGTTTGTCGACTTTCAGTTTTATTGATGAAGACAGGCATTCATCATTACTACATTTGCACCAACAGGGGGCGCCGTGTTCTTTCACTTGCGTTTTGTTGATGCGACTAAAATTAATTTCCCATGCTTAAATTAACTTGAACATGCAAGTAATGTTGCATTGCATAATCACTTTTCTTTTTTTTATTTCGGCGAAGAAAAAATTTGCGCGAAAAAAAGCCTTTTGAACCCCCGTATAAAAGTCGGTATATTACGCAACACTCGAGCGATCTAAACATGAACATAAGAAAAATAATTTTGTCGATCGCTTACGACAAAAAATTTGTCGGGGGAAAATCAAAGGGAAAAAGTCAAGCCGCTTGCTGACTGGTGACAGGGAAGTCAACTTAACCAGCACATCGCTACACGCAGTTCTTTCATCTCCACTGTTTCACCACGCTAGAATCGATAGCGCGCCGACACCTGTAGCCTGTTAAGTTCACCATCCGCACCATCCTTTCGCTCACGCCTGCCGTAAAGCCATTCAACACCAAGGGTAATATCAAGGCGAGGACTCCAGAGCAGGTTCAGGTGTGAAGAATAAAAAGCGGAGTCGGTCATGGCAGGGTTCACACCCGCAGGGTGATCGGCATGGGTGGTACCAAGCACGAGGTTGGAACGCAGTTTCCCGGTCCACCAGTGCTGGTAGGCGAGATTAAGGGAAGCCACCTGCACAGGTTGCAGCTCGCCACTATTATCCAGCAGGGCATCACTAAAGGTACCGAAGGAGATATAGCGCCCGATGCCCTCGCCCCAGGCCGCGGTAAAACGCAGGTTATCGTTATTTGCAAAGAGCACGCGACCTGAGACGTTAATCCCGCCTGCCCACAGGCTTTCGCGGCTGACGTTCTTGTGCGTGATCTCCCTTAACAGTCCGGACACGGACACATTACCCCAGTCACCGTTAAAAACCAGCTTCAGCACCGCGTCAGGATAGCGCTCATCTTCGGGCACCAGGCGCTGGCCGCTGCCTGTCACCAGGTTTGACTGGGAATCTTCAAGGGAAAGGCTCGCCGAAGCCCAATCAAAGCGATGGGTATAGGACACCAGCTCCTGGCGTATCACCACGGCACCGACGGGACCGTTGAAATCGTTCACTTCCGGAAAGGATGAAACATTAAAGAACCCGGTGTTGGTCTGGCCCAGCACCAGGCCACCGTACTTGAGATGATAGTGTCGCAACCTTGGCACTGCACTCAACCTGTCGCCACGCGCGGTATTTCGCGTACCCATCAGGTCCACTTCTACATAGGTGGAGAGGTCGCGCTCACCGAGGGGTAAATGCAGTGTCCCCCAGAATCGCGACTCACGGTGATTGATACTGAATCGACTCTCGGTTCCCGTGCCATCGACAGGTATGGAGGACGGGATAAAGGCAATATCCGCCACGTTAGTGTTTGTTGCTCCGGCTGCGAGTTGCGTGGTGTAGATGGCATCAAGATTCAGGCGCCCGCCGGCGGAGAACCTCGGCTCGGCCGCGTGGAGTGCCGGCTGCAGCAGGTAACACAGCGCCAGGGCAATCACTCCAACCCGGATCATGGCGGCTCCAGGTTCAGGGGGTATTGCGAAACAGGCGATGGCAGCTATCACAGGTCCTGCGTAACTCGAGATAGCGTTTGCCCATGTCGCTGTAATTCTTTTCAGCGGCACTGGCCTTCATGCTTAGCGTGTCTCCATGCAGCTGCTGAGCCATGGCCTTGAATATGATCCGGTCTGACTCGCTCAGTTCGGTATCGGTAATCTGCGGCAGCTCTTCCGCGCGGGCCAGGAGTTCATCCACGAAATCCAGCAGACGGTTAAGCTGGCTGACACGCAGGCTCTGCAGTTCAAGCTCGGTGTATTCGTTTTCATAGGCCAGCAAGTCCAGCGAACGCATGGTTTTCTTCAGCTCGTCGCTGTGAATGGCGTTCAGGGTGGCACGTCCTTCGACATCGTCGCTCAGCTTCGTCTCCCCTGCCAATGACAGGGGTGCAAGCAACAGGCCGGACAGTAACAGCGGGTAGCGTAGCCAGCGGGTGTGGCTACTCTTCAGGTGTAGTTTGTCGATCATTTGTTCAAGCCGGTCAGAAAGCATGGACAGTCAAAGTATATCAAAAGCCTGTCTATGAGCTTAAAAGCTCCACGTCATAGCAGCTTGATCATAATCAATAAACAGGATGATTGGTTTTCACCGCGCAGGCGGCGTAGTATCCCGCAAGGGTGCTGCTGCATTCCCTGAGGAGGCTGTTCAAACAATATGAAAGAACGTCTTTTTGCCCTGCTTTTTGCGCTTCCCTTTGCCGGCGTCGGTATCGGCCTGCTGGCGATGAGCGTGATTCCGACCCTGTATGACTGGCAACGTATGCAGTCCTGGGATGAAGTCCAGGCACGCCTGACCCACGCAAAGCTCATCAGAAACCACGGCGACAGCACCACCTATCGACCCGAGGTTGCCTACCAGTATCGCTACGACGGCGATCTCTACTACGGTGAACGGGCCGCCATCAATACCACCTCCGACAACATCGGCAGCTTTCAGCAAAAGCTCGGCAAGCGCCTGCAAAGAAACTACAGGCAAAAGAAAATGATTACCATCTATGTCAATCCATCATCGCCAGCAGAGTCTGTCATCAACCGCGAGCTGCGCTGGGGCCTGCTGCTGTTCAAGATGATGTTCGTGGTGGTGTTTGGTGGTATCGGTCTCGCGGTGCTTTATCATCTTTTTAGGGGCCCTTCCGAGGAAGGAGAAAAACAGCCAGCGCCATTAGAAGAAAAGGATTCCTGGCGCCAAGACGAGCGCTGGCAAAACAACCAGGTCAGCTCCAGCAACCGCATTGGGAACAAGGGCATGTGGGCCTTTGCCATCCTCTGGAACATTATTTCCAGCCCTCTCTACTTTGTATTGCCGGAGGAGCTTGAAAGAGGCAACTATGCCGCGCTCATTGGCCTGGTTTTTCCCCTGGCCGGGGCCTGGTTGCTTTACCAGGCGATCAGGCAAACCCTGGAATGGCGCCGTTTCGGCCCCACGCCACTGCAAATGCAGCCGTTTCCTGCGCGCGTCGGTGAAGAGATGCGCGGGCAAATCGAGATCAACCTGCCCTATGACCCCGACGTGCAGTTCAAGGTTGTGCTTTCCTGTATCTATGCCTACGACACGGACGATGGTGAAAGGGAGCGTCTTAAGTGGCAGGACAGCACCGTCGTCGCATCGGAACCGGGTATGCAGGGTACGCGGGTGACTGTGAAGTTCGATTTGCCCGGTGATATGCCCGAATCGTCCAGCGGCGAAGAGAATTATCACAAGTGGGTACTGGATGTTGATGCGGAGCTTGAGGGCACCGACTACAGCCGCCAGTTTGAAATCCCGGTTTATGGCAAGAGCGACAAGGCAGGCAGCTTGCCATCGGCAAGTGCCAGTGAAGCACGCGATTACCGGGACGACATGTCAATTGAAAAGATCGAGGCCCTGGTCGGTATTCAGCACGCCGCGGATGGCTTTACCTGGCGTTACGGGATCCTGCGTTACCCGGGCCTGGGTATCTTTGTTTTCATATTCGGCATGCTAAGCAGTGGTGCCGCTTTTTTTATTGGCAAGAGCATGTTTCACGGCATCGGCGGTGATTCGTTTTTTGAGATTGGTGTCGCTCTTTTTCAAAACACCATTGCCTTTATCATGAGCAGCGTATTCGGTCTCGTGGGCCTGTTAATGCTGCTCATCGGGATTTACCTGCTTGCCAACTCGCTGACACTGGTGCTCAGGAACTCAACGCTTTACTATCAGCGTCGAGTTCTGGGTGTTCCCCTGCCAGTGAAAACGATTAGCGCGGACCAGGTGAGGGACATAAAAAAGAAAATCAATTTCACCACCGGCTCGGGTAAGCAGCACAAGGCCAATTACCGCGTTTACCTTGTGACAACCCAGGCAAAGGACTACACGCTGGCAGAGAATATTCACTCGGCGCGGGAAGCCGATGCGGTACGCAATTATTTCATGGAAAAACTAACAACATGAGCAAACTACTTTACTTCGCCTACGGCTCAAACCTGCATCCAAACTGGCTGAAAAGCCGAACACCCTCGGCACAAATGCTGGGGATTGCCTCCCTCACGGGTTACCGACTCATGTTTAACAAGGCCGGTCTGGATGACAGCGGCAAGTGCAACATCGTCGCAACGGGTAATGAGACAGAAATGATCCACGGCGTTGTTTACGAGTTTCCCCTGCACGAGAAAGGCGTACTGGACCAGGCAGAGCTTGGCTACCAGCAGGAGCGTATCGAGATCGGCGAATATAGCGAGGTGCTGGTCTACCTGTGTGGGGAGAGTACGCTTGAAGACAAGGCGCCCTACAGCTGGTACCGGGACATCGTGCTGGCCGGGGCCACGCTACACGGTTTTCCCGATCACTACCTCGAGCACATTGGCTCCTTCTCCGCGAAAAACGACCCGGACCAGCAGCGCGAACAGCGCTTTAGAAATATCGTCTGGCCCTGAAAGCAGCAGGGTGCATGAGCACCCCGCCGTTTTCTTCTTTCTTACTCTTCCTCTTCGAGGTCGCTGCGGTACTTCTTGAACCAGGCCAGGATATTGTCAATCTTGGCAATCATGTTGGAAGGTCGTCGCGCGATACCGTGCGAAGCGCCGGGCACGCGCAGCAGCGCCGTATCAATCTTGCGCAATTTCAAGGCCATGTAAAACTGCTCCGACTCGGAAATCGGCGTGCGAAGATCATCTTCACCGGTCAGCAGCATGGTTGGTGTTTTCACGTTACCCACCAGGGAAAGCGGTGAACGCTTCCAGTAATCTTCCTGGTTTTCCCAGGGAAAGCCGTCAAACCAGTAGCGCGTGAAGTAATTGGGAAAGTCTGCAACCAGGGCAAAGCTGGTCCAGTTGATCACCGGCTTGGCTACCACGGCGGCATTAAAGCGATCGGTCTTGCCGACAATCCAGGCAGACAGCACGCCACCACCGGAGCCACCGGTGACAAAGAGGTTTTGCTTATCCACGTATCCCTGTTCAATCACGGCATCGACACCGGACATGAGATCGTCATAGTCATTGCTGGGATAGTTGTGGTGGATCAGGTTGCCGAACTCCTCGCCGTAGCTGGTACTGCCGCGGGGGTTGGCATAGAGCACAACATAGCCCTCTGCCGCGTAACGCTGCACCTCCGCGGAAAAGTTCGGGCCATAGGCGGCAAAGGGGCCACCATGGATCTCCAGGATCAGCGGGTACTTCTTTTCAGCATCAAAACCCGGTGGCTTTGCTATCCACCCCTGGATTTCCCTGTCATCAAAGGATGATTTCCAGGTGATAGCCTCGACGCTGGCCATGTCACGGTGGGCAAAAAGATCCTCGTTGAGAAAGGTCAGCTGCTTTACTCGACCTTTACGCCCGGCGGCGACATCAGCCGGTCTCTGTGGTGAATTCACGGTGTAGGCAAACACACCGCTGTCGTTCACGGTGTAGCTGCCGCTGGTGTAAGGGCGACCCAGCGTGGTGCCACCGACATTCTCGGCCACGGTGTTAATCGCACCCTTGAGACTCACCGTGGCAAGCTTGCTCACACCCATTTCATCGTACTGGAACATGATGCGACCATTACCCGCCCACTGCAGGTTTTGCACGGAGCGATCCAGGCCCTTGCTCAGGTTACGAATGCTTTTTCCTTCGCTGTCCATGACATAAAGGTAAGTCAGCTGGTAGCCCACTTCCCTGTCGTCAAAACCGGCGTAGGCGATATGCTTGCCGTCCGGTGACACCACCGCACCGGCATCGGGGCCGACACGGGTGGTCAGCTGTTCCAGGCTGCCGTCGGCAACGCTGATGCGAAACACCTCGCTCTCAACCGGGTTGTATTCCCAGTCGTCGTTACGGTTGGCTGAGAAAACAATATGCTGGCTGTCCGGTGTCCACGACAGAGGCCCATTGTGCTGGTAGTCACCCTCGGTGATCTGTCGCGCAGTACCACCTTCAGCCGGCACCACGAAGATGTGGGTGTAGGCGAGCTTGATCATGCCCGCGCCGTCGACGCGGTAAACCAGCCTGTCCACCAGCTTGACCGGCGGTGCCCACTTGGCGTTTTCCGGCTTGGCCGGTGCGCTGGCGAGGGGGTCCTGGCTTCCGGGCACGTCCATGGTAAAGGCAATCCACTTACCGTCCGGTGACCAGCTGATGGCACCCGGCGCATCCTCGAGGTTGGTGATCAGCGCTGTTTCGCCGCTGTCCATCCAGCGCACGTAGAGCTGCGGGCTGCCCTCGGCACCGGAGACAAAGGCCAGGCGCTTGCCGTCGGGAGACCAGCGTGGCGATGAAAAGCTTTTCCTGCCGGAAAGCAGTGGCCGATGGTCGCTGCCGTCGGTGTTGATGGTCCACAGGTTTGAACGACCTGAATCGGTCATGATGTCCATGCTGGTCCGTGAATATACCACCCTGCGACCATCGGGCGAGATACGCGGGTCGCTGGCTTTTTCCAGTTCAAATATATCGCGCGCCTTGAAGGACTGCTCATCGGGCATGTTCTCTTCTTCGGCGATAACGCTGTTGCCAAGGACACAGGCGAAAGCGAGCCATGACGCGATGGCGCCACGGAAATTCAATAAATACATAGTTTTACCCCATACAAAATTACAGTTGGCGCTATTCTGCGGGCTTACAGGGTTTACCTCAAGGGCAGTTTGCATCGGCAAACAGGGCGACAGTGCTATACTCAGCACCTCAAGCGGACCATGAAAAGGGGAAAGATGATGTCTGCCGTTGAAGAAGATACCACCCGCGACAGCCTTGATGCCCTGCTGCAAGCGTCAAGCGATGAGACCAGCCTGCGTTCCTGGCTATGGCAGCTGAAACAGGCCGGGCAACTCTCCCATGTCAATTGCGAGGTAGATTCCAACCTCGAGCTTGGCGCCATTACCCGCGTTAACCTCGGTCTCGCCGGCCCGGCACTCCTGTTTGATAACATCAAGGACTACCAGGACACCATTTCAACAAGCTTTGTTACCTGCGGCATGGGTAACAAGGAACAGCTGTGCCAGTTGCTGGGCATGCCCGGTGATTCCACTGACCGGCAGCTGGTGCGTCACCTCAAGGAGGTGTACAGCAAGCCCATTGAACCACGCATGGTGGACAGCGGCCCGGTGAAGGAAAACATCATCACCGGTGATGACATTGACATCACCCAGTTCCCTGCACCCATCTGGCATGAGCTGGAT
>CAZXDV010000082.1:0-11800 GCA_964639535.1 uncultured Enterobacteriaceae bacterium | reverse complement strand
CACTGGCCCTCACTGTCGAAACTCCAGAGGTGGTAAAAACATGTCATGCGGCCATCATTCAACTTGCCCGCGGGTTCACGAATGATGCGAGCACCGCGGTGGGGGCAGCTGTTGAGGTAGGCATGCAACTCGCCCTGCTCGTCACGCAGGAGAATAATTTCCTTTCCTGCAACAGAAACAAGTCGAAAATCAAGGGGCTCATCCAGTTCGCTTTCGTGGCAAACAAAGCGCCAGCTTTTCGCCAGTACGCTTTGCTGTTCCTTTTCAAAGATCCCGGGATCGGTATAAATTCGATTATCAATATACTGGGACGAAGGCAGTTCGGGGCGCGCCTGTCCATCCAGCCTGGTTGGCAGGTTCACCTGGAAAACTCTCTGCGTAAGCAAATTTGTAGCAAGCCAATACTCATCCTGGTTCTTCTTTTATCGATCAAATTCTGTTGTCCTGCCATCGCGGGCTGGTTAAGCTCTGGAACACGTCCTGGATTAGTCCTGCTTATCATGCGCCGAGTTTCCATTATAAGCCATATTGGCATCGTGGTTTCGACCCTGGTGATATTGCTGTTAAGCGGCTGCGAAAAACAGCAGGACGTGGAGATTATTCGTGCCATCAGCATGCTGCCGAGGCAGACCGAGTACACGCGGGACTTTGAAAACTGGATCGCAAGCCTGAATCGCGATGCGCAGGGAAGGTTCAAGGTCATATTCGTCGGCGGCCCGGAGGCCATACCCACCTTTGAACAGGCAGACGCCTTGCGTACGGGCGTGGTGCACATGATGTTTGGGCCGGCGACCTACTACATAGGCATGGTACCCGAAGTGGAAGCGCTGTTTTCCAGCAACCTGACACCCATGCAAACCAGGGCCAACGGCGGAATTGCCCTGATGGACCAGATTCACCGGGAAAAGCTCGCTGCCCGTTACCTGGCCCGCACCATGTACATCGAATTTCACATTTTCACGCGTGAACGCCCTTCCATTAACCAGCTTGGTGTTCCCGACATGGAAGGAGGATCACTCAGGGGCGGACCCGTATGGCGGGATTTCATTACCAGTCTCAATGCCAACTTTGTCAATGTAGCTGCACCTGATGTATACATGGCACTGGAACGCAACATGATCCAGGGTGTTGGATGGCCGATAGTAGGACTGGCAGATGCTTCATGGCACCAGCACCTGGGATATCGCATTGACCCCGGCGTTTTTTCCAGCGATGTCGGCATCATTTTTAACAACGAAAAATGGCAGGCACTACCCGCTAATATTCGCGCCACTATCGAGGCTGCAGCCATCGACTACGAAAAAGAAAGCTATTATCGTTTTCGCCGGCTCACGAAAGAGCTGGATAAAGATCTTCAAGGCATGGGGATGGAGGTAGTAAAACTATCTGGTGACTCCGAGCATAGATACCGGGAACTGGCCAATGATGTTATCTGGTCCCGGCTAAGGCAACGTTCACCCGGACACTACCAGGCCCTCAGGCAGAAGTTTTTCAGGGAACAAGGTGAATAATGGAAACACCGGCGGGCAGGTTTGAGCGATTTCTGTACATGCTTTTTTGCCTGGGTGCCGGCATCCTTGGCCTGATCACCCTCCTGATTCTCTACGACGTTATTGCAAGAAACATCGGCATAGAGGGATTCGCGCACACGCTGGCGCTGACTGAATACGGCCTTTACTATACCGCTCTGCTGGGTTCTCCCTGGCTGGTGCGTCACAAGCACCACATCTACATGCAGCTGCTCACGGCCGCAGTCCCGGAGTCTTTTCGAATCTACGTCGCCCGTTTCGCATACCTGGTATGTACACTGGTGTGCTTCCTGATCGCGTGGTACTCCGCCCAGGTGACGTTGGAAACATTTTTAAGGGGGGATACGGAAGTGCGTTCATTTGATATGCCACGCTGGCTAATATTCGCCATCATGCCATTTTGTTTTTCCCTCCTGACCGTTGAGTTCGGACGTTATCTTATCGGCAGAGACAGCATGTATGACGGTGAAGTGGGTTTACATGAATAAGCCGGGCAACAAGAGCTAAGGCACCTGGCATGTATATAGCCTGGACACTGGCGCTGGCGTTGATGTTTATCCTGATCATTCTCCTGATCGCACTGGGTGTCCCTGTTGCATTTGCTTTCCTGGCCGCCGATGTTATCGGCTCCATGCTTTTCATGGGTGGTGATGCGGGCCTGGCACAGCTTGTGCGCACGGCTGCAAACGCCCTGACGAAATTTGCCCTGGTTCCCGTGCCTCTTTTCCTGATCATGGGCGAATTATTTTTTCACTCGGGTCTCGGGCATGCTGCTTTCAACGCCCTCGACAAGCTGTTTGGGCGACTGCCCGGACGTCTTTCCTTTGTCACCGTGGGTGGCGGTACGATGTTCGCAGCGCTGTCCGGTTCCAGCATGGCCTCCACTGCCCTGCTGGGGACATTGATGGTACCGGAGATGGCAAAACGGGGTTATAAGAACAGGCTGTCAATAGGTCCTATTCTCGGCGTAGGCGGACTTGCCATACTCATTCCACCATCGGCGCTGGCTGTCCTCCTTGGGAGCCTGGCCCATATTGATATTGGTAAACTTCTTATCGCCGGTGTGATGCCTGGCCTTGTACTGGCCTCTCTCTATACCTTTTATATCATTCTAAGTATCAAGTTGGACCCTGACTCTGCACCTGCCTACGACGTAGAGAAAATTTCATGGCAGGAGAAGTCGATGTTACTGGTCCGCGATGTACTCCCCATGAGCCTTATTATTTTCCTGGTGGTCGGCCTGATCATTCTCGGCTGGGCTACGCCAACCGAGTCGGCCGCCTGTGGTGTTGCCGGGGTGGCAATCCTCGCCGCCTGCAAGGGCCGCCTGGATATGCAGGTGATCAGTAAATCAATGCTGGGGGCAACGAAAGTCACGGTCATGATGTTTATGATTATTCTTGGCGCTTCCACATTCAGTAAGGTCCTGGCCTTCTCCGGTGCGACAACGGGGCTAGTGGAATGGGTCGGTACACTGTCCCTGTCACCGATTGCCGCGTTGTTAACCATGTTTATCATCATGTTAATACTCGGTGCATTCATGGAACAGCTATCGATGATGATGCTGACGCTGCCGATCTTTGTACCGCTGGCACAGCTCTATGGTTTCGATCTTGTCTGGTTTGGCATCATCGTTTTGCTGGCCGTTGAAATGAGCCTGACCATGCCACCCATGGGTTTACTGCTGTTCGTGATGAAGGGCGTCGCACCACCTGGCACCAGGCTTCAGGACATCTGGCTGGCGGTACTGCCATTTATGAGCTGTGCCGCAATACTACTTTTCCTGTTGATTTTCTTTCCCGGGATCGCGCTCTGGTTACCCGGGCTGGGCAGCCAGTTCTAATCAGGTCTTGGGCAGGGTGACGCCGGTTTGCCCCTGGTATTTTCCACCCCTGTCCCTGTAGGAGGTTTCACAGGCCTCGTCAGATTCAAAGAACAACATCTGGGCGACGCCTTCGTTGGCATAAATCTTTGCCGGCAAGGGCGAGGTATTTGAAAATTCCAGCGTGACGTGCCCCTCCCACTCTGGCTCAAGCGGAGTGACGTTTACAATGATGCCGCAGCGGGCATAGGTGGACTTGCCCAGGCATACCGTGAGTACGTTTCGAGGAATGCGAAAATATTCCACGGTACGAGCGAGGGCGAAGGAGTTAGGTGGAATGATACAAACGTCGTTGTCGACTGCAACAAAGCTGTTTGAGTCAAAAGCCTTGGGGTCGACAATGGCCGAATTGATATTGGTAAAGACACGAAATTCAGATGCGCACCTGACATCGTAGCCATAACTGCTGGTCCCGTAGGAGACAATTCGACCGCCGTTATTTTCCTTGATCTGCCCGGGCTCAAAAGGATCGATAAGGCCCTCTTTCTCTGCTTTTTCCCTGATCCACCTGTCAGATTTGATAGTCATAGTAAGCGGCTTTTTTGTATCAGGCGTTCTCGACCACGATCTTGGGAAACTTGGCGCTGAAATCTTTTGCCCTCTGCGACAGTTTTGCCGCCGTCTTCCTGGCAATTTCGCGATATATTTCTGTTATACGGGAGTCCGGCTCCATGGCAACCGTTGGACGACCACTGTCCACACCCTCGCGAATAGTGATATCAAGTGGTAGCGCACCCAGTAAATCGACACCATATTGTTCCGCCATTTGCTGACCTCCACCACTGCCGAAAATATGTTCCTCGTGGCCACAGCTACTGCAGATGTGGGTACTCATGTTTTCCACGATGCCAAATACAGGCACCTCGACCTTTTCGAACATTTTCAGGGCCTTTCTCGCATCCAGCAGGGCAATGTCCTGGGGGGTAGTTACGATCATCGCACCGCTGACAGGGATCTTCTGGCACAGGGTAAGCTGGATGTCCCCGGTGCCCGGTGGCAAATCAATGACCAGGTAATCCAGGTCTTTCCAGTTTGTGTCACCAAGTAGCTGCTCCAGCGCTGAGGTGACCATGGGGCCGCGCCATATCATCGGAGTTTCATCATTAATAAGGTATCCGATGGACATGGACTGGATCCCATAGCTGATATTGGGCTCGATACTTTTACCGTCAGGGCTGTCGGGTTTTGCATGAGAACCAAGCATGCGTGGCTGACTTGGGCCGTAAATATCGGCATCGAGGATCCCGACATTTGCACCCTCCGCCTGCAGCGCAAGCGCCAGGTTGACAGAAGTCGTGGACTTGCCCACCCCGCCTTTACCGGAAGCCACAGCAATAGTGTTCTTGATGTTCTTGAGTGGCTTCACGCCTTTTTGGACGGCATGGGATATCACCTTTGACCCGATCTCGATATCGCACCTGGCAATCCCTTCTACTTTTGCCAGGGCATCCTTCACCTGGGCCGTCAATTCATCGCGGTAGCCATTGGCCGGGTAGCCAAGTTCAATTTCCACCTTGACGTCAGAGCCGTCAATGGAGATATCCTTTACCGCCTCGGCCGATACAAGGTTATCCTGCAAGTTGCTGTCTACTACGCTGCCAAGGGCAGCTTCTACGTGTTCCCTGCTTACTTCACTCATTTCTATTTAATACCTGATTCTGCAAAAAGGCGGCTAGTTTACAATAATTTTGCTGAAGGCGGGTGGTCTACGATAAAACACGCCTGTAGTCCCGGAATTCCCTGTTCACCCTGAAGATGAATAATGATAAGTTACCGCCCCTTTTGCTCTCAGCCCGAAAATGACCGATAAATCCAGAAAAATACTGGTAACTAGCGCTCTCCCCTATGCCAATGGGCCAATCCATATTGGCCATATGCTGGAGTACCTGCAAACCGACGTGTGGGTCCGTTTCCAGCGCATGCGCGGGCACCAATGCTACTACGTCTGTGCTGACGATGCCCATGGCACTCCCATCATGCTCAGTGCCGAGAAAGCCGGTGTTGCAGCAGAAGATTTCATTGCCCGGGCTAAAGAGGCCCACGAGCAGGATTTCCAGGACTTTTATATCTCGGTTGATAACTATCACAGTACCCATTCCGGGGAAAACCAGTATTTTGCAAACCTGATTTATTCCCGCCTGCGCGATGGTGGTTTTATCAGCCAACGCACAATCAGCCAGTTCTACGACCCGGACAAGGAAATGTTCCTGCCCGATCGTTTTATTCGAGGAGAGTGCCCTTATTGCCACTCGGCGGATCAATACGGGGATAGTTGCGAGAACTGTAATCGAACCTATTCACCAACTGACCTGGTAAACCCGGTTTCAGCAATCTCGGGGGCAACACCGGAACAACGCGAGTCAGAGCATTTCTTTTTCAAGCTTCCCGAATTCGAATCCCTGCTACGGGACTGGACACAAAGTAACCTGCAGAGCGAAACGGCCAACAAGCTCAATGAATGGTTTGAAGCGGGCTTGCAGGAATGGGACATAAGCCGTGACGCGCCGTATTTTGGTTTTGAAATCCCGGATCAACCTGGAAAGTACTTTTACGTGTGGCTGGACGCACCCATCGGCTACCTGGCCAGCTTCAAGAATTATTGTGACTCCAATGGCCTGGACATAGAGGAATTCATCGGTCCGGATAGCGATGCCGAAATGTATCATTTCATTGGTAAGGATATTATGTATTTCCATACCCTGTTCTGGCCCGCCATGTTGCACGGGGCCGGCTTTAGAACTCCAACAGGCGTGTTTGTTCACGGCTTTCTTACTGTCAACGGTCAGAAAATGTCAAAGAGCCGGGGTACCTTTATCAATGCCAGGACCTACCTTGATCACCTGGACCCGGAATACCTGCGCTACTACTTCGCCGCAAAACTTGGAAGTCGCGTGGAAGATATCGACATGAACCTCGATGATTTCCTGCTGCGGGTCAATTCAGACCTCGTAGGAAAGGTCGTCAATATAGCCAGTCGATGTGCCGGCTTTATTAACAAGAGATTTGACGGAACCCTGTCACCGGAGCTGTCACACGCGGATCTGTACGCATCATTTTCAAGCCACGAGAAAAGCGAATACATCGCTGAACTCTACGAATCGCGGGAGTATGGTCGTGCAATGAGAGAGATCATGTTACTTGCTGATGAAGCGAACCAGTTCATTGATGAACACAAGCCGTGGGTGCTGGTCAAGGAAGAGGGGCGGGAAAAAGAGGTCCAGGATATTTGCAGCATGGGCCTCAACCTTTACCGCGTATTGATCACTTACCTGAAGCCGGTTTTGCCGGTACTCGCAGAAAAATCAGAACAGTTCCTCAATGTGTCTCCACTAGCGTGGGGAGACATTAATCAACCCCTGCTGGGAACTAAAATCAATAAATTTAAACCACTCATGACCCGCGTGGAAAAAGATCGGATAGAAGCAATGGTAGAAGACAGCAAAGAAAGCCTCGGTAACGAACAGGACTCACAACAAGCAAGCGCCACTGGACCGCTTCATGAAAACCCAATAGCTGACGAGATAAGTATTGATGATTTCATGAAGGTAGATCTCAGAGTTGCCAGGATTGAAAAAGCCGAGCAGGTTGAAGGCGCCGACAAGCTATTGCAACTTACTCTCGACCTCGGCGGAGAAAAGCGCAACGTATTTGCCGGTATCAAGGCCGCCTACAGTCCGGAAGATCTTGAAGGGCGACTCACCGTAATGGTCGCCAACCTGGCTCCGCGTAAAATGCGTTTTGGCGTATCCGAAGGCATGGTTCTTGCCGCCGGCCCCGGTGGCGCTGACATATTTATCCTCAGTCCGGATGAGGGCGCTGAACCGGGTATGCGCATCAAGTAAAAGGGCTACGGGGAACGCGGTGTGCTGACCTTGTTCATCGGCGTGAATCCTTTCATACTAGGCGCCACATTCCTGGTTCAACACTTGTGCAGTGAGCGAAATTTTCCCGGTAATCCTGGCAGCGTGCCTGGTCAATAATCTTGTACTGGAAAATCTGCTCGGCGTCAGCGCCGTGCATGCAGTTTCACGAACCCTGGATACTGCAGGGGGCATGGCCCTGGCCATGCTAATCGTGCTTCCTGTAACAACCACCAGCTGTTACCTCGCACATAATTTCTTACTGGTCCCTGCGAAGATGGAGTACCTGCGTCTTCCCTTGTTTGTGACACTCGTGGTGGTCTCAGTATACGCCCTTAAGGCCGTGCTTGAACGCTTGCGCCCATCAATACTTGCCAGGTTGGAAGTTTTCTTTCCCCTTATGCTGGCTAATTCTTCATTGCTCGGCGCGGCACTACTAGTACTGGAAAATTCACCGGGACTATTTGCAAGCCTTCTGCAATCTATCGGGACAGCGCTTGGTTTTGGAATCGTGCTTGTCCTGTTTTCGTCGCTGAGATCAAAGCTGGCACAGGCGGACATCCCGACGGCTTTTGAAGGCCCTGCCATTTTGCTGGTTACCCTTGGCATACTTTCCATGGCCTTCATGGGATTAAGCGGTCTGCGGTTATGAGCCTGCTGATGGCGTTGACGATAATGATGGTTGTCAGCGGCCTGGCAATTTTCCTACTGGCTAACGAGGGTAAGGAAACGCAACATTCAAACCCGGAAGAACTTGAAAACATAATCAATGACTTGTTACCACAGACCCAGTGTGGTGAATGCCAGTATCCGGGATGTCGACCTTATGCACGCGCGATCGTGTCAGGGCAGTCAGACATTGATCGTTGCCGGCCCGGTGGACAACAAACCCTGGAAAAAATTGCGCGCCTGCTGGGGCGGGATACGGGTCCTGTCCCTGGTATCGCAGGGCCGGAACAGGCCCGGCGGGTTGCCCGCATCGATGAAGAGAGTTGTATTGGTTGTGTTAAATGTATTCGCGCCTGCCCGGTCGACGCGATAATTGGGGCCGCCAGGCAGATGCACGGCGTCATTGCGTCCGAATGTACCGGTTGTGAACTATGTATTCCACCCTGTCCTGTTGACTGTATAAGCATGGAAGCGGTGCCGGAAAAACTGGGCGAATGGGTATGGGTAAAACCCGAAACTCCCTACGCCAGGGCTCAATGAGTATTGAACTGCACAGGTTCCCCGGTGGACTGGTCATGCCCACTTATAAGGCAATGTCAGACCAGGAACCGTCGATACTTCATCCATTGCCCGAGAAACTGATACTACCCCTGCAACAACATGTGGGAATCCCCGCAAAACCCCGGGTAAAAAAAGGAGACAAAGTTCTAAAAGGCCAGGTGATAGCCCGGGCTGATGGCTATGTCAGTGTACCGGTACACGCAAGTACCTCCGGCAAGATTTATGATATCGGTGACTATCCCGTCCCACACCCATCAGGTATTCATGCTCCCTGCATAGTGATTGAGTCCGATGGCGAGGATACCCTGTTCGATATTCAGCCCACCCACGATTACGATTCTGTTGACCCGAAAGAACTACAGGCGGTAATCAGGGAATGCGGGATTATTGGATTAGGCGGTGCGGGCTTTCCTGCCCATGTAAAGCTCAGCGAAGGTGTTGAAAATGCCGTGGACACTCTCATCATCAACGGGGTTGAGTGTGAGCCATTCATAACCTGCGATGATCGACTGCTGCAGGAAAAAGCAGATTACGTAGTAGCCGGCACGCGAATGATTCGGCATGCCCTGCAGGCAAAGCACTGCGTCATCGCTATCGAAGACGATATGCCGGACGCCTATGCCCGGCTGGAGGAACTTGTCGACGACGATATCGAACTGGTAAAGGTTCCCACGCGCTATCCGGCGGGTGGAGAAAAACAGCTAATCCAGGTGATTACGGGTAAAGAAGTACCCAGTGGCGGGCTGGCTATTCACATTGGCATGGTCATGCACAACGTGGCAACTGCCGCTGCAGTTTACAGGGCAGTCACCCGCGGTGAACCGGTCATTTCGCGCTACGTGACTGTCACGGGCAAAGTAGAAAAGCCGCGGAACCTGCAGGTGCTGCTTGGTACACCTGTCAAGGACTGTATTCGAACCTGTAATCTTGAAGCTGAAGACGATTGTCGTGTGATTCTTGGCGGCCCCATGATGGGCATGCATGTTACCAACCCTGATGTCCCCGTAATAAAGACCACCAATTGTATCCTTGTACAGGAAGTTCAACCACGCAGCCCCGTATTGCCATGTATTAACTGCGGCAATTGTGTGGATGTTTGCCCGGTTCGGCTGATGCCGCAGGACCTTTATCGCGCAGCAAAACAGGACCATTTTGAAGCAGCGCAGGAATTACATATCTTTGACTGTATTGAATGCGGCTGTTGTTCGTATGTCTGTCCCAGCAACATACCCCTGGTTCATTACTTTCGTTATGCCAAGTCGGGTATCGCCGAGGAAGAAAGACGTCGCGATGGCGCCGATCATGCCAGGCAACGTTTTCTTGATCGCAACAGGCGAATGGAAAAGTTACAGCAGCAAAGTACGGACGATGGCATTAGAGGGGCAAAGGAAAACGCGGAGCAGGATCGACAGTCCTATATTGAGGCGGCAGTGCAAAGAACAAGGGCAAAACGCCGGCAGTCCCGGCAAGATCCTGCAGCCAGGGACGAGGACAGTAAAGATGACTGACAGGGGACTACTGAGCTCTCCACACGCTCACGGCGGCAGTTCCGTGCAGAAGATGATGGCGCTGGTTTGTCTTGCACTGCTACCCGGGGTCCTGGCGTACATTTATTTCTTTGGCTGGGGGATACTTATCCAGCTCATACTTGCCGTTACCTTTGCGATAGTGCTCGAATACCTCGTTTTGAAACTGCAGGGACGTCCAGTTGAAATTTTCCTTAAAGATGGCAGTGCAATTGTCACGGCGCTGTTACTCTCGCTGTGCCTTTCTCCAATGGTTCCATGGTGGGTCACTTTTTCCGGCATCGCCTTTGCAATTGTCATTGCCAAGCACGTTTATGGCGGACTGGGACTCAACCCGTTCAACCCGGCGATGGCCGGATACGTATTCGTGATCCTGTGCTTTCCTGCAGAGCTGGCAAACTGGCCGTCACTGCAACACCCCGGCCTCGGCGGTTACCTCGAAGCAATTTTCAATGGTGACCCGCCGGGGCTCGATGCTGTAAGTGGTGCTACAGCCCTGCAACAACTTAAATCTGAACTCGGCCTGATGAACATGGTCTCGGAAATAAGGCGAGGTCCGCTATTTGGTCATTTTGCCGGTGACGGCTGGGAGTGGATCGCCGCGATGTATGCGCTCGGTGGTGCATTCCTCTTATTCTCGAGGGTCATTCGCTGGCATTTACCCGTCGGCGTACTGCTCGGGATGTTTCTCACAAGTTTTGTTTTTAATATTTACGACAGCGACGTTTATGCCTCACCGCTGTTTCATCTTTGTGCCGGGGGTACAATCCTGTGTGCTTTCTTTATTGCCACCGACCCCGTCACATCGCCATCCACTATCAAGGGGAAACTGATTTTCGGTTTTCTTGTGGGCGTGATTGCCTATGTAATTCGAAACTGGGGCGCCTACCCGGACGGGATCGCCTTTGCAGTGTTAATCGCCAATGCCTGCACGCCTTTTATTGAACACTATACGCGGCCAGGGGTTCTCGGTGAGGTCACGCAGTGAGCGCGCCGGATCCACGCAGGCTCATGGTGAGGTACCTGCCAATATTCGCAATTGTTCTTTGCTGTACCGCGATGCTGTTTGTCGTTCAGCAGTTTTCCGGCAATAAAATTGAAAAAAACAGGGAGTTGGCGTCACTGGCTATCCTCAAGCAATTGATGCCCCTGCCCCACAGCAACAATATTTTCGATGATCGAAAGACGCTTGATGACTTGAGCAGTACCGTGTATCGCGCCAGGAATGGTACATCCAATGTCGGACTGGTTTTTATGCCGTTAATCGCCGAGGGCTACAGTGGTCCGGTGCAACTGGCGATGGGAATCAGTTATGCTGGCGAGATAACCGCGGTGCGGGTAACAGCGCACCACGAAACACCGGGCCTGGGAGATGCAATTGACCTGGAGGTCTCGCCGTGGATCCTGCAGTTCAATTCACGCTACCTGGACGAAGACAATATACAGGATTGGGCTGTACATGAAGAAGGAGGCAAGCTTGATGCCATCAGTGGTGCCACAATTACCTCCAGGAACCTGATAAACACGATCAGGGATACCCTGCAATACTATAAACTTAACCGGGAAGAGTTATTCAAATAGGCGGAAAACACCTGGCATGCTTGAAAAAAAACACCTGAAGTATCTTCGCAGTCTCGCCCAGCAAAAGAAAACCATTGTCTGGATAGGCCAGAATGGCCTGACTGGCAAGGTCATGGAAGAAATAGAAAGTGCACTGCAGCACCACGAGCTGGTCAAGATTAGTGTGCGCGTGGGTGAACGTGAGAAACGGGA
>CAZXDV010000081.1:8231-11824 GCA_964639535.1 uncultured Enterobacteriaceae bacterium | reverse complement strand
TTCCATCTTCATCTGCCAATCAGCAGCGCTTAAATTTCACGGGATATTTCACATCCGTTTCACCTTCTTCGCTTCATCCTGAAAGCATGAACAAGTGGAGAACGACAATGTTGAAAAAAATATCAATTTCATTAGCGCTTTGTGCCCTGGTCGCCGTGGGCATGATTGCCTGGCTGCAAAGCATGATTCCCGGAACCGAGGAGCGCGCCGCTCTAAAGCAATCCAGCGCTGCCGACATTCCCTACCTGCAAAATGCCATCAAGGCTGACAGGGGAAGAATACTCGCGGTGGTCACCAGTACGGATACCATGGGCGAGAGCGGCAAATCCACCGGCTTTGAACTCACGGAACTGGCGCGCGCCTACTATGTTTTCACGGCCAATGGTTTCGAGGTGGACATTGCCAGTCCTTCCGGCGGTGAACCACCCATGGTGATCGATGGTGATGACATGGGTACCTATGACTACGCCTTTCTTAACGACGACGAGGCACAGGCAAAGCTCGCCAATTCAATTCCCCTTAATGAGGCGCAAAGCGAAGACTATGCAGCGCTTTATTTTGTCGGCGGCAAGGGTGCCATGTTTGATTTTCCGGACAATGAGGAGATCAAGACCCTGGTTGCCGATGTGTACGCGGCGGGAGGCGTGATAGCCGCTGTGTGTCACGGGCCCGCCGCGCTGGTCAACGTGAAACTGCATGACGGTACAGACCTGCTGGCAAACAAGCGGGTCAGCAGCTTTACCAACGAGGAGGAGCTCTTCCTTATCCCCGAGGCAAGGGAGGTGTTTCCTTTCCTGCTTGAAGACGGCCTGGTTAATAGCGGTGCCAGCTTTGAGGCCGGACCGCGTTACCTTGAGCAGGTCAGCAACGATTCAAGGATAGTCACCGGTCAAAACCCCTGGTCCGTGTGGGCCATGGCAGACTTGACTATTCGTGAGCTGGGCTACGAGCCACTGCCCCGTACAGTCACGGCGGAGGAAAACAGTGTCAGCGTGCTACAGGCCTACGAGCTTGAAGGTTTTGGTGAAGCGAACTCCCTGCTCAAGCAGTTGAAAACTGAGCCGGAGCAGTCCATTGATCGCCTGCTGATTGCCATGCACGGTATCGTCGCCGCCATGGACTGGGAGTTGATCAAGCTAATTCAGCTACTGCGACTATTAATTATCGCCGGTGATGAGAACATCGCCGCACTGAACCCGGTCGACACCCTGCCCATTTCCTACGTTGCCTGATCAATCGCTTTATCAGGCATTCATGAGCTGCCTGGTCTTCATGGCCAGGCGGCTATCCGGAAAAATCTTCTTTTCAATTGCAGCGCTGGAAATTTCAAGGTGGTCATGCAGCACGGCCTTGAACAGGCTTCTTATGTCGGTGGTTGGAGCGAGATCCCTGCCCTGGTAAAGCTGTGATTTCCCGATTCCCGGCCAGTCCGCCATCACCTGTCCACCGGCCACCGCTCCACCAAGAATAAAGGCGGCACCGGCAGTACCCTGGTCAGCTCCCGCCGCTCCATTTACCGCAGCGGGCCCGCCAACCCCGCTGGCAACTAGCACAACGGTTCTTTTCCAGGCCGGTCCAAGCTCTTTTTTCAACAATGCCAACCCTTTATCCAGCTGTGCAAAACGGTTTGCCAGCTGACCCCTGTCAGTACCCTGGTTGGCGTGGGTATCCCAGCCGTCGGATTCAAGCACGGCAATACGGGGACCATCCTCGTCCCTTAGGAAACGACCGGCTGCTTTTACGTACACCTCCATGTCCTGCATCGCGCGACCACCCCGGCGCCTGCCCATGCCACTGCCCTGCAGGCCCTCAGCCATGGCCCGCGTATCCAGCGCCGAGCTGAACTGCTCATGAAAGAAGGCATCGCTTTCGTACATGCCGGCGATACGCCTGATGGTATCGTCATCTGCCTCGGGCAGGGCTGCCGGCGCCCAGGAGTTAACAGGATCATCGCCGTAGAGAACCAGCGGCACGTTCTGGGAAAGCGCGATAGCTGTATTGCCTTCACCCTGCATATGCTGGAGCGCGCGGTTAAGCCATCCGTCCCTTGCACCAAGGGGAGAATTGCTTCCATTTTCCAGCTGCTTCTGCCCGTCAAAGTGCGAACGTTCGCGGTAGGAACTGGCCACCGCGTGAGCAACGATCAGTTCCTTCTGCTGGTAAAGCGCGTGCATGTTGGGCAGTGAAGGATGTAATCCAAAAAAGCCATCAAGGTCCAGTATGCCCTTGCTGCCACCCGGCCGGTTCAGGGCAAGGCTACCCCGTAGAGATCGGTAATTGTTATCACCCCATGCCGGCACCGCCGCGAGACCGTCCATGCCACCACGAAGGATGACAAGCACGAAGCGATTATCGCCAGCGCCTGCGGCAAAGCTTAAACGGGGCGCACCCATACTGGCACCAAGAGCAAGGGCGGACTTGAGAACCTGTCTACGTTTCATCGGCTATCTCCTCTGGAATTCCGGGCTGGAAAACAGCATCGCCAGTCCCTGCCGTGCCGACTCGGCCCTGCTGATAGAAAGGCGGGTATGTTCACCCAGGGTCGGTCCCAGTATCAGCCTGGCCAGCCCCAGCGGGTCAACGCGGTTACCCGCCTTGTTGGCCACCGACACGGCAAGCTCGACGCGCTTGAACAATGCTTCACCACCGGACCATGCCGCGGCAGTATCCGGCCATCCCGCCGGTGAACCAGCTCGAAACGGTGCCTGCCCAAGGATGGTCAGGGCACCGACCAGGTGCTGCGGGTTGTCAGGTGTGTGATCGAGGGTGCGAAAAAGCGAATACACGTAATCCACCGGGCTCTTGTACTTTGCATGAACTGCCTGCCAGGTTTCATCCAGTTCGATCAGCGCATCGTAAAGCGCCGGAAGATAACCCCTGCTTTTTATGAATACGCGACTCAGCCTGTCGACGGATTCTTTCGAGGGTTCATCGGATATAAAGTGTCGTGCCAGCTTCTCTGAAATATGCCGTGCCGTGGACGGGTGACGTGCCAGGTCCTTCAGCACTGCCTCTCCCTGCTTTATGCCGTTTTCCCTGTAGCTTTTACCCATCACGGTTTTACTGCCTGGCTCGTGCATTAACTCGTTAAAGGCAAACTCTCCCGGTGCACCACGATTGGCCCTGTCGGGAAACATACCGCCAAAGGTCCAGCCGCTGATGACGCCGGCAAAGGTGGTCACGTCTTCCTGGGTGTAGCCACCGTCGACACCCAGCGTATGCAGTTCAAGGATTTCCCGCGCCAGGTTTTCATTGATACCCACTTCCCGCTTGTTGCGACGACGCGCCGCGAATTTTGCCATGGTGGAGTTGGGCCCAATGGACTGGAAATTATCGAGAAAGGTCAGCATCGCCGGGTGCTGCTCCACCGCGATCAGCATATCCGTGAAGAAGCCGCCCACGTGGGGGCGAATGGCCTCGATCTCCAGCGTGCCCACCAGCCCGAGCATCTGCGGATCGTCGATGGACACGGCAAAGTGATTGGACCAGAAATGCACCAGCCGTTCGTAGAAGGGTGTGCTGCTGGTGATGGCCTGGCTGCCGCGCGCCATGGCATGTTCCATGTACATGGGCTTTAAGGCCTGGCCCATTTT
>CAZXDV010000081.1:0-8221 GCA_964639535.1 uncultured Enterobacteriaceae bacterium | reverse complement strand
CACGGCTTTTACGTCGGCGCTTTCTTTACCACTGCTGCGCCTTGCTTCACGGCGCTTGCTGCGCAATTCAATAAAAGATTGCAGGGCCTCTTTACTACTGGCGAGCGGGTTGCGTCCGGATGATGGCAGGTCTGGCCTGTCTACCTGCTCTCGAAGCCAGTCCCGCGGACTCTTTCCCACCCGCAACAGCTCTCCCGGTTTGGCACCATAGCCAAAGCGGTTACTGGCAATCACCGTTTCATTATTAATGCTCATCGCTCACACCATGCGTCGTGGTCTTTACTGTTAGAACGACCAGGCGCGAATTCGGTTGACAACAAAATCTGAATTTATTCAAAAGTGCCCGGTCCAAGTTCCGTCTGTCAACGAAAATACCTGCGGGGGAATAATATAAAATGCATAGAATCCAGCTAGTTAGCTTTCTTGTCCTTGTCCTGTCATGGCTACCCCTGTCGCTCCAGGCTGAGAACCTTCAACTACCTTCACGCACAAAGGAAAACGCGGTTACCGCCACTGCGGACCTGGGTACGCGGGACGGCGAGCTGGGTTTGAAAGTGGGCCACCAGGTGCCCCCGTTTACTTCATACACCTCGGAAGGCCAGTCCATCTCCCTTGAGGAACTGCTGGCTGACGGCAAATCGATGTTTTTCTTTTATCGCGGTGGCTGGTGTCCCTACTGCAACTACCAGATCCGCATGCTGAGCCTGGCCTACAACAAGTTTGCAAAGAAAGGCGTTATGCCCGTTGCGGTCAGTGTCGACACTACTGAAGGTGCAACACTGGCAAAGAAAGGCTACGAGGTGCCCTTTAACGTGCTGAGTGATTCAAACCTGGATGCACAAAAAGCCTTTAACGTATTAATCAATGTGGACGATGCCACCTACGAAAGATACAAGGGCTACGGTATCGATCTTGAAGAATGGTCTGGCCAGGATCATCACATGATCGCAGCACCTGCTGTTGTGCTGGTTGACAAGGACAGGACGGTGCTCTGGTCCCACGTGTCGCGGGATTACAAAACTCGCCCAAGTGTTGAACAACTGCTTGGCGTGATAGACAGCCTCCCCTGAGCGAGACTATTCCACGTCGCCCATCATTTCCCTGGTGGGCTTGAGAAACAGCAGGAAGATAATCGCCGCGATGAAAGACATGATGGCGATTTGCAAGTAAAGCCCGGGCATTTGATCAATCGCATTGGGATCAAAACGGCCGGCGAGCAGACCGGCAAGTAAATTTCCCAGGGAATAGCTGAGAAAAAATGCCCCCATCAGCTGGCTGGCAAAGCGCGGCGGCGCCAGCTTGCTAATTGCACTCAGGCCTACCGGGCTCAGGCAAAGTTCTGCAGTGGTATGCAGAACGTAGGTCATCACCAGCCATCCCGGTGCCACGAGATTTCCATTTGCCACCAGCTTCGCCGCCACCATGATCACGATAAAACCAAGACCAAGCTGCAGCAGGCCAAGGGCAAACTTGAGGGGTATGGAAGGATTCAGGTTACGTTTTGCCAGGTTGATCCACAGTGCCGCGATGAAAGGAGAAAAGATCAGTATGCAGGCGGCATTGATGCTGAGAAACCAGCCAGCAGGAATTTCAAAACTGCCGATCATGCGATCGGTGTAGCGTTCAGCAAAGAGGTTCAGGGAAGATCCGGTTTGCTCAAAACCGGACCAGAACACCGAGGATCCAATCACCAGTGCCACGATCACAAGCACACGCTTCTTCTCGATTGTTTCAAGCCCGCCAAGTAAAAGCAGGTAGGCAAAGAACAACAGTGTCACCAGGGCAATTAAACCGGCACTGAACTTTGCCACTGCCAGCGCGTTGACCTGGATGACACCACCCAGGGTCAGCGCGGTTACCAGTACGATAATGGCAATACCCACATTCACCATTAACCAGCCATGGCGGGGCGCCTCCTTGTGCAGGGCGTTTTCCTCCATGTGAGCAGGATACAGCCCGGCGGTACCCAGGCGGTCCTTGAAAAAGTGAAACTGCATAAGTCCAAACAGCATGCCAAAGCCGGCAACTGCAAACCCGTAGTGCCAGCCAAAACGCGCGCTTTCTCCAAGGGCACTACATACCAGCGGGCCAAGCATGGCGCCGACGTTGATGCCGACATAAAAGATCGTGTAGCCCGCATCACAGGCAGCCCCGCCTTGAGGATAAAGCTTGCCGACAATGGCGGAGACATTTGGCTTGAGCAGGCCGGTACCAAGGGCTACAAAAATCAGCCCGATAAAAAATGTCGGCACGGCGGGTATGGCGAGAATGAAATGACCACACATGATGACAATACCACCGTACCAGACGGTACGCTGCGCACCGATAAGCCTGTCGGCTATCCAGCCACCGGGCAGGGCAGCGAGATACACCGATGCCGTGTAAAGACCGTAGATTGACGTGGCGGTAACATCATCCAGGCCCATGCCACCATCGGCAATAGTCGCGGTCATGAACAGCACCAGCAGGGCGCGCATGCCGTAGTAGCTGAAGCGCTCCCACATCTCCGTGAAGAATAGCGTGGAAAGCCCTTTCGGGTGATTGAATTTTTCGCTGGAAGCGTCGACTGCAGGCATGGGTCTACATGGTCGACCAAATTGAAGGTAACGGCAAGCTAAAAAGCGACCTGCCGCGGCAATCCTTGACTAGCGCGCAGCGACTTCCTTGTTGAGGATCTTCACCACGCTACCATCACGTAATCGCTCTGCACCGCGAATGACCACCTCATCACCGGACACGAGATCGCCTTCCACGGCCACGTGTGTGCCGGCTCCCTCGCTGGTCACCACGTCCACCTGCCGGGCGGTATCTTCCTTGTCCACCTTGAACACGTAGGTTCGACCGTTGCGCAGCACCAGCGCATCACGGGGCACCGTGAGTCTTTGGCTGGCTTCACCATTACTCAGGGCCACGCGCACCGCTTCACCGATAATCCAGTGAGCCCTTTTAAACTCCAGTCGAAGCTGCAGCATGCGCGAGTTGTCATCACCCACGGGCACCACAGTGCGTACACGGGTATCGATCTGCTCACCGTGGTTCTTTACCCCGACCAGGTCACCGGCCTTGACGTGGCGAGCAACCTTGATCGGTGCCTGCACGCGTATCTCAAGATCCTCGGTGTTAACAAGCCTGACCACGTAATCGGAATTGGACAGGTATTCACCGGGCTGGCGCATGCGTTCAACCACAACGCCATCAAAGGGGGCAGTAATACGCGTTCGCTTGATATCGTAAAGGGTACGTTCGATATTCACCTGCGCTGCCTGGATCTGCTGGCTCAGCATATCCCTTTCCGCGCTCATCTGGTCCAGCTCGGCTTCCGCGGCACTGTTTGAACTTGCCAGTTTTCCGAGGCGCTTTACCTGTCTCTCCAGGTATTCGCGGCGCGCCTCGAGACGCTTTTTCTCGGCGCGATTGTTTCGAAGCTGCAGCTGCAGCTCCCTGTCATTCACGCTGGCAAGCACTTCGCCTGCCCTGAAGCGATCTCCTACCTCGGCCACCGCCAGCAGCTTGCCGGATACCTCTGCCGCGATACGCGAGTCATGGCGACTGATCACCGTGCCCGGTACCCAGAGTGCGGGACTGACCAGCTCGGTGCGGGCATTGGCCGTTTCTACCGCGACACTCCGCGGTGCCTGTGCCTGCAGGGACAGCGGCACCAGCATCAATAAAAGGCCTGGCAGGTAATAACTTTTTATATGCTTCATCACTTTCACTCTCTCCGTAATGTCACGTTACTCAGGCAACAGACTCGAGCCTGGGCTTCTCCTTCTCTTTTTTATCTTCAACCTCTGGCAGTAACACCGGCTGGTGCGCACCCATGCGTAAAAAGCAGGGCAGCAGGACCAGGGTAAACAGGGTGCTGACACACATGCCACCAACAATCACCGCGGCAAGGCCTCGGTATATAACACTGCCCTCGCCGGGTATCAGCAGCAGCGGCAGCATGCCAAAGATGCTCGTTAGCGTACTCATGAAAATGGGTCTCAAGCGCAGTCGCAGCGCCTGTTCCACCGCGTGGTGACGATTCAGCCCTTCACGTTCTGCACTTCTTGTCTGGTGCACCAGCAGGATGGCGTTGTTGACCACCAGCCCAAGCAGGATGACGAAACCGATCATGGTAAGAAGATCCAGTGGCTGGAAACTCACCAGGTTGAGCAGGTACATGGCGACCACGCCACCCACCGTGGCCAGGGGCATGGCCAGCACCACCAGCAGGCTGTCCTTCATGGAACGAAACAGCGCGCTCATCAGGAGAAACAGGATCAGCAGTGCCATGGCAAAGTTTTCACTCATGGTGCGTATGGCCTTCTTGAGATTATCTGCGCTACCACCGTAAAGAATGCTGCCTTCCTGCGGCAGGGCCGCTTCGATCTTTGGCTGCACCTCGGCGCGGATCGTGGATATCGCTTTCTCCAGCGACATGGTTTCCGGTGGTGTTACGCTCAGGGTAATGGTGCGCTTGCGGTCCACGCGACGGATCTGATCCGGGCCCACGGTGCGATCGATCTTAACCAGCTCGGCCAGCGGCACGATACCGGCACCCGGGGTAAACATGGGCATGGTGCCAAGCTCTTCCGGCGTATCCCAGGTTTCCGCACGCAGGATGATATCCATGCGTTTTACACCGTCAAAGTATTCGCCCACATAGAGCCCGTCTCCCAGGGTTCGTATAACCGTACCCAGCTGTGCACGGCTCCACCCCTTTTCCATGATGCTGCGGTCGTTCGGGATCAGTCTCAGCTCCGGCTCTGCCTGCTGCAATCCCGGCTCCGGTCTCACCCGGGCTTCCGGCAGCGCCTCGTTCAACCAGCCCATGGCCTGCATGGCCACCTGCTCAAGTACTTTTGGATCGTTGGATTGAATGTGCACCGGTATGTCCCGGCCACCACCAAAGCCACCAAAGAGATCGCCCTGGCCGTTGTAGGAAACAAAGTCAGGTATGTCCGCGGTAATCTCCTTATTAATAATCTCTTCCAGCTCTTTTACCCGCGACTGGTCTTTTACACGCACGCCCATGGTGCCACCATTTGGCCACAGCAGGATGTAATAGTTTTTCAGGGCCGGTTCTTTCTCACCGTTCATGTAGGGTTGCAGGCGTTCCTCGATCTTTTGCACCACGTCAACGTTGATGGTTTCCAGGTTAGTTGCCGGTGGCAGCTGGAAGAATGCGTCAATGGCATCACGCTTGACCGGCGGCAGGTAGTCAAGCTCCGGCATCAGCTTTATCGTGGTGACGATGGGTATGGTCAGCAGCACTGCGATCAGCGCGTAGCGCTTCATGGGCGTGCTGGTTATCGCCATCACCTTGTTGGTGAGAAAGTTCCATGTTGCCTCATGCTTGTCTTCAAGCTTTATATCACCCAGCCACTTGCTGGTAAGCAGCGGAATAACGGTGATGGCCGTGATGAGTGAAATGCTCACCGCGATGGCAATGGTCAGTGCGAGATCGCCAAACAATTGTCCTTCCACGTCCTTCAGGAAAACCACCGGGATAAATATCGCCACCGTGGTCAGCGTCGAGGCTAGCAAGGCTCCCCACACCTGGCTGGTTCCCTTTTGTGCACTGTCAAAGGGACTCCTGCCCTGCTCGCGCAGGCGCACCACGTTTTCGAGAACCACAATGGCCGCGTCAAGCACCATACCAACGGCAAAGGCGAGACCGGCGAGGGAAATCACGTTGAGCGTGCGACCGGTGAGATGCAACACCACGAAGGTACTCAATAAGGATACCGGTATCGCCAGTGCAATGATGAGCGTCGCGCGAAAACGCCTGAGAAACCACCACAGCACGCCCACCGCCAGCAGCACACCGATCAGGAGATTACTGGTGACGAGGCCAATGGCGCGGTAAATAAACACCGAGGCGTCAAAGGACTGGATCATCACCAGGTTTCTTTCCTTAAGCGGCCCGGCATTGAGTTCTTCAATCACTTCCTTGACGCGATTCAGCGTTGCAAGCGCGTTGGCGCCGTTTTCCCGGTCCACGCGAATACCAATTGCCGGGTTACCATTCTGCGTCGCCAGGGATCGGCGATCCGGCAACTGTACCTTTACTTCTGCAATGTCCCCGAGGGTGATGGGTCGTCCATCGCGCCATTCAAGCAGCTGCTGGTGCAGCGACTCGGGGTCAAAGCGCCCGGCGTAGCGCAGGGTAAAGCGACGTCGACCGATATCCACCTGCCCGCCGGAGATGTTGTCGGCACGACCGATGACCTGGATGACGTCGGTCATGGAGATTCCCAGCTCCGCGGCGCGGTAGGGGTCAAAGATGATCTGCACTTCCTCGGCTTCGCGACCCGCCCCCTGCACGCCGGCACGGCTGACACCGGGCACGGACTCGATGGCGGGACTGATGACATCGTCCACGTAGGAAATATAGTCTGACACCGGGGTATCGTTGCCCGGCAGAACCTGCAGGAAAAACCATGACAGTGCCGGGGTACCGCCGTCCCAGCCACCGAGGTTAATCACCGGCTGGTCCGCATCCCTCGGTAACGGCGGCAGGCGATTCATACGGCTGATTACCTCTACCATGGTTTTCTGCATATCGGTCTCGATAGCAAAGGTCAGGTTGATCCAGGCAAAGCCGGCATTGGCGGTGGCTTCCATTTCCTTCACACCGGGCAGGCCCTGCAGCACCTCCTCGATGGGTTCAATGATTTCCGCTTCCATTTCACTTGGCGAAGCAGCACGCCAGCTTGTCTGGATATTTATCTTGGGGTTTTCAACATCTGGAAACAGCTGGATAGGGAGTTTAAGCAGGCTGAAAGCGCCAAACACCAGCACAATGGCGAGCATTGCGGCAGCGGCTGCGGGGTTGCGCAGGGCGTTCGTGGTCAGGCTCATCCAGCCTCCTTCGGCAGGCGTGGACCCTGGTTCTGTCGCCTCAGGTGAATTGTTGCCTTTATCCATGTTCAGGCTCAATGGGTTAGCGGTGTAAACCCTTTATAACACTGGCCCTGGTTGAATGGAGGCTGACTTGCGGTGAAACGACTGACCGCTGCGATAAGCGGTTCCGGAGACGACTGTTAGCTAAAGAACCTTTCGATTTTTTTCTTATAGGTTCTCGACATCTTCAGGCGTTCGCCGCCCTTCAGAAAGAGATGAAACTCGCCGTTAATATGGCTGCAGATTTTCTCCACCCGTTCCAGGTTAACCAACGTTGAGCGATGCACGCGCTGAAACAGGGCCGGGTCGAGCTGGGATTCCAGCTGCTTCATGGTGATGCGCATGACGTGGATCTGGTCCTTTGCATGCAGGCACATGTAGTCACCCGCGGCGTCCACCCACTCGATATCCTTCACCGGTAACAGGGTGATTTCGCCGGCATCCTTGATGGCAATCTTGTCCGGGTACTCCGGTGGCATCTCGGCACCCTCTTCAAGCCACTTTTGCATCTCGCAGGGTGCCTGCCCGGTAATATCACCAATGACCTTGAGCAGGCGCTGCTTGTCATTGGCATCGCTCTTCTGTATCAGCTGTTCCCTTGCCCGTTGCAGGGCACGCTCCAGGTGCTCCTCGTCCACCGGCTTGAGAATGTAATCGATGGCATGCACGTCAAAGGCCTTGACCGCGTACTGATCAAAAGCCGTGGCAAACACCACCAGCGGCATGTCGTCACCCTGTAACTGGCGCACCACTTCAAAGCCGTCGACACCGGGCATCTGGATATCAAGAAAAACCAGGTCCGGATCCAGCTCGGGGATGGCTTTCAGCGCTTCCCGGCCGTTGGCACATTCGCCAACAATGTTAACGTCCTCGTGCTTTTCAAGACGCAGCTGCAGGCCGCGCCGGGCAAGGGCCTCGTCATCGACAATCAGGGTGTTAATGGCATTCACGAGCTTTTGGCCTCGGTTTCAAAGGGAATACGTATGCTGATCTTGAGACCCTTTGGCTCCGCCTTGCTAAAAGAACAGGCATGGTTGTCACCGTAAAGCTCCTGCAGGCGTTCCCGGGTATTGGTCAGGCCAACACCACTACCGGCAGGCAGCTTGTTACCTTCAAGCTCAATACCATCGCCATCATCGCTGAGTTCCATCAGCAGGTCGTCACCAAATACCTTTGCATGTAGCTTGATGGTGCCGCCGTCCTCGTTCTTTGCAATGGCATACTTGATTGAATTTTCAATCAGCGGTTGCAGTAACATGCTGGGGATAAGCGCAGAACCGGCGTTTTCCTTCAACTGGAAGTCCAGCTTCAGGCGGTCTTCAAAGCGTAC
>CAZXDV010000080.1:0-11847 GCA_964639535.1 uncultured Enterobacteriaceae bacterium | reverse complement strand
CCCTCGAGAGATTCGTTGTTATAGATCTCGCCATAACAGCTACATGGAGGTAAGCGTGTAAATCCATCCCGAAAACGCTGCACTCGACCACCTTCATGGTCGACGGCGATAAGCAGGGACGGTTGTCGTACTTCGTGTATCTCGCGAACCAGGGAAGCGAGTTGCTCCGTGTTGACATAATTGCGTGTAAACAGGATCACGCCACCCACCAGGGGGTGTTTCAACATTTCCCTCTCAACAGGCCTTAATTCCGGCCCCTCAAGGTCCAGCATCACCGGTCCCAGGCTCATATCTTCAAGGTCTCCCGCGTGCCATGTTAAATTTTGCTTCAAGTAATAACACTGAAGTTACGCTAACTGTGATTAACTTTTCATGAATTATAACTTCTGGCCGAGGCATTGCCTTCATTTTCTTGTGTGCTGTTCGACAATTCTGAACCGGCGAACAGGAAGCAATTTGATATAATCAGACAGGGACGGTAAACGGTATGTACGAGTTCGAAGAAGACAAGCAGGAGCAAGCTGAAGAGCAGCTGCAGGCACCGCGAACCAGGGATTGGCCCGGCCACCTGGTACGTGGTATCGGTATCGTGCTGCTGTTGATTGGACTGTGGGCGAGTATACATGTTCTCCTGGAAGCCCTCAGGCTCTACCGCGACCCGCTGCGTATCGAGCACATGGCTGCGGCTATCGAAAAGGGTTCAAACCTGGACAGGTCGCTTCAGCAGGCGGTCTACGATGAAAGTGGAAAATCAAGTGTTCCTTCGCAGGCAAATTTAGCTGGCCCGCAAAGCAGCCAGGGTGGAATCAGGATGACTTATTTCATTGCATGGATTTTTGCGCTTCTGCTGCTGATGCTAATCAGCATGATTGCATTCGCAGCGATTCGCACGGGCAGTGAGCTTGTATTGCAGGATGCAAAATTAAAGGAATATTTAAAATCCAGGCTGAGGCAGCTGGACCGGCAAGAAAAAAATAATCGCCGGGATAAGGGAGCCGGCGATGCTTGAAGTACGGTCCTCAGCCCGGGTTTCGAGATGGTGAAACCCGTTGGCGCTGCTGCCGGTCCTGGCGTTGATTCCTGTCATTACCCTGGTTGAGCCTGCGATTTTCTTTTTTCTGCTGGATAAACTTACGGCGTTCTTCACCGGACATGTTTTTCCACTTCTCGCGTAATTCCCGCTTCTGCTGCGGAGACATGCGGTCAATTCGTTCCTTGAGCCGTCGTCGATCTTCAGAACTGATATTGCGACGGTCCCGCTTTACCTGCTGACGCTGTTCGGGAGTCATCGACTGGAACTGTTTACGCAGGGCATTTCTCTCGTCCGCGTCCAGGCTCTTGAACCACTGGTGGCGCTTTTTCAGGCGATCCCGTTTCTCCGGGGACAGGCTTTTATAGCGTTCCAGTCTTTGCCTGATATTTTGTTGTTTCGACGGGTCAAGTGACTTCCAGCGCTGCAGTTTTCCCTGTGCCTGGCTGCGCTGGTCCGGCGTCATCTTGCTCCAGCGTTCGGCACCGTGCTGCAGCTTCAGGCGCCGCTCGGCAGGTATGCTGTCCCACCTTTCTTTCATGGGTGTAAGCACCGACTGCTGCTCCGCGCTCAGGTTGTCCCAGGCAGGCGCTTCCTCAGCGAATACGCCCTGCTGCATGGCGAAAAGGAAGAAGAAGACAGGTAACAGTTTATTCATCGTCAGTAATTTGCAGGAGCTCTGCAAAGTCCTCTTCTTCAAAATCCGCAGGATCAAGCAACTCTCCATCCTCGGTTTCCCATTCACCAAGAAATTCAAGCAGTTCCTCACCCGGCAATTCTGCCTCGGCGTCGGTCTGTGAATGAGATAGTGGAGAGGTAAATATCATGATCAGCAATACCAGCCTAGGTGGGAAGTTCATAGTCTTCCAACCACTCATAAAACTCGAGGTCTTCAAGTAATTCGATGTCTTCAATGTTTGAGAGCAATTCCAGTTCATCGATAACAGGTGCTTCTTCAACCACGGGGTTGGAAACAAAGACATAGACTAGCAGGGCCATGCATATTGTGGCCACTGCACCGGCCGGTATCCAGCCCCAGGCTTGCTGTGAGCTGTTACGACTGTCGAGTGCACGATGACGGGCGCGGGTTATAGCAGACAGGGTTTCGCCATCAAGATTATCCAGGCTGGCATCCAGCTTTTGCCTCAGGTTTCTTGTGAACGCATCATCTTGGTCGTGTTGCTTCATGACCAGTGCTCTCCCAGTTCTTCACGAAGCGCATGTACAGCTCGTGAATAGTGTGTTTTTACGCTGCCTTCAGAACATTTCATCGCCTGCGCCGTTTGCGCTACATCGAGCCCCTCCCACATCCTCAGTACAAAAGCCTGGAACTGTCGTTTTGGTAGCTTTTTCAAAGCCGCTTCAAGTTCATCAATACTTTTCTCAGCGTGGATTTTTTCTTCCGGTTGCCTGGCGTTAACGTCTTCAAGGCCCTGGACAGGATCTGCATCACCATCGTCATCACCGAAATTAAACCACACGCGAAAGCGGTTTCTGACAGCGTTACGCCTGTACCAGTCATTGATCTTACTTTGCAGTATGGTCTGGAACAATGGCCCCCACTCCTGTGGATCACGGGCTGCATATTTTTGTACCAGCTTGTACATGGCATCCTGAAGGATATCCAGTGCGTCCTCTCGATTGCCGGTGGCAATCTCGGCTATTCGAAAGGCACGTCGTTCCACGCTGACAAGAAACTGCTCAAGGGTTTGTGGCTGTTCCAGCAGCTTTCCCCTATTTCATTAATATTGAACCAGGCTTTCATTATCGCCAAGTTGCCAGGCAGAGACCAGTCCCTGCCCGGCATGCGTTTACTTAGCTACCGCGACGCGATGAGCGTCGGTCAAACCTTCTTTCAGCGCCGTCACCACGGCGATCCATGCGCCTGTCTGTCCTGTCTCCACGACGATCCAGCCTGTTATCGATCCTGTCTCCCTTGCGGTCGAGGCGATTGTCGATACGGTCTCCCTTGTTATCCAGCCGGTTGGCAAGTCGATCCCTGCCCGCCTCGCTGGCGCGTTCAGAACGTCGATCAAGCCTGTCGTTGATATTGTCACCACGATTATCAAGGTGGTTGTTTATTCGGTCACCGCGATTGTCGAGGCGTTGATCGATCCTGTCCCCACGCCTGTCAAGACGCTGGTCTATCCGGTCTCCCCTGTCGGGTTCCTCCGCTTGTATCATGGGAGCTGCAAGGCTGGCCGCGAGTACGCAGCTGCTGATTATCAGGGCTTTGTTCATTTGTCTCTCTCCGCTTCAGGTTTGTATTGGCTACACCCTCAATAACGCTGAGGCGGACAGTTGGTTGACAGGTACAGGACAAATAATTCGATTGCGCCGTAAGCTGCTGTTTTTACTGTGATTAAATATTTACAGTCAAGCCCTTTGGCCGCTGGTACAAGAAAAGCTGGCCCCTCCACCATGAATATCGTACCTTCGTTTTCACACACGACCATGGCTTTCAGGGTAATGCCTGCTGATACTTACTGGTACTTTGATTTCATTTCTCCCTTTGCCTACCTGCAGCACAGGCAGCTGCGGGAGCTGGATAGCAGGGCCAATATTATCCTGCGCCCGGTGCTTTTCGCCGGTCTGCTAAACCACTGGGGACAGAAAGGGCCGGCGGAAATTCCAGCAAAAAGAACTTTCACCTACGAGCATGCCACCTGGCTGGGGAAACAGGCCGGTGTTGAGCTGAGATTTCCGCCATCACATCCTTTTAACCCCTTACGGGCCTTGAGGCTGAGCATCGCAATGGACAACGAAGCGCAGGTACTCGATGCCATTTTCAATTACATATGGCGCGACGGCCGCGCGGTGGAAAATGATACTGACTGGGAACAGTTCACCATGAATCTTGGAATCAGCGACCAGGCAAGCCTGCTGGGGCAACAGGATGTGAAAGACCGGCTCAGGCTAAATACCGAGGAGGCCATCAAGGCCGGTATATTTGGTGTTCCTACATTGATGGTCGACGGGCGCCTGTTCTGGGGACAGGATGCCACGCAAATGTACATCGATTACATGGATGACCCGGATTACTTTAATGGCCCGGAAATGCAGCGCGTGCGGCGGTTGAAGTCTTCTGCAAACCGGTAACACAGCGATATGAGTAAACAACTGAAAAACAGGCTTTTCCTCTACCAGCTCACTGCGGTGTTCAGTGTCATCTTTGCCCTGACCGGCTTTAGCTATAACGTCTGGCGCATGGAAATCTCGGAGAACAACAATAATGTTCGAATTGCCTGTTTCGAAATGCTGAAGGAACTGGCCGCGCTGGAACAGATCATTTATAGCGCTGCCTATGATAATGACCTTGATGCCGGGAGTCCGCGCAAAGCCTGGGTCAAGGTCGGACTTGTCAACGACCTGAGTATGCTGACTTCGACAAACGTGGAAGCCGAAGCCGCCAGGCTGGGACATGCCTGGGCAGACAACTGGGAGTCAATGATCGAGAGCGAAACAGGCAGGGAGGAAATAGTTCAATCTATCGATGAGGTGAGGACAGCCATCAAGACCCTGTTGAGCTCCCTGGAGTAATCCGCACTTACAGCCGCTACTCGCAGATTTCCACCCCTGTCCCCACGCTGACCATGTCAAACAGCTCGATAATGTCCGGGTTGCGCATTCGAACACAGCCCCGTGAACCGGGTACCGACATATCTACATCGTCAGGTGTACCATGGATGTAAATATAGCGCTGGTAGCTGTCGACATTGCCTTCCAGGTTAAACCCGGCTTCAAGCCCCCTGAGCCACATTATTCGCGTCAGTATCCAGTCCCGCCCGGGGTTGGACTGCCTCATTTGAGGGCTGTAGATTTCACCGGTTTCCTTTCTTCCAACAAACACCGCATTAACCCGAGATGACTCGCCAATCTTGTCGGCTATAACATGACGGCCGCGAGGCGTGCACTCACTGTCCATGATTTCTCCCGCACCGTTTTTAGCGGTGGATGCGGGATAGCTCCTTAGCAGTTCGCTACCGGAGTAAAGCTCCAGTACCTGCCTGGAAATATCTACCTTGATGTGAAGATCAGGACTATTCATTATCAAAAACCGCCATGGATTCCACGTGAGAGGTATGTGGAAACATGTCCATGATACCCGCTGAAACAAGCTTGAAACCCCTTTCCTTTACAAGGATCGCGGCATCCCTCGCCAGCGTTGCAGGGTTACAGGAAACATAGACAATCCGACCAAGACCGGAAAGATCCCAGTTACTCACGACTTCCTCCGCGCCACTGCGTGGTGGGTCCAGCAGGAGCTTTGTAAATGCCATTTTATCCATACCCGGGGCTGGCTTGTGTAAATCCTGCGCGATGAAGTTGACGTTGTCGAGACCATTTAGACTGGCATTTTGCCTGGCTTTTTCAACAAGCGCGTCGGAGCCCTCGATACCGGTGACGCTGGCTGCGCGCCGGGCTATGGGCAAGGTGAAGTTTCCCACCCCACAAAACAGGTCCAGCACTTTATCGTCATCTTCGAGCGCAAGAAACTCAAGCACCCGCTTGACCATTGCCCGGTTTATCTCGGTATTGACCTGGGTGAAATCAGTGGCGGCAAATTGAATGCGTACCTTGCCATCGTCCACCTCGTAGTAAAGCGGCGCATAGTCTTCACCCGTTATTGATTCAACACTATCCGGTCCACCAGGTTGCATATACACCTGGATATCGTGCTGTTCACCAAATTCCACCATCTTTTGCCGATCCTCCGCCGTTAATGGCTCAAGGTTTCGAAAGATAAGTGCCGTGTTGGTATCATCCACGGCCACCTCTACCTGCGCAATGCGGTTATATACTGACAGGCTTCCAATCAACTCCGCCAGTGCATCAAGACGCTTACCCACGGTAGGATGCAGCACCTCGCAGGTGCCCAGTTCAGCAATGTAATTACTGTATTTCTCCCTGAAGCCAACCAGTACCTTTTCTTTCTTCGTGACATATCGCACCCCGAGGCGAGCCTTGTGTCGATATGCCCACAGCGGCCCCGTCAGGGGGGGCAGCTTCTGCCAGTTTTCAAGCCCGCCGATATGGCGAAACTGTTCTTCGAGTACGCTTTCCTTGTGTGCCAGCTGCTTCCCGGCGTGCAAGTGCTGCAGGCTGCAACCACCGCAGACAAGAAAGTGTGGACATCCAGCTTCCACGCGGTCCGGTGAAGGGTCCTGTAACAGTGATTCGATGATCCCTTCTGCAAAACTTGAGCGACTTCGACGGTAGCGGAAAGTCACTTTTTCACCCGGCAGGGCGCCATCGATAAAAACTGTTTTCCCGTTTACATGGCCGATACCCCGACCCTCGTGGGAAAGAGATTCGACTACCGTTTCTACAGCTTCGGTGGGGAGTTTTTTTCTTCGTCTACGACCCATTGGTACCTGCGCCAGGCTGATTATGGAATTTAAATTAATTTCAGTACGAGACTTTCACAACACCCAGGCGACAGGCTGGAGACATTATGGAGATATGATGGAGATTCCTGCCTATTCCCAGTTCTCAAGGAATTCCAGCAGGTGAGGTTTCGCCTCCTTGCGCAGGACTTCCCGCACACGTTCACACTCAGCCTCGTAAGCCTGCGGGCTAAGCTGCCCGCGGATAAGCTGGTACCTGGAATAAACAAGGTAAGTATTGAGCACATCGGATTCGCAGTAATTACGAATAAGCTCAATATCCCCGTCGATGTAGGCATCCCAGACCTTGTCACCACTCATTCCCAGTTTCCCGGGAAATCCCAGCATGCTGGCAACCTCGGTGAGAGGTGCGACAGACCGATACTGGTAGCCGGCCAGTACATCCATCAGGTCCGTATGTCGTTCATGAAATCGACTCAGGTAATTGTTCCACTTGAATGACTGGTCCTCCTTGCCGGATTCCCAGTACCTTGGCGCCTGCACGCCATGCAATAACGAGCGATAGTGAATCACGGGAAGATCAAAACCGCTGCCATTCCATGACACCAGTGTCGGCGTGTACTTTTCTATGCCCTCGAAAAATCGCTGCAGGATCTCTTTTTCTGATGAGGTGCTGTCGCCAAGCGTCCAAACGGCAAACTTGTTACTTGTTGCCAGTACAACTGAAATAGCAACGACCTGCTGCAGGTGGTGCCGAATAAAATCGCTACTGCCATCGGTCTCCTGTCTTCTTCGAGTAAACATCACCTCACCGGCTTCCTTGTCGGAAAGGCTGTTAAGGTTATACAGGCGCTTGCCGGACTCAACGTCGGGGACAGTTTCGATATCAAAAACCAGTATGTTCATGGTTGCTGCAATAGCAATAAGGATGACAGCAAATCAGGCAGGAAATACATTAGTGGACAGGTAACGATCACCGCGATCGCATACGATGGTCACAATTACCGCATCTTCAACTGTGTCGGCCAGTCTCAGCGCGGCGGAAATCGCACCGCCGGAGGAGATACCGGCAAATATGCCTTCTTCCGCCGCCAGCCGTCGCGTCATTTCCTCAGCCTCTGCCTGGGTAACGTCAATCACCTGGTCAACCCTTGAGCGATCAAAAATCCTTGGCAGGTAGGCTTCAGGCCATCGCCTGATCCCGGGAATACTGTCATCACCAGCCGGCTGTACGCCTACAATCTGGATATCGGGATTTTGCTCCTTGAGAAAGCGGGATACACCCATGCTGGTACCGGTGGTGCCCATGGAGCTGACGAAGTGTGTAATTGCACCATCGGTATCACGCCAGATCTCCGGGCCGGTGCCCTCGTAATGCGCCAGCGGATTATCAGGGTTGGCAAACTGGTCAAGTACCAGCCCCTTACCATCAGCTTCCATTTTCTCTGCAAGATCGCGCGCGCCTTCCATTCCCTGCTCCTGGGTAACCAGGATGATCTCGGCCCCAAATGCCTTCATTGCCGCCTGGCGCTCTTCGCTCATGTGTTCCGGCATAACGAGTATCATGTGATAACCCTTGATGGCCGCCGCCATTGCCAGCGCAATACCCGTGTTGCCGCTGGTTGCTTCGATCAGTACGTCTCCCGGCTTGATGTCGCCACGATTCTCTGCCCTCTGGATCATGCTGATAGCAGGCCTGTCCTTAACAGAACCGGCGGGGTTGTTGCCTTCCAGCTTTGCCAGCAGCAGGTTGGAATCATCTTTGGCCAGTCGCTGCAAACGTACCAGCGGCGTGTTGCCAACAAAGGACTCAATAGTTGGAAATGCGTTCCTGTCTTTCACGGCCAATTCTTTCTAATCCTCGTTAACCAGGTTTCGTGCCATGATCAGGGCATCTTCGCGACCATCGACCGCCGGGTAATATCCACTTCGTATACCAACCTCACCAAAGCCGGCCCTGCTATAGAGCCTTTGCGCCCTGGTGTTTGATGGGCGAACTTCAAGAAAGATGATTTCCGCCCGGTGCTGACCAGCAATGTGCAGCAGGTGTTCCAGCATCTCCTTACCGAGCCCGGAATTTTGTACATCGGGATGCACGCAGAGATTCAGGACATGCGCCTCGCCTGCTGCCACCGACATGATGCCATGGGCAACCAGTAGCTCGTCGCATTCAAGAACCCAGCAACAATATCCCACGCGCAGGCAATCACGGAAGACTGTCTCGCTCCAGGGAAATTCGTAGGCTGCCTGCTCAATAGCCATAATGCCCGAAAGGTCTTCCTCGACCATCGGGCGAAAAACAAGCATCGCTTCTTCGAGCACTGCACTCATTGTCTTGCTGGCCTTTTCATATCGTTGTGCTACAGGTTATCAATAATATATTCACTAGTCACAGCCGGCTGCCGTGGACTGCTGGTAAATGCTCATCGCCATTTGCAAATCCTGCCAGGATTTACGCTTTTCCCTGGGCGATCGCAGCAGGTATGCCGGATGATAGGTGACTATCACCGGTATATCACTACCCGGGTAGCGATATTCCTGGCCACGCATTCGCCCAATGGGCGTATCCACTTTCAGCAGGTTTTGCGCGGCAATCCTGCCAACGGCGAGGATGATTTGTGGCTGAATCATTCGCACCTGCCTGGCCAGGTAATCTTCACACTGCTTGACCTCCTCCGGTTTTGGATCCCGGTTATTCGGTGGCCTGCACTTGAGTATGTTTGCAATGTATACCTGTTCACGAGCCAGTCCCACTGCCTCAAGCATGGAGTTCAGTAATTTTCCGGCCCTGCCGACAAAGGGTTCTCCCTGCCGGTCTTCTTCTGCACCGGGTGCCTCACCGATAATCATCCAGTCTGCGCGCGTATCACCCACGCCAAACACGGTTTGTGTACGCCCCCTGTGCAACTCGCATTTCTCGCAGGCTGACACCTCCCCGCGCAGGGACTGCCAGTCCTGCTCTTCACTCCCGCCCTGCGCAACCGCTACCTCTTCCGGCAATATATCGGCCTGGGCACGATCCTGCCACAGCTGGATACCCATCATGTGCAGGTACTGTTGTTGTCGTGCAGACAGGGCCATGTCCTTATCCTAGATTTGCGGGTGAGCTCGCTCAACCGGGCTGGAGACCCTGTTGACGGCATTGATATAAGCCTTGGCAGATGCAGTAATGATATCTGTGTCCGAGCCACGTCCGTTGACCACCTTGCCATCCTTGCTCACCCGGACCGTCACTTCACCCTGTGCATCCATTCCCTCGGTGATGGCATTCACCGAGTAAAGCAATACCTTGCACTGGCTATCAACCACGGACTCTATTGCCTTGAACACGGCATCAACAGGCCCGTCACCATCGGATTTTCCTGTTCGTTCCTCGCCCTTGCTGACCATGGTGATTGCCGCATGCGGTGTTTCACCGGTTTCAAGCTCCACTTTCATGCTGACAAACTTGAACATCTCGTTCTCCGCATCAACCAGGCTATCTGATACTAGAGACTGGAGATCCTCGTCAAATATTTCGTGTTTCTTGTCAGCCAGTTCCTTGAAGCGTGCAAAAGTCTCGTTGAGCTCCTCCTCGCTGCCGAACTCGTAGCCCAGTTCTTTCAATCGCGTACGAAAGGCGTTTCTGCCGGAATGTTTTCCCATGACCAGTCGATTGGTTTGCCAACCAACATCTTCCGCTCGCATGATCTCGTAGGTCTCCCTGCTCTTTATCACACCGTCCTGGTGAATTCCGGATTCATGGGCAAAGGCGTTGGCACCTACGATTGCCTTGTTGGGCTGGACCGGGAAACCGGTAATGTTGGAGACCAGGCGCGAATTGTTCATTATGTGCGTGGTATCGAGCCTGGTGTCACAGGGAAATACATCCTGGCGCGTACGTACTGCCATGACGATTTCCTCCAGCGACGCGTTACCGGCGCGTTCGCCGAGGCCATTAATCGTACATTCAACCTGGCGTGCCCCGACCAGTACCGCTGCAAGGGAATTGGCAACAGCCAGCCCCAGGTCGTTATGGCAATGTACCGAGAAGACCGCCTTGTCAGAGTTCGGCACCCTTTCAAGCAACTGCGCTATGGTGGAACTGAACTGCCCGGGCACGTTGTAGCCCACGGTATCAGGTATGTTTATGGTGGTGGCACCGGCATCAATAACCGCTTCAATAACCCGGCAAAGAAAATCCAGCTCGGAACGCCCGGCATCTTCCGGTGAAAACTCAACGTTGTCAGTGTAATTACGCGCACGTTTCACCGCCTTCACAGCCTGTTCCAGCACCTGCTCGGGCTGCATACGCAGCTTTCGCTCCATGTGAATCGGCGACGTTGCGATAAAGGTGTGAATACGCCCGGAAGCTGCAGGCTTCAATGCCTCCGCTGCCCGGTCAATGTCTTGATCACCGGTGCGTGCCAGGCCGCAAACGGTGCTGTCCTTGATCACTTCCGCCACTGCCTTGACGGCTTCAAAATCCCCCGGGCTGGCAATAGGAAACCCGGCCTCGATAACATCAACACGCATCATTTCCAGTGTCTTGGCCACGCGGATCTTTTCGTCTCTCGTCATGGACGCACCAGGGCTTTGCTCTCCATCGCGCAAAGTAGTGTCAAAAATTATGAGCTGCTCTTTCATGATTCTGCTCCAGATTATATAGCAATGCTGAATACGCCGTCAGTCGGCGCAGGTAAAAATAGTATCAGTGATGTGTGTGAAGTTATTTGCCCGATCAGGGCAGGAGAAGCAGGCGAAGAGCGGCCTCTTCGGTGTTGCGGCGAAGCTGCTGGGTGGCGTTCTGAATTGAAATAAAGCCTGACATGTGGTGAAGCATAGCCCGATGCTGAAATTTTGCAAGCCTTGAGATAATTATTCCTGGGTTCGCCGAATGGCCCTGTGACGACGAATAAGCATGAGCGTAATCAACGGACCTGACAGCGCATAGGTAAAAGCCAGCAAAAACAGTACAACGGATGGACGCACAGCAACCAGGGCCAGCACCAGCACGAGTATCGTGACCTGGATAAATGGCACGCGGTCCTTGAGATCAAATTGCTTGAAACTGTGGTAACGAATGTTACTGACCATGAGAATACCTGCCGCGATGGTCAGGGGAAAACTTAACCATACCAGGTTGGTACCATCGTAAAGACCACTGGCATCACCCATCCATATAAATCCCGCGATCAGGGCGCCAGCAGCGGGGCTTGGCAAACCCTGGAAAAATTGCTTGTCGTCATTCTCGGCCTGGGTATTGAAACGGGCCAGTCGAAGTGCCGTGGCTGCGGCAAAGATAAAAGCCGCCAACCAGCCAAGTTTACCAATGCCGTACAGTGACCACTGGTACATGACAAGGGAAGGCGCAAGACCGAAACTGATCAAATCCGACAGGCTGTCGTACTGTACCCCGAAGTCACTCTGGGTGTTTGTCATCCTGGCGATTCGACCATCCATGCCATCCAGCACCATGGCAACAAAAAT
>CAZXDV010000079.1:0-11881 GCA_964639535.1 uncultured Enterobacteriaceae bacterium | reverse complement strand
AATGAATCTGTCTACCCGGGACCTGAAATGCACGTGCTCGAGCGAATGCACCTGGAAGAAGACGGTATGGTCATGATCAGCGAGAGAACCGTGACTGACCCGAAGAATTTCAGGGAGCCTTGGGTGACGACAGTGCGCTACGAAAAGCGACCGGACTGGGAACTGGCCGAATCAATCTGTGCCGAGAACAACCGCACGGACGAGTACGAATAATCCAAACTGCCATGCGCTGGAGCGACTAAGCCAGCGTCAGCCCGCAAATGAGTAGCGATCAACTTCAACATACACCCCTCGGGAGACCTTCCGAGTACCCCACTGAGTATGACCCCGGTCAGCTTTGTCCACTGCCGCGCTCGCTATCCTGGCAGGCATACGGGTATGACAGGGCGCCCTGGACGGGTGTCGATACCTGGAATGCCTGGGAGATTTCCTGGTTAAACAGTCAAGGTCTGCCACAGGTTGCCGTCGGCGTGTTCCAGGTCCCTGCAGATTCTGCCAATATCATCGAGTCAAAATCCCTGAAGCTCTACCTCAATTCCCTTTCACAGTCATCCTTTGCTTCAATGGATGAAATAAACGGCGTCATTGCGAAAGATTTATCATCCTGTGCCGGGAGCAAGGTTCTTACGGAACTGTACTCCCTGGAAGATATCGTGCATCCAGTGCAGCTCGCCAGTGGACAATGTATCGATAGTCTTGATGTTAGTATCGCGGATTACCAGCGTGATGCCGGGCTATTGGCATTACAGGACAATACTGACGTTGAAGAAACCCTTTACAGTCACCTGTTAAAAACAAACTGCCCGGTGACCGGGCAACCTGACTGGGGTAGCGTGGTGGTGACTTACCGGGGCAGGCAAATACAGCGGGAAGCACTGCTCAAGTACATCGTCTCATTTCGAGAAGAGTGTGACTTTCATGAACAGTGCACGGAAACGATCTTTCTTGACATAATGCAGCAATGTAAACCAAGTGAACTCACCGTATATACCCGCTACCTCAGGCGAGGTGGCATTGACATTAATCCCTGGCGCAGTAACTCGCAAGCCGCGCCGACAAATAGCAGGTTGAGCAGACAATAATGGATAAGACCTATATCTCAGCACAGGAATTACTTGAAGATTCCTTTGCACTGGCAGCGAAAATCTTTGAAAGCGGGTTTAAACCACATTTTATCGTGGCCATCTGGCGGGGCGGTACACCGGTTGGTATTGCCGTGCAGGAATACCTGGAGCACCGCGGTGTGGAAACAGACCACATCGCGATACGCACTTCGTCATACTACGGTATTGATCAACAGTCGAAGGAGATCCGCGTTCACGGCTTACATTACATTATTGAGAATGTTAACGCTGAAGATGAATTACTCATCGTAGATGATGTGTTTGATTCAGGTCGCAGTATCAGGGCCGTACTCGATGAGCTATCGGACAAGACACGTCGTAATATGCCGGAGACCATCAAGGTTGCCTGCCCCTGGTATAAACCCGCAAGAAATGCCACCGACATCACCCCGGACTACTACATTCATGAGACGGATAGCTGGCTGGTATTTCCCCACGAATTGAGTGGCCTGAGCGATGAAGAAATCAAGCAGGGAAAACCGGGAATCGCGAAATACCTTTAATCCTTCGCTGAATACTTCTCCCGCTTTGCAAGCAGGGTTTCAGAAAGCTTGAATCCCCTGCCCGGTTCCGACCAGGGACACACTTCGATACAAATTGCACAGCCGTAGTTGGCCGAAAAGTACGGCACGCATTTATCAAAGTTGACATACCATCGGTGCTCACCGCGTACCCATTTTTTTTCATCGTGAATCGCATCGGGTGGACAGTCTATGGTACAGCGACGGCAGGTAACGCAAAGATCGTCGACCCCGATATCAACGGGCTCATCAATTGCCAGGGGTAAATTCGTGACCACGGTTGAGAGCCGAAAATTAGATCCGTACTCTCGACATATCATCGAACCGTGTTTACCCAGCTGGCCTATACCGGCACGAATGGCAAGGGGAATTTGTAAAAGGTCGGTACTACGTGGATCACCATATGCCATGGCTGGCCATCCCATGGAGCGAATGTGCTCTGCAAGATCAATAGCGACTGACGCCACTTCACCGTAGGAGCGCTGCACTTCGCGGGCCGCGCGGGCATGGGGTACATGCTGCATCTCTTCCCTGTCCATGGGTGTTGCAATACAAACTGCGTATTCATAGTCCAGCTCAACACCATCGTAAAGATCATTCGGCTGCAGCCGGGTGAATCCCACCACGCCGGCACCTAGCGCGACTGCCTTTTCCCTGGTGGCATCGCTCATAGCTGCGGAGTCTTCAACCTTGACCCTGTTGGCGGCCACCGGTCCCATGGAACGACGCAGGTTCCAGCGATACTTGAGTGCTTCCCAGACAATACCCCAGGTATTATTCATCAGGAAAAAAGCATTCATGCCAGACCATTCGTAACCGGGCCTGCCGAGATCGTGAAAGACTCGCCTCGCCCTTCTTTTTTCTCGTTCACCAAGTCCGTTTATCGTGTTGCCGGATAAGGGTGGTGAACGGTATGCCGGAAGTGAATCGGCGCTGGGGGTGTCCTTTAGTTTCACGGGTCTGCAGGCGGTCCGGAGAAGCGATCAACGTAAAAAGGCTGGGAATCTTCGCGGCATTGTTCGAACTCGCTACGCACCTGGCGTGCGCGGAACCACATCAGCACACTTTGCAGCAGCCACTTTAGTAACCTGAAATCACGTGAAAGGCGTGAAAGCAGGCCGGCGTCTTCCAGGTAAAACTGCTGCGCGAAGCTTTGGTAGGTGTTTTTCTTCATTAGCAGATTACTTTCATAATCACATGATTTGAACACTATATTCAGGCCCAGGAATAAATACAAGCCGGATGTTGGAAAGAACAGGAGAAGCCACTGCAAGCGTTCCGGGTCCGCGATATAATATGCCGATACTGGCCCCGGCAAAACCAGATCCAGCGACAGGCACAATAATTACAATGAACAGCCATAGCGAAAGCGAATCTTCAAAATTTATCGATATTGATGGGCTCAGGCTTCATTACAATGATGTTGGTGAGGGCACTCCACTACTCTGTGTTCACGGTGGCGGACCGGGCGCCACGGCCTGGAGCAACTTCAAGCAGAATATTCCCGCGCTGACCGCATCAGGCAGGCGCATGCTCATGCTGGATATGCCCGGATATGGAAAGTCAGGCTTTGAAGACGGGCTGGCTGAAGATTTTTTTGATTACATGGGGCGCACCCTTGATGGCTTTCTCAGTGCAATTGGCCTGCATGAACAGGTTGAAGTCATCGGCAACTCGCTCGGAGGGCAGGCCTCTCTCGGTCTTGAACTGCATAATCCGGAGCGTATCAAGCGCCTGGTCCTGATCGGCAGCCAACCCACCTCCGCGGGCATCGTTATACAACCGCAACCCCAGGAAGCACTGAATAACATCATTAATTACTACAATGGTGAAGGACCGACACTTGAGAAAATGCGTCGCCTCGTAGAAAGCCTCCTTTATGATGCCTCGCTGGTCACCGAGGAAACGCTGCTTGAACGATTTGAAGCCAGCCGGGATCCTGGCCAGATGAGATTACTGGGTTTACCCCGACGGGATCTTTATTCTGAACTCGACAGGATCGCTGTGCCTACCTTGCTGGTGTGGGGTCAGGAAGACAAGGGAGGCGCACTCGAGGTCGGTTTGCAAATGTTGAAACGCATGCAGGATGCACGGCTTCACGTATTTCAACGCTGTGGACACTGGGCGCAGGTAGAGCACCAGCAGGAGTTCGAAAATCTCGTGCTCAGCTTCTTTGACCAGTCCTGATCAAGAGCATGACAGCTAATACAGACAGCGAAGTATCCCTGGCAAAATTTATTGGTCCGGGTATCTTGTTTGCGGCTTCCGCTGTCGGTGTCTCGCACCTGGTTCAATCAACCCGGGCCGGTGCAAGTTACGGCTTTGCCATGCTTATCTTTGCCCTTCTTGGCTTACTGGCAAAATATCCCGCTTTCCTGTTTGCACCGTCCTACGCTGCAGCCACGGGCAAATCCATCTTATCGAGCTACCGCAACCAGGGTGTCTTTGCTCTTGTTTTCTTTGCCGCTTCAACCCTGGTAAACATGTTCACAGGGATATCCGCAAACCTCCTTGTAACCTCGGGCCTGGTCAAGGCTACGCTTGGCCTGTCTGTTGGCATCGTGCCCATATGTCTTTGCATTTGTATCGTTGGAGGCGGCCTGCTGATTATCGGTCATTATCGCTGGCTCGACATCGTCACCAAGTTCCTGATGATGTTCCTGACGCTGACCACGATCGTGGCCACCTTCTTTGCACTGCCCCTGATTGACTGGGACAAGTCCCTGGTATTTTTCCCGGCCCAGTTTGAACTGGCCACCATATTATTTATCGCGGCATTGATTGGCTGGATGCCGACGCCATTTGATGTGTCTGTGTGGCAGTCCCAGTGGGTGGTCGCGAACAGCAGAAAAAACGGTTATCTTCCGAGCCAGCGCCAGGCCCGTTTTGACTTCAACATGGGTTACCTCGGTATCACCGTGCTGGCGATTTGTTTCATGATCCTCGGGACCGCGGTCATGCATGGTTCAGGTGAATCATTCGCCTCCAGCCCTGCGGGTTTTGCGGCTCAACTTATAAAGCTGTACGAAAATGTGCTGGGGCCCTGGTCGGGTTTTATCATTGGTGTATCTGCATTTGCCGTGATGTTCTCTACCATGCTGACCATACTTGACGGCTTTCCCCGCTCAACTGCAAACCTCGTGATGATAATTTTCCACCGGGAGGAGTCTATCGATGAGGGCGAAGTAAACGAATCCCTGCGTCATACTTACTACTGGATAACGATGCTGATCATGATACTTGGTGGGTTATTGATACTGAGTGTCTTCCTGACTCGCCTGAAGACCTTTATTGATTTCGGCGCCACTATCTCGTTTCTCAGCGCACCGATATTTGCTTTTCTCAATCACAGGGCAATGAACAGCCAGGAAATCAAGCACGAGGATCGGCCTTCAGCAAGGCTGTACTGGTGGAGTATTGCGGGTATATCGGGGCTGGCCTGTTTTGCCCTGACCTACCTTTACCTGGTTGTTTTTGTCGTCTGAAACCGGGGATGATGGTCGCCTAGTAAAATCCCGCGGTAGCACCGCCGTCCACCTGGATAGTGGTGCCGGTGATATTACTTGCACGCTCCGAGGCCATGAACACCACCATGTTGGCAAACTCTTCAGGTGTACCCAGGCGACCAAGGGGAATGCCGCTTGCTATCGCTGCCTCCTCTTCACCTGCGGTGGTTCCCTTGTTTGCTGCCCTGGCCTCGGTTATTCCCGTTACCCGCTCTGTTTTCGTCCAGCCCGGGCAAACGTTATTCACCAGCACTCCCTCGGGCGCCAGCTGGTTTGCCAGGGTCTTTGCCCAGCCGATGACCCCGAGCCTGAGGCTATTGGATAAGAGGAGTTCATTGATAGGCTGTTTTACCGTGCTTGACGTAATATTAATGATGCGTCCCCATTTCTGATCTCTCATACAGGGTAGAAAACCACGGGTAAGGCGAATACTGGACATCAGTGTTAATTCAAAAGCCTTTTGCCACTCCTCGTCCGTGGTTTCCCAGAAAAAACCCGGCGGTGGTCCACCGGCGTTGTTGACCAGGACGTGAATGGTGCCGAATTTATCCATGACTTGCTTGATAAGACTGTCAATGTCATCCGCCCTGGTCACATCCATTGAAATCGCCACAAGGTCGTTACCCGTCTCGGCTGCGATAGCAGCCCGGGCCTTTTCCAGGCGTTCCTCGTCACGCCCGGTTATAACGACTTTTGCACCTTCTCTTGCCAGGCCCATGGCAGTTGCCATGCCAAGGCCGGAGCTGGATGCAGTAACAACGGCAATTTTATCTTGCAGACCCATGTCCATAATTTTTAACTCTCGCTTATATTTCTTTAAACACTACCAGGTTAATAGATATTTACATGATACTTTGTTTGGTCAAGTTCATCCGCGTTATTAAAGAGCTTCTTCAGTAAACGCAATAACTCCTCCTGCTCCGCTTCACTCAGCCCATCCCTGAGTTTTTCATCCCTCTTGATGGTGACCTCGAGCATGTCACGATATAGTTTTCGCCCACTGCTAGTGAATTGCATGAGCCGCGGTTTAAGAGTGCTTGATCCCCTGTAATCTTCCACGTATCCCAGTTCTTCAAGCCTGGCAAGGGAACGGCTCACCATGGACTTGTTTATTCCACCGACTTCACTTATGCGCGCCGCACTCACGCCATCCTGCATGGCCAGCATCACCATGCAGCGCCATTCAACCACGCCTACACCGAACTTTTCCCGGTACAGGGCTGAAGCACCCCTGGAAACACGGTTCGCAATAACTACCAGGTAATATGTCAGGTAGTTTTCCAGCTCCAGGACCTTCCTTCCATTTCTATCCCGAACGGGATCCAGTTTCTTTTTCATAGGGTTAACAATCACTTACTGTTGGTGTTGCTGGGCTTCTTCGGGCCCCGGCAAGCTTTGAAGCTACATGTTTACATAGCAACATAGCTCAAGTATGATCGATGCAAGTTGCTATGTAAACATACTCACATGCCAGGGTAGATACAAGTCATGAATGAATACGCCAACCTTGCTCCCGGCCAGTGCCCGGTCTCATCCCTCTCCGATACTTTTCATCTGTCCAATGAACAACTGGAAGCTGTATTTAGAAAGGCACGTCATGACAGCCCTGTTAACTATCTTGAAGATATCGACTTCTGGGCGGTGACGCGTTACGACGACATTAGGACGGTGCTGAGTGACAAGGAGCGCTTTTCAGCCGAGATTACCCTGATGCCACTCAATCCCATGGCGCCTGAAGCCCTGGAATTACTGGAGAAAAGAAACTTCTCGCCACGACCAACGATGTCGAACAACGAAAGGGAGGACCATGCAAGAATTCGCATGAATGCACAAAAAGCATTCTCTCCCGCACGCAATAAAAAGCTGGAGCCCTATATCAGGCAGCTGGTTAATAACGATATCGACAAGTTTATCGATGACAAGCGCGCCGATCTTGTAAAGCAGATGGTGTACGAGTTACCGGCACTTGTTTTATTCCGGCTGCTGGGCGTACCTGAAGAAGATGTGCAAAAAATCAAGATGTGGGCGGACAGTCGACTGGTTTTGTCTTTTGGTAAACCCTCGGTGGAAGAACAGCTGGTCGCAGTAGGTCACCTGGCCGATTACTGGGACTATTGTCTTGAACTGGTGCAAAAGCGTATCGAAGAACCACAGGATGATTTGCCCAGCGATATGCTCGCCACACGAAATGGCGACGACAGCGTACTAACCATTGAAGACATCAATAACGTGGTTTTCGGACTCCTGCTGGCAGGCCATGAAACCACTACCAACATGTCCGGTAATGCGATACTTAGCCTGTTGCAGAACCGGGATAGCTGGGAAGCCATTGTTGCGGATCACAGCCTCATTCCCAACGCGGTGGAAGAGTGTTTACGATACCGCTCCTCGGTTGTCGCCTGGCGTCGCCTTGCAAAAGTAGATGTTGAAATACAGGGCGTCAGTATTCCGGCGGGGAGCCGTCTATTATGCTTCCTGCCCTGCGGTAATCGCGATGAACTGCACTTTGAAAACGGTGAAGAGCTGGATATTCATCGCAGTGATGCACGTTCACACATCTCCTTTGGCTTTGGTCGTCATTTTTGCCTTGGCGCGCCGCTGGCCCGCTTTGAACTCAAGATATTACTCGAGGAACTGGCAACCCGCCTGCCGGGTCTTCGTCTGTGTTCTGACCAGGACCTGATGCCGGTAGAAACAGTCCAGTTTCGCGGCCCGAAGGAACTGTGGGTGGAGTGGGATTGATATTGCATTGCAACAATTGTCGTCATGCTGTCTTGGTAGTGCCTGTATGAAATCTATATACTTCAACGTCCATAAAGAATTCATACAAATTCAATGGACATCTCAATTCCGCAAAACAAGAGCATCCTCATCGTGGGTGGCACCGGCGCTATCGGTCGCGCCACCGCCCTAGCTTTTGCCACTGGAAAAAACCGAATAATACTCTCCGGCCGCAATGTCGAGGCGGCCGAATCTACCATGAACGAACTCGAGGCTGCAGGCTGTGAAGCTTGTTTTGTCGCCTGTGACCTAACCGACCCCGCGTCCATTGAAGAACTTTCAAAAAAGTCCATCGAGGCTTTTGGCGGCATTGACATAGCCTTTAACAATGCCGGCTGGGAAGGTGTCGCGGCCAATGTCGCTGATATTGATGAAAGTGACTGGCAGCGCATGCTGGATATCAAGCTCACCGGGGTCTGGCGTTGCATGAAATTTGAATTACAGCAAATGCAAAAGCAGGGTGGGGGCAACATCGTCAACATGGCGGGCAACTGGGGACTGGTGGGTTTCGCCCAGTACGGTGCCTACTGCGCCGCAGCACATGGGGTAATGGGAATCACCCGAACTGCCGCGCTTGAGTACGCTTCAATGGGTATTCGCGTAAACGCCGTTTGCCCTGGCGCAGTGGACACGCCATTGCCTGATCGAATTTTTGGCGGCAGCCAGGACGCCAAGGATGGTTTTGCCAGCCAGCTGCCACTGGGTCGTATTGCCACCGCGGAGGAAGTGGCCAACGCGGTAGCCTGGTTAAGTTCTGATGCCTCTTCCTATGTGAATGGTCATGCACTTGAATTGACGGGAGGCGCATAGGATGGGCGATCACCTGGACGAGCAGCAACGCGAATGGTACGAAGCAGCCTGTTCAAAAATCGACAGTGAACGTCTCAAGCGTCTTGTCTTTGATCTGACTGATATCCATAGCCCAACCGGCAATGAAAAAGAGGCAAGCGTATTCCTGGCGGATTACATGAGTGGCGCTGGCCTGGATGCAACTTACCAGTCGGTGACAGAGCAAAGTGGCAATGCGGTCGGTCGAATAAGGGGCTCGGGTGGTGGCGCCAATCTCCTGCTCTACGCCCCCATTGATACACACCTTGATGGAGAAGAAGAAGTTGATGTGCCCTGGGTAGGCCCGCAGCTACGGGCAGACATGATCCCCAGTGCCGAGATTCGAGGAGACAGCGTTATTGGACTGGGTGCCTCTAACCCGAAATCGATGATTGCTTCCATCGCTGAAGCCGCTAATTGTATTGTTGACGCCGGCATACCCCTCAAAGGGGATGTCATAGTGGGTTCCTGTGGTGGTGGTATGCCCTGGGTGTCCGAGGAAAGAAATCATGCTGGCATCAGCAGCGGTGTGATGCATATGCTATCCCACGGTATCACCGCGGACATGGGAGTCATTTTCAAACCCTGGTGTGAAGTCTATTACGAGCACTGTGGCATGGCCTGGTTCAAGGTGACTACCCACGGCACCATGGGATATTCAGGTATCCCGCGCGGCACACCGGGTTTTGACAGTTCTATCGTGCCTGCCGCCCGGCTAATTCTTGAGCTGGAGGAATGGTTAAAGGCGTGGCCCGATCGTCATAGCTCCGCGCAGATCCGGCCTGAAGGATGGATTGCCGCGGTCCGTTCCGGCTGGCCGGACAAACCGTCCTTTCCCGCTGCCGCCTGCGAGATCTATATTGACCTGCGCACTAACCCGGACCAGCGCATGGCTGAAGTGGAAGCCGAGTTTGGGGATGCCATTCAAGGCATCATGCAAAAGCATCCCGACATCAAGGCGGACTGGGAAATGACCGTCTCCTGCCAGGGTTCGAGAACCGATCCAGAGCACTGGATAGTTAACAGCGCCGTGCGTTCCTGGGAGGAAGTGAACGCTAAAAGCTACCCGGGCGCTGCCATGATGAGCGGCCAGACGGATGCAGCAACGATCTGCCAGCTCGGTATACCACTGGCTCGAATTGGCTACCCGTATATTGGTGAAAAGGATATGCCACAGGAGTTCGCCGAGGGGCTTGGAGGCATGGGTGTGGCCCACATCCCGGACCTGGTCGACCCCATAAAACAGATGTTATATATCGTTATTGATTCATGTACCCGTCCGCGGGATGAATTGAAATTGTAATTTGTTGAAACAGGAAATGAGCATGTCAAAAGTTAAAGCACTTGGATATATCGGTTGTACCGTGAGCGATGCCGCAGCATGGGAAAAGTTACTGGTGCCCATGTTTGGTCTTGAACACCGTAAAGACAGCCCTGCAGGTGTTCATCACTATCGAATGGATGAATATCATCACCGTCTCGTTCTCAAGGAAGGAAAAAAAGACAAGCTTGACTACATCGGCTGGGAACTGGAAACCCGGGAAGACCTGCAGGCACTTGTTGCCAGCCTCAAGAAACAAAAAGTGGAGGTGAAAAAGGGCAATGCCGCGCTATGCGAGGAAAGGAAAGTAATGGAACTGCATTACTGCAAGGGTCCTGATAATGTTCGCACCGAATTGTATTTTGGCATGAGCCAGGACTATGTCACGTTCTCGCCAGGGCGCGGTATCAGTGGCTTTAATACCGGCGAATACGGCCTTGGACATATTGTGCTGACAAGCAGCAATCGTGAAAAAGCCATCAAGTGGTACCGGGAAAAGCTCGGCTTTTTACTCAGTGACCACATCTTCTGGGATGGTATCGAGGCCACCTTCCTGCACTGTAACCCGCGACATCACAGCCTGGCACTGACCAACCCTATCCCCGGCACGAGCGGCGGTGACGTCTTGCACTTCATGTTTGAACTCAATGACATGGACGATGTTGGCCAGGCCTATGACATGATCAACGCGGCGAATTATCCGCTGGCAATGACCCTCGGTCGTCATACCAACGATCGCACCACGTCATTTTATGTTTACAGTCCGTCCGGCTGGTGGGTCGAGTATGGCTATGGTGGGCACCTTATCGACGACGAAGTATGGGAGCCAAAGTTTTATAACTCACCGAAAATCTGGGGTCACGAAATGCTGCCGCCACCCGGTGCTGCCAGCGATAAACCAACCGGTCATTGAGGAATACTTATGAGTACTATCTGGAACCACCTGCAGGGTGTGGAGTTTAAACAAAGCTACTATAACGCTGGCGGTGTAATGACACGTGCCATCGAAGCCGGTGATGGACCTCCGCTTATCTTCCTGCATGGCACCGGGGGGCACGCCGAAGCCTACCTGAAAAATATCGAGGCCCACGCAAAGCATTTTCATGTGTACGCCATAGACATGGTCGGGCATGGATACACTGATGCCCCGGATATCAGCTACGAGATGCAGTGCTATGTCGATTTCATGGGCGATTTCCTGGATGCCATCGGTGCTGAGAAGGCAAGCATATCCGGTGAGTCCCTCGGTGCAACCGTGGCATCCTGGTATGCCCTTGCCCACCCGGAGCGTATTAACAAGATAGTCATGAATACCGGCACCATGCTGCCACCGGACGCGGAAGGCGCAAAGGAACTGCAGGATTTACTTGAGCGCAGTCGCAAGGCCACGGGCTCTCCGGACCGTGAAATGATCCGTCAACGTATTCGCTGGCTCATGCACCGGGACGAAGATGTGACTGATGAAATAGTCGAAGTACGTTACCAGATATACCAGCAACCGGGACGTGCCGCGGTGATACGCAAGATCGCCGAGGAAAGTATCGGTGCCCTGCTGGACCCGGTGCAACAGGAAAAGTGGTACAAGCCGGAACTATTGCAGCAGCTAAGCGTGCCTACCCTTGTACTGTGGACGCGCTACAACCCGGGCCAGCTTGTGCACCTTGCTGAAGAAAGTGCCAGCCTGATCCCCAATAGTGAACTGATTGTGCTGGAGAACAGTGCGCACTGGCCGCAGTGGGAAGAGGCAGAGGAATTCAACCGGGTGCACATAGAGTACTTATTGAAATAACCAGACTCAGG
>CAZXDV010000078.1:0-11898 GCA_964639535.1 uncultured Enterobacteriaceae bacterium | reverse complement strand
AAAATCGTACATGTAAGTTCGCAGGAACGTACTTTTACGGAATCCGATCTTGGTAATACTTGCTTCGAAGAGGTGACTGGCATCCAGTGCTACCAGGTCCTTATCGAGTACGTCGTCATGAGCCATGCTTGCAACGATACCCACACCAAGCCCAAGCTTTACGTAGGTCTTGATCACGTCGGCATCCGCGGCGGTAAAGACCACCCTCGGTGTCAGCCCCTGGCGGTTAAATGCCCGGTCCAGTTGAGACCTGCCGGTAAAACCAAAAACATAAGTCACCAGCGGATATTGCGACAACATTTCCAGGTTGAGCTGCCCCTCCGCTGCCAGGGGGTGGCCGTGCGGTACAATGACACTGCGATTCCAGCGATAGCAGGGCATCATTACCAGGTTTTCAAATAGTTCCATGGCCTCGGTGGCTATGGCGAAATCCACCTCCCCCCTTGAAGCCTGCTCAGAAATCTGGATGGGCGTGCCCTGGTGCATATGCAGGGACACCTCGGGATATTGTTCGATAAATGCCTTGATGATCCCCGGTAAGACGTAACGCGCCTGTGTATGGGTGGTAGCAATACTCAGGCTGCCTCGTTGCTCATCGCTGAATTCCAGTGCAGTGCGGCGAATAGTTTCCACACGATCGAGGATTTCCCCCGCGACCTGGATAATTTCCGCCCCCACCGGGGTGATCTCGGTCAGGTGTTTTCCACTGCGGTGAAAGATTTGCATACCCAGTTCATCTTCCAGTGCCCTTATTTGCTTGCTGATACCTGGTTGAGAGGTATATAGACTTTCTGCGGTGGCCGTGACATTCAACTCGTGTCTCGATACCTCCCATATATAGCGAAGCTGCTGTAGTTTCATGATTAATTCCTGAAAAGGATAAAAAATTTACTGTTAATTACATTTCAGTATAAATTTTCGAACGGAAAGCACAAGAAGCTGCTGTGAAAAATAGTGACAAGAGTGCTAATTAAAGAGAGCTGCATAAAGCTTTCACAGGCACCTTTCTGTGAATGGGTTTTTAGCGGCAAATACAGCGGGCCTGGCGTGGCTCGCTGAATTGATCGAATGAATAAAAAAAGGGATGTGAATTCACATCCCTTCTTCCTTGTTGCTGATGCCGCTGTTTTCAGGCATGTACTCGCCGGTAATCTTCGATAAATTCTGCCAGGCGATCTTTTAAATGTAATTTCTCTTTTTTCATTTGTTCGAGTGATTGCTCGTCTACAGCTTCTATCCCCTCGTTGGCCTTGTGCACTTTTTGTTTTAGTTCAACATGCTTGTTATACAAACGTTCAAAATCCTTATTCTCAGTTCTCAGGCTTTCTACTATCTCGTTATCATATTCGAACATATACTCTCCTTTCTAATCTTCAATTGAAAGAATCTTCAGCTTTGTTTCTTATATGACCGCAAACCGACATCTCCCTGGTCGGCCCGGGTAAGTGAAATGGATCTGAGTAGACCCCTTTTTTGTAATGGTAATTACTCATCTTCCCTCGCTCCTAAACTTAGACCAGTTTCGAATGAACAACAAGCGTTTATGACGCCAATATTCGCATGATTTGTTAAGTCATTAATTTTCAGGAGTTTATAACCATAAGCTTTTGCGTCTTCGTCGTGTGACACTTATGCATATATATATCCTCGGTTTTTGGGATGTATTAATAGTCGATATTTCCGGCGGGATTAAATAGATTCCACAATTCAACAACAGATATGGATTTATGCAACAATACTCACCTCTAAAAATGCAAAATGGAGTGCATATGTTTTACCTTTACAGACGTTCAGATTTGGCCAGCGCACTCGCCATGATAGCCCTGTGCGTTACCCTGGTTTTACCACAGGACATCCCGGCCTCTGAGCCGGTTGCTGGCTCTTTTGGTGTCGAGGAAATTGCCGAGGGAGCCTTTGTGCACCTGGGCAAGCACGTGGAATTTGAGCATCCTGAACACGATGACATAGCAAACTCGGGCTTCATTATAGGAGACAGCTGCGTCGCGGTAATTGATACCGGTGGCTCTCTTCGCACCGGCAAAGCCCTGCTTTCTGCGATCAGGGCGAAAACCACGCTACCGGTATGTTACGTCATCAATACCCATGTTCATTTCGATCACGTGCTGGGTAATATTGCATTTGCCGCCGAAGGAGCCAAGTTTGTTGGACATGAAATGCTGGCAGATGAGATAGCTGCCAATCGGGCCTTTTTCCTCGAAACCTACGGGGCTGACCTGGGGGACAACCCCGGGGAATCATCAATCATTGGACCAACGCTGCTGGTTTCAGAAAGCAGGCAGATTGATCTCGGCAACAGGCCACTCACGCTGGTTGCTCACGAGGTATCTCATTCGCACACGGATCTAAGCATCCTGGATGAAAAGACCAGGACCCTTTGGGTGTCAGACCTGCTTTTTATCGAAAGGATCCCGTCAATTGATGGTGACCTTCGCAAATGGGTCAAGCTGAGCAAGCAACTTGCCGCCAGGGACGTCGCGCTGGTAGTACCAGGGCACGGCCCGGTAAGCTCAAATCCTTCAGCAGCATTTGAAAACCAGCTTCGTTACCTTGAGACATTACTGACACAAACAAGGGCCAGGATTGCCGACGGCATGTTCATGGAAGATATAGTTGAGAATGTAGGCGTAAAGGAAAAGACCAGTTGGCTGTTGCATGAACAGCACCACAAAAGGAACGTGACCAAGGCCTTTAGTGAACTCGAGTGGGAATAAATGGACAAGATAGTAGAAAATTTAATTGAGCACCTGGTACTGGAACGGCTTGAAGAAAATCTTTTTCGCGGTCCCAGCCAGGATATCGGTACCTCGCGAGTGTATGGTGGACAGGTTCTCGGACAGGCTATCAAGGCTGCACAATACACGGTCGAAGATGACCGCCCCATACATTCTTTACACGCATACTTCCTGCGCGAAGGAGACCATGACAATCCCATTATCTATGAAGTTGATCGAAGCCGGGATGGCAGGAGTTTTTCAGCACGGAGAGTTGTAGCAATCCAGCATGGGCGACCAATATTCACCTTGTCGGCATCATTCCAGGTCGAGGAAGAAGGGCTGGAGTTTCAAATTCCTGCCCCGGATGTACCCGGCCCGGACGAAGTCCCCAGCGTCAGGGACTTTGAATCAATATTCCCGGACAAGTTGCCAGAAAAGTTTCAACGGCTTCTGCGGGTATCCGCGCCTTTTGACCTGAAACCGATTGGCATGGAGAATGCCATTCGAGATAATTCGTTCACTCCCTGTAGCCACTACTGGTTAAAAACCGCCGCTGCATTACCAAACGAAGCCCAGCTACATAGAGCAATACTGGCCTACGTATCTGACTATGGTCTACTGACAACCACGCTAATACCCCATGGCCTGCGCTTTCCTGCGACCAACCTGGTCCTGGCCAGTATCGACCATGCCATGTGGTTCCATCGCCCCTTTCGCATAGACGAATGGGTCCTTTACAGCAGCGAGGCCATATCAACAAGTAATGCAAGAGGGCTTGCCCGGGGTCACTTCTTTAACAGTGATGGGCAGCTAATCGCCACGACATCCCAGGAAGGATTATTAAGAAAAATAAGCTAGCAGTCGGATAACCGTCGAATAAAAGGATCTATCCATAACTAATCGCTAATGTAAGACTGGTTGGCGCAATATGATTCAACAAGTGTCAAAGCGTGAAATTTTTCGTTGAGACAAGGCACGCAACTTTCGAAAAGCGGAGTGTATATGCCTATACATGAACATTTTGAAATGACGAGAACGCAGCCGAAAATCTGATTTTAAATCGATTTAATTTTTATTCAGACAAGGCATGAGCCTTTTGAAAAACGGAACGTACACGCTAGTACGTGAGTATTTGAAAAAGGCGAAAACGCCGTATGAATAAAAAAGAAACGTTTTAAAACAGATTTTACATGTTGGGATAGTTGGGCCCACCCCCACCTTCAGGAACAACCCAGGTAATATTCTGACTCGGATCCTTGATGTCACAGGTTTTGCAATGCACGCAGTTCTGGGCATTGATCTGCAGCTTTTTTTCGTTATCTTCTTCGACAATCTCGTAAACCCCGGCCGGGCAATAGCGCTGTTCCGGCGCGTCATACAGGGCCAGGTTCTGTGTTATCGGAATATCTGCATCTTTCAGTGTCAGGTGACAGGGCTGATCCTCTTCATGGTTGGTGCTCGATATAAATACCGATGACAACTTGTCAAAGCTCAGTTTTCCATCCGGCTTGGGATAGTCAATTCGCGTGGAATCCTTTGCCGGTTTCAGCATGGCATGATCTTCATGCTGATCACGAAGTGTAAATGGAAGCTTTCCCCTGAAAATCGTCTGGTCAAGGTAGTTAAATGCTGCACCACCAAAAAAGCCCAGCTTGTGAATTGCCGGACCGAAATTCCTGGAACGATAAAGATCGTCATAGGCCCAGGAAGCCTTGAAATTATCACTGAATTCGCTCACGTCCGCGCCGCCTTCATCGCCCTGGCTGAGCCGGGCAAACAGTGTTTCGGCAGCAACCATGCCTGACTTCATTGCGGTGTGTGTGCCCTTGATCTTGGCAAAATTAAGAGTGCCTGCATCACAGCCAACCAGCAACGCACCGGGCATATGCATCCTTGGCAGGGAATTCAATCCGCCCTTGGTAATGGCGCGAGCACCATAGGCAATTCTCTTACCGTTGTTGAGAGTCTTTGCCACCACCGGGTGATGCTTGAATCGTTGAAATTCATCAAACGGGCTCAGGTAGGGGTTGCTGTAATTCAGGTCGATGATTAAGCCCACTACCACCTGCCGGTCTTCAAGGTGATAAAGAAAAAAACCGCCGGTCGCTTCGCCCCAGGTCGGCCAGCCTGCACCGTGCACAACCAGCCCCGGTTGGTGAACATCTTCATCAACTTCCCACAGCTCCTTCAACCCAATTCCGTAATGCTGGGGATCACAGTCATTGGCAAGGTCAAAACGCTGCATTAATTGCTTGCCAAGGTGTCCGCGACAGCCCTCTGCAAACACCGTGTACCTGGCATGTAGCTCCATTCCCGCTTCGTAGGCATCTTTTTGTGCCCCGGATGCATCCAGGCCCATATCACCCGTTGCCACGCCCATGACGCTGCCGTCTTCGCGATAAAGGATTTCGGATGCAGCAAAGCCCGGGTAGATTTCCACCTCGAGTGCTTCTGCCTGTTCCGCCAGCCAGCGGCATACATTACCAAGACTGACAATGTAGTTACCCTTGTTATGCATGCTTGCCGGAATTAGGAAGCCCGGGGTTCGAATGGAAGATTCGGCACCGGTAAGAATATAAACCTGGTCCTGGCTGACCGCGGTATTTAAAGGTGCGCCACTTTCCTGCCAGCCTGGAAGCAGTTCGTTAAGGGCCCTGGGTTCCATCACCGCACCAGAGAGAATATGTGAACCAACTTCAGCACCTTTTTCAAGCAGGCACACGCTGAGGTCCTCTCCCTTTTCCATGGCCAACTGGCGCAGGCGAATAGCTGTAGACAGCCCGGCTGGACCGCCGCCGACAATAACCACATCGTATTCCATGGATTCACGTTCCATGACGCTACCCCTCAAGTATTTAAGAGAATTGAGTTACAGGCGAGATTATAAATGGAACGAGTGTTGTTCACACTCGCCAATTACCGGTTGATTCGCGTTGCGGAATGGCCTGCAGTGATTAAATTGGCTCAGCCATGTCGGCTGCTGCCCGGGCCTTGTTTTCCTTGATGGAATCCTGCAGTTCTTTTTTCCTGTCCCGCTCGCTCTCGGCATGTTTAATCCACTGGATAGAGGATTTTCGACTGCGCTTGTCCTTGGAGGCTGCTTTAAAAGCCTTGATTGCCGAGTTGAAACGCTGGAGTTCAAAATTTGCCAGGCCGAGCATGACATTTGCCGAGTCAGGTCGCTTTACGCCACCCTTTTTCAGACCCGCTTCAAATGCCGCAATGGCTTCCTTGTAACGGTCAAGGTTGAGATAGGCCTGTCCCAGCCTGACGTCAAGATCGCCGTCCTTGGAAATTTTCGCAGCCTGCTTGAGTGGCTCAATGGCTTTTTCACTCTCCTGTGCCTGCAGCCAGGCCTGTGACAGAAGGCGCAGGTTCCTGATGTTCTTTTCTATCAGGCCATCTTTCATGCCCTTGTCCATGACAACGGCCGCCTTGTAGGGAATTTCATGGAGCAGGTAAAGGTTGGCAAGGTTAAGCTGCTGGTTCCCCTTTGGCAGGTGGCCTCCTTCGTACAGCATTTCCATGATCACCATCTGCTTCTCAAGCGCCTTGAGCTCAGAGTAAGCGCCGGCCATGGTCAGCCAGTACTCGGTCTTGGGGTACAGCACCACGAGTTCCTTCAGGACGTTGACCATGTTCTTGTAATCACCCAGCTCGAAATAATCAACACGCATAAGAAGCAACAGGTTTTCCTTTGGCTGGTCACCCCTGTCCTTCACCATCTTGTAGGCTTTTTTCAACGGAACGAGGGACTTCTTGTAATCTTCCAGCTGGTAGTAACCCTGTCCAAGAAGCATGTAGGCATTCTCGGTAGGCTTGGGGGCGGTTTTGAACCATTTCTCAATGGTCTTAACGGCCTTCTTGTAATCCTCGGTAATAAAATAGAGCTGTGCCAGCGTGTAAAGAGAGTTTGCCACCAGGGCTTCCGGTAATTCCGGTTGCTTCAGTACAGTCTCATAGGAACGAATTGCCTGGGGATATTTTTCCAGGGTGAAATAGGTATAGGCAAAGTAGTTATACAGCTGTGCCTTCTCATAAGGTGTCAGTTTCGGTTCCTTTGACAACTCGGTGAGAATAGCCAGTCCCTCGTTATAATTCTTCGCCTCGATCAACTCCTGCGCTGCAGTCAGTTGCTCATAAACTTTCTGACTCATGGACTGGGCTTTTTTTGTCTTTCGTTCCTGCTTCTCTTCCTGGGCGGCAAGTTCCGTGACAGGAAGGGTCACAATCGCGGCCGACAGGCAAAAAACGGGAAGGATGACGCGAACTATATTGAGTAACTTGTGCTTCATAATCTGGTACTCACCTGTAAGTCTGTATTCAATGAGTTAATCTTCAATCTCAAAGGTAATCTTGTTCTGTACGCCGGGAACCTCGATAGGTTGCCCGTCCACCACGCGGGGTTTGTACTTGAACTTGGATGCTGCCTTCATGGCCGCATTTTCAAACATACCACTGGTGGATTCGACAACCCTGATATCCTTTGTCGTGCCCTGCTTGGTCACGGTGAATTCCACGATCACATAACCCTCGATGCCCCTTGAGAGCGCTCGCCGTGGATAAACCGGTTGCACCTTAACAATAGGCAGGTACTCCCCGTCACTTGGCGCGAGTCCAAAACCCGACGATGAGAGGTTGATGTTGGTATTCACTGGCGCCGCACTCACAGCCATGGCCTGGGCCTCGGGCGTCACATCGTCCATTGACGGTGGCGGCGGCTCTGGTGGCGGCTCATCCGGCTCCGGTGGTTTTTCCGGTGGCGGCTCTCGACGATTAATCTCTTCTGCCTGCTTGATACGAACGAAATCAGGCAGTTTCAATTTCTTGCTGGGATCCAGTTCCATTTCCTGGAAGTTAATCAGGTACTGCATGATCCAGAAAAGTGTAAACACCACGGCAACAGTGGCTGCCGCTGAAGTCGAACATCTTATGAGTAGACTGGACAAAATGTCTCTCCTAGTTTTGCGCGGAAAGGGCTATTTGGTCGTCTGTTATACCTGCGCTATGCAGGGCGTCGATAACCCCAACCAGCATCTTGTTCTTGGACTCGGAATCAGCCTGTATCACGATAGACCCTTCCGGGTTTTCCGAACGAAGACGCTTGACGTTTGGCGCTACCGCACGCACATCAATCTTTCGCCTTTCGATCCAGATATTGTTCTTTGAATCGATGGCGATGAGAATGTTGGCCTTGTCCTGAACCGTCGCAGACTGCGCTTCCGGCTTGTTAATGTGTACACCCGCTTCCTTGATAAAGTTGGCGGTGACGATGAAAAAGATCAACATGATGAATACGATATCAATCAGGGGAGTGATATCTACGTCGGATTCTTCATCCGGAGCTGCACGAGAAATTCTACGCATAATTTATAGTACCCTGTGTAAATTCAATTATAGCTCGTTATTTGCTGCCTAGTGGTCCATTGTCATGTGTTCGGCAAGTTCTTCAATCTCGGTCTTTGCCTTACTGGTCAACCAGACGCTGATGAAATAACCGGATAGTGCTGCCACCAGGCCTGACATGGTAGGAATAGTGGCCTGTGTCACACCAGCGGCCATGGCCCTGGCATTACCGGAACCCAGCAAGGCCATGACTTCAAACACGGTTATCATGCCGGTCACCGTTCCCAGTAGCCCCACCAGGGGACAGAGGGCAACAGCAACCTTGATAAGACCGAGAAACTCGGTGGCTTTTACACGCACTTCAGAGATCAGGAACTCCCGCACTCGGTGCGCGTGCCAGGACTTGCGTTCGGGACGTGACTCCCAGGTGTCCATGGCCTGCTTGACGACTTTCTTGTGCTCAAAGGCAAAGTAGAACAGTCGTTCAAGCATGAACATCCACATTATCACCAGTACCATGGCCACCACGGGAATGATGGGACCGCCGATTTCAAAGAAATCAAGCACCGCTTCCCAGGCGTCGATGACAACCTGTTCAAGGCCAATGAATGACGCAATGACTCTGACTATGGAGTAAATGATCTCCAGGAACCAGGCGAATATGTCAAACATAGGAGATTAAGCCGACTGGTGTTGCTTTTCAGAGGACTGGGCAACCAGGCCGGTAGCCTGCTCTTCCAGTGTCTCAACCAGTTTCTTGGTCTGGCCAGCCATGATGCTGTGAATAAATACCGTGGGAATAGCCACGCACAGTCCAAGCATGGTGGTAACCAGCGCGGTAGAAATACCGCCAGCCATCATCTTCGGATCACCCGCACCGAACAGCGTGATAGCCTGGAAGGTCAGGATCATACCGATAACTGTACCCAGCAGACCAAGCAGTGGCGCCACTACTGATATCACTTTCACCAGCGTGTTGAGTCGGCTCAGCTTTGGCACCTCTCGAAGAACAGCTTCACCCAGCTTCAACTCAAGCGATTCGATATCGATATTCTTGTTGTCCTGGTAAACGGTTAATACACGACCAAGGGGATTGCCCTTGGATGGTGATTCCGGGTTGCGCTTCTGTGCGGCGACTTTCATGCCGACCAGCAACCAGGCAATGATACGCAGCAGGCCAAGTACAACACCGATGGCACCCAGGCTCATGATGATTTTTCCAACCACGCCACCCTGGTCCCGTGCACGCTCCCACCATGTGGGTACGTCCACCAGGTTACCAAGCAGGCTGCCTCGACTGGGATCCAGCGCAAAAGGAACGATGGAACCAGGTGCTGCATTGCTGAGTGTGCCGGCTGTCGTCAGCACTCGCTCTTCCGGTTGCCTGGGCAACTCTGAAATCTTGCCGGTTGAGCGGTTGTAACGCAGGTAGTTACCGTCAGCAACGATGTTAAAGGTACCGACCCTGATAACATCCTTGGTGGCCACGTCACCGCCCGGCACCAGCACTTCACTGCTGAATTTCTTCACTTTACCGGTTTCGGTCATTTCACGCTGCACTTCAAACCAGAGACGTTCAATCTCGGCCATGCTGGGCAGTTCATCACCGGTCGCCATCTTTGCAGTCAGCGCATCGAGGTATTTACCGCGATCCGGGAACTCGATTGACGTTAAGGAAGCATCAAAGGTTGCACGAACGTCGGTAGACGCTGTCTGTATCACACCAAAAAGCTCTTTCAGTTCACCGAGACTCTTCTCGAGCTCACGTTTCAGCACATCAAGGTCATCCTGGTTCTGTTCAAACTGGGCTTCGAGCTGCTCTGAAACCTGCTCAAGACGAGCACGTTCGGCTTCCGCCTGCTTGATTAACTGAGCCTGGCGCGCCTTGTTCTTTTTAAACTCAGCTTCGCGGGCCTGGTTTTCCTTGGTGTCCTTCACGGCACCTGCTTTCACCTGCTTCAGCAGGGCGTCCAGGTCTTTTGCCGGTGCGGCGATTGCCGGGCCGGAAGCCAGGGCAATGGCTGCGAAGAAAATGGTGCTGGATATAACTTTAGTAATCTTCATGTTCTTACTCCGCAGCGGTTACAGGTAGGATGAATAATTCGGGGGCGATTTGCTTGCTGGCAATCTTAAGGCCCTTCTTGATGTGGTTGCGATACTCGGTTGAATCGAGCTCTACCCACTGGCGGGCCTTGTTGTCCCACATGGCGTTGTGCTTGCCATCATCGGACTGGTATACCAGGGAAACCCGGCCAAAGCGCAGAACGCTTACTTCCTGCGGCTTGCCATCGATGTCGACTACCTCGCGGTAGGTGTCAAGGTTGCCACCAAAGTCTGTTTCGATCTGGTAGGCTTCATAAACCTTGCGAAGTTTCTCCGCACCGATAATCTCAGCATCACCGATAACTTCTCTCAGCTTTGCCACGCGTTCCTTTCGTTCTTCGAGGTGGAAGGGCATGTCAAGGTCGATAAACTGGTCAAGCGCATCAACCATGGAAAGCATCAGCGGGAAAACCTGTCTTTCGACAACCGCGTTCTCGGCAATCGCATTTCGCAGTTTTGTTTTCCTGGCTTCCTGTGCCGCTATCTGTGCACGGAACAGCTCGTTGTAGACCTTGAGACCTTCGATAACTTTCAGCTCTCTCTTGTACTTTGACGCAAGCTTTTCCGTCGAAGTAGCAGTCTTGTCAATGCGTTTTTGAGATGCATTGTTTGCATCTGCCCTGGCTTCGCCTGCATTAACTACGGTGTCAACTTTATCCTGCGTGAGGCCTGGTTGACTGAAACCGAGAAGAACAATAAAGAACAGCGCTTGCCTGTAGAATGGCAATACTTTTAGATTTTCCATACGCAAAACAACCCTCCACCCATCTGGTGTATGATTAGAATTTATTGGTTAACTATCCAAGTTTCGGGCAACGAATTTTGAAACACTGTTACCCAAAAAACATCCCGCAATTGTAGTTATAATTGTCTTGGACTCTATCACAAAGAAAGACGAATGTGTCGTTCTAATAACGTCTTTTCCTTATGACTAATGGTAAATTCAGCCCGTTGTGGCGTTGGCATTCTACGTGGACAGAAATTCAAGTGCAATCGGCAAATCCAATGAAAATTCACCCAGGTTTTTCGGCATTTCGCGTGTCGGGCAGCGCCCTGCCAATGATATTTTTGATGTTGCAATGCAGCATCATGTGACAGTCCGGGGACAGTAAAATTACTATTCGCCCCAATGCCTTGAGTTATTTACACCTGCGCCAAATTCAATACAGGAGAAATTAAATGTCATCCTCGAAATATCCCGGGTTCGATACCCTGAGCCTGCATGGTGGACAACAACCAGACCCGGTTACCGGCGCCCGGGCGGCGCCCATATACCAGAGCACCTCCTTCGTGTTTGACGACGAATCCCATGCCGCGTCCCTGTTCAACATAGGCCGCTCCGGGCACGTCTATTCACGTATCTCCAATCCTACCGTCGGAGTCCTGGAAGAGCGCGTGGCAGGGCTGGAAGGCGGGGTAGCAGCGGTTGCCACAGCCAGCGGCATGGCGGCGATTCACCTGGGCATTTGTACCCTGATGGGGGAAGGCGGTCACATTGTTGCGTCGCATGCGCTTTATGGCGGCACCCACAACCTGCTTGCCTACACCCTGCCACGGTTTGGCATCACCACGACCTTTGTCGATCCCCGTGACATGGATGCATTCAGGGACGCTATCAGGCCGGAAACACGCCTTGTGTATGCCGAAACAGTTGGAAACCCGCTTTGCGAAGTGCTGGATATTCCATCACTGGCAGAAATTGCTCATGCCAACG
>CAZXDV010000077.1:0-11961 GCA_964639535.1 uncultured Enterobacteriaceae bacterium | reverse complement strand
GTAACTGCATTCATTTTACTACCCTCCTAAATCTTGTAATTGTTTACAGTCAAAACAGTGCAAGCACATTTTCTTGCACTGAAGCAAATTCTATCAGCACAACCGTCGATTTAATTCATTATTGAAAACACCGGGAAAACGTGAAGCATCTTTAACACGGTCATCAATGCCAGGAATGAGAACAAGCCTTCGGGGAATACCAGGCGGGCGCATAAAACATTGAGTTTAAAAGTGAAATTGCGCAGGGGAATACGTTACGTCGTGGTAAACGTATTACCCCAGCTTATTTTTTCAAGTTACTTTTGAAGTTAAAAATACCCCAAATTAGGTAACTTGCATGAGGACTGAAATGCTCGAATAAATTAAACAGTTGTAATTTTATGAAGTCACAGGCAGGAAATACGACGCTTAAGTCCAGGCAGGACTAAAATATTTTCAATGAACAGGCCCGTTTTATGGTGATGTAATTATATCTTTTCGATAATCGTACATACGGCATGTACTGCGATGCCCTCTTCCCGCCCTATAAAGCCCATCTTTTCGGACGTGGTCGCTTTCAGGTTTAAGCAATCAAGCTCAATACCCATATCCTTTGCCAGGCAGTCTTTCATGGCAGGGACATGGGGCAGCAGTTTTGGCGCCTGTGCAATAACGGTTGCATCGACATTTCCCACCATGAAATTGCGCTTTTCCAGGTGCGCAATAACGTCTCTCAATAAAACACGGCTGTCGATGTTCTTAAATTTCGCATCCGTATCAGGAAAATAAGTACCTATATCCCCCATGGCTGCAGCACCAAGCAGCGCATCACAAATGGCATGTATTAATGCATCACCATCCGAATGTGCTTCCAGTCCTCGATCGTGCGGTATTTCAACACCGCCAAGTATTAAAGGTCGGCCCTCGATAAAACGGTGCGTATCATAACCATGACCAACTCTCATTTACTATTCTCCCATCTCCGCAAGAAAAATCTCTGCCAGCTTTAAATCACGCGGTAAGGTAATCTTGATATTACCCGGATCACCTTCTACAAGCAGGGGATGTTCACCCTTGAGCTCCATTGCCTGTGCCTCGTCGGTAACGAGCCTGTTCTCCAGGAGTGCGTCCTCGATCGCCGATTTTAATTGTTGCAACCTGAACATTTGCGGCGTCAGGGCGTGCCACAAGCCTTCTCTCTCAACTGTTTCACTAATGATGTTATCTTTATCACCACGCTTCATGGTGTCCCTTACCGGAGCCGCCAGGATTCCGCCTGTATTTTTCTCAATAACGCTATCAATCAGGCGATTTATATCATCATCCAGTAAACAGGGTCGCGCTGCATCGTGAACCATCACCCAGTCATCCGGGTCAGCATGTTCCGCGAGAGCATTGACTGCATTTAATACTGAATGGCAACGTTCACGCCCTCCCAGCACCTGCGTTACTTTCTCATTCCCGGAATTTGTGAGTGATGCCCACCAGTCATCGTGTTCTGCGATAGCAACCATCACGCCAGCAATACGCGGATGTTGACAAAATATATCGAGGACATAATCCAGCACGTACCTGTTATTGATGCTCATATACTGCTTGGGCACATCGGACTGCATGCGACTCCCGATACCCGCCGCTGGCACAACTGCCCATATACGCTGCGATGCTTCCATGGCCAGAATTCCCTTGCCTACTCTTGTGCTGCCTGCTGGTTGAAATCCGCACTGTCAACGATCTGGTAAAAGGTTTCTCCTTCCTTGACCATCCCCATTTCACTTCGTGCTTTTTCTTCTACCGCTTCCATGCCCTTCTTGAGATCGAGAACCTCGGCTGCAAGCGCACGGTTACGCTCTTCAAGTTCCTCGTTTTTTAATTCCCTTTCCTGTTTGAGAGACTCGAGTTCAGCAACTTCCTGCAAGTTGCCGCGCCCGAACCACAGGCGATATTGAAGCGAGACCAGCAGGATAAGCAGTATTGTCACGAGCGTTTTCATATCTCGCCGTATTTAGCTGCCACCACCAAGGTTAGCGAAAACTTCCCGACCGGGATATCGCGCTGCCTGCCCGAGTTCCAGTTCAATTTTCATCAAGCGATTATACTTGGCAACCCTGTCAGAACGTGAAAGTGAGCCGGTTTTTATCTGACCAGCCGACGTTGCTACAGCAAGGTCAGCGATTGTTGTGTCTTCTGTTTCGCCCGAACGGTGTGAAATTACTGCGGTGTATCCGGCTTTTTTTGCCATGTCGATTGCCGCCAGTGTTTCACTGAGGGTGCCAATCTGGTTCACCTTTATCAGGATTGAGTTCGCCGTTTCTTCATCAATACCTTTTTGCAAAATACTGGTATTGGTAACGAAAAGGTCATCTCCCACGAGCTGCACACGGTCACCCAGTTTTTCTGTCATCAACTTCCATCCCTCCCAGTCATCTTCTGCCATTCCATCTTCCATGGTGATGATAGGGTAACGTTCGAACCAGGGTGCGAGATAATCAAGGAAACCTTCCGCGTCCAGGACCTTGTTTTCAGAAGCCAGGGTATATTTACCATCGCTATAAAACTCTGAACTGGCCACATCAAGGCCAAGCAGGATATCTTCACCGGCACGAAATCCCGCATCGTCGATAGCCTGGAGAATCACTTCCACGGCCTGCTCATTAGAACTTAGATCCGGTGCAAAGCCACCTTCATCACCTACTGTTGTGCTAAGCCCCTTTGATGAAAGAACAGCTTTAAGTGCGTGAAATATCTCCGCACCATAACGCACGGCTTCCGCCAAACCTGCTGCACCGGTTGGCAATATCATGAATTCCTGCATATCAACACTGTTATCTGCATGTGCGCCACCGTTGATGATGTTCATCATGGGCACAGGCATATCGAACGGTCCATCTCCACCCAGGTACTGATAAAGGGGCAATCCTTCTTCGGCTGCTGCTGCATGAGCACTTGCCATGGACACTGCAAGCAATGCATTCGCGCCCAGCTTGGCCTTGTTATCAGTTCCGTCCAGCATGATCATGCTTCCGTCAATGGATGCCTGGTCATGAACATCCTTTCCCCGCAATTCGGGAAGTATCTGCTGGTGAATATTGTCAATCGCCTTTTTTACGCCCTTGCCAAGAAAGCGCTTTGCATCCTTGTCGCGCAGTTCCAGCGCTTCACGCACACCGGTGGAAGCGCCTGAAGGAACCATGGCTGAACCACTCACACCTGACTCTGTAAAAACCTCCGCCTCGATAGTGGGGTTGCCCCTTGAATCAAGTACTTCTCGTGCTCGAATATCACTTATTGTTGACATTTTTTAACAACTCTTATTTTTTCACGGTTTATTTATTTTACTGCAGAATCAATTGCCACCAGTTCTATAAGCAGTTCCTTTATTTTACCCAGCGGCCAGGCATTCGGACCATCACTCAGAGCCTTGTCGGGGTCCGGGTGGGTTTCCATGAACAGGCCGTCTATACCAACAGCGACCGCTGCACGTGAGAGCGCCGGTACAAATTCGCGCTGCCCTCCCGAACGATTTCCCATTCCGCCTGGCAACTGCACGGAATGCGTAGCATCAAATACCACCGGGCAGCTAGTTTCGCGCATCACGACCAGCGAACGCATATCCGATATAAGGTAGTTATAGCCGAAACTGGTGCCTCTCTCGCAAACCATGATTTGCTCATTACCCACGGCCCTGGCCTTTTCAACCACGGTGCTCATGTCCCAGGGCGCCAGGAACTGGCCCTTTTTTATGTTAACCGGCTTGCCCTGGCGCGCGACATTCTGGATAAAATTCGTCTGGCGACATAGAAATGCGGGGGTCTGCAACACGTCCACCACGGCAGCAATCTCGTCCAGGGGACTATCTTCATGAACGTCGGTCAGGATGGGTACTGAAATATCCTGCCTGACTTTATCAAGTATACGCAGCCCTTCTTCAAGGCCCGGACCACGATAACTTTCATGTGAACTGCGGTTCGCCTTGTCAATCGAGGACTTGTAAATAAAAGGGATGCCCAGTTCTGCACAGATCTCTTTCAATTCGCCCGCGCTTTCAAGGGCCAGGGATTCGGATTCTATGACACAGGGGCCAGCGATAAGAAAAAATGGCTGGCCATTACCAACTGCAAAATCACATAACTGCATTCTGCTTTTCCCCGGCAAGGGCGTGCCTGTGGTCAACTGCCGCCCTCACGAAACCTGTGAACAGGGGATGGCCATCCCGGGGGGTTGACGTGAATTCGGGATGAAACTGGCAGCCAATAAACCAGGGATGATCGGCAAGTTCAATAATTTCGACAAGACGAGCGTCTGTAGACAGGCCCGCGATAACAAGCCCCCTCTCCTCCAGTCGGTCACGATAATTGTTGTTAAATTCGTAACGGTGACGGTGACGTTCAATAATACGCGCAGCATCGTATAGCTCACGCACCCGTGTGCCTTCTACTAGATCGCATTCCTGTCCACCCAACCGCATGGTCCCGCCCATGTCTGAATCGGCACTGCGTTTTTCCACGTTGCCTGCAGCATCGAGCCACTCCGTGATCAAGCCGATGACAGGATGCTCGCACTCATCATTAAACTCGGTGCTATTTGCGTCCATTAATCCTGCAACATGGCGGGCGAATTCTATCACCGCCACCTGCATACCAAGGCAGATACCAAGGTACGGGATCCCGTTTTCGCGGGCATACTTTGCCGCCAGCACTTTTCCTTCAACACCACGATTACCAAACCCGGGAGCCACCAGTATGGCATCCTGCCCCCCTAACAACTCCAGTCCGTCACGCTCGATGTCTTCAGAATCTACATAGGCAATATTCACCTTCATGCGGTTTTGCACACCGGCATGTATAAGCGCTTCCGAGAGCGACTTGTAAGAGTCGGTCAGCTCCATGTACTTGCCCACCATGGCGATGTTAACTTCGCCATCCGGGTGTTCCATGGCATCCACTACGGCATCCCATTCACCCAGATCTGAACTGCGAATATCCATACCAAACTTGTCAATAACAATATCGTCCAGTCCCTGCTCCTGGTAAAGGCGAGGTATCTTGTAAATATTGTCGACATTGACGGCCGAGATGATGGCGGACTCCTCGACGTTAGTGAATAGCGCAACTTTCTTTCGTTCATTATCCGGCAGCGGCTGATCGGTGCGGCAAATCAGGATATCAGGCTGGATACCAATCGAGCGTAATTCCTTCACCGAGTGCTGGGTCGGCTTGGTTTTTATTTCTCCAACCGCGCTTATGTAAGGCACCAGTGTAAGATGGATAAATACTGTATTCCGGCTTCCCAGTTCGACTCGCATCTGGCGAATCGCCTCAAGGAAGGGCTGTGATTCAATATCACCAACGGTACCACCGATCTCTACCATGGCTATCTCCGCATCCCCTGCGCCATCCACGATGCAGCGCTTGATTTCGTCGGTGATGTGGGGAATCACCTGCACGGTGCCACCCAGGTATTCCCCCCGTCTCTCTTTTTGGATGACGTTGGAATAGATTCGACCCGTGGTGTGGTTGTTGCGTTTGCCCATGCGCGTTCTTACGAAACGCTCGTAGTGCCCAAGATCCAGGTCAGTTTCCGCCCCATCTTCCGTGACATACACTTCGCCATGCTGAAATGGACTCATCGTTCCCGGATCAACATTAATATAGGGATCGAGTTTGAGTAATGTGACTTTAAGACCACGGGCCTCGAGCAAGGCTGCCAGGGATGCGGAAGATATCCCCTTTCCAAGGGATGAAACCACGCCACCGGTGATAAATACGTACTGTGTCATGGCAGATTTACCCCACTATCACGGGCAGGCTGGCTGAATTCAGGGGGAGCTTCTCTTATCGATTCGAGGGAACCGTTGGGAGGTTCGATAAGAGCAAAAATACATGACATATGATGGACGCGAATCGTAACAGATAATTGAGCGCCACTCCATTTTTTTAGATAATCTCCACTCCCGGCGGTCACAAAAGACGGCCCGGGGGGATTAAGGCTCATTCAGCCTCACTGTACCGAGGAAAGCTGGTAGCTTTTTTCAATATGCTCCGCGGTTACGACACCGTATATCCTGTCCGCGGCCGCACCCAGGGGACGTATGACATACAGGGCTTCTGCATCCGTATCATTTAGAATCCGAAACGCCTGTTGCAGCGTCGATTGTTGCCGCACCGATGCCAGTTCCATGCGTTTCGAGGGAATCTCCAGTAAATCAATTTCATCGTCCTCCGCCAGGGACTCATTTTCCAGTTCCCGTGCCAGGTCTGCAGCAGGCATGAGTAGTTTTCCGTCCTCGCGGTTGATAATAAGCCACTGCGGCTGCTCCTCCGACAACAGCTTTTCAGCCTGGCTTCGGCTAACCAGCGGGCTTAACAGGCAAAAGGAGGAATCCATAACGGAGCCTACTGCCCGCCTGCGCAGTGATTGGGACAGCGGATCGTGGTGATAATCAAGCCCGATAGAAGACATCTGCCTCAGGTAAACCGACTCCTGGCCAAAAAATTCCTTGGCAGCAATATTTGCGCTGACCACCGCCAGCATTCCCGGAAATATAATGTCGACATTGCCGGTCAACTCAAGCAAGGCCAGCAGGGCCGCCAGTGGTGCCTGCAGCGTCGCCCCCATCATGGCACCCATACCCAGCATCGCATAGAGCCCAGGGTGTGATAGATCAGCGGAAAACAGGTGAAGCAGCTGGCCCACCGCGGAACCGGCCAGCGCCCCCATGAACAGGGTTGGTCCAATCAGGCCCGCAGGAATACTCATGCCAACACAAATGGCGGTCGCGAGTAATTTGACAAACAGCACGAACACAAGCGTGGCAAGCACGATATCACCAAACAGGGCTGCGTTGACGGTGTCATAGCCAATTCCCATGACTTGCGGCGCAATAACTGCGCAGCCTCCCATGGCCACACCACCGACGACTATCCTGAGACCCGGGGCAAGCGCCTGGCCCTTGCGTGTAATCCAGTTCAGAACACGTATAAACAGGGTGGCCAGTGCACCAATAGCGAATCCCATGACAACGATCACCGCAAGTTCCCAGAATGTATGCAGGCTCAACTCGGGTACGATAAATGTCGGCAAACTGTCAAATATCATGCGATTCAGGGTCGTGGCACTTACGGCTGCAAGGATGACCGGGGTAAAACCCGTGATGGTGTACTCCATCATAACCACTTCCATGGCGAAAATAACGCCGGCAAGCGGAGTATTAAATGAGGCGGCAATCGCCGCAGCCGAACCACAGGCAACCAGTGTCCTGATACTGTTGTTGGGCAGGTGAAGTTTCTGCCCGGTGAGACTGGCGACGGTGGCGCCGATATGAATGCTTGGCCCCTCTCTTCCCACCGAGTGCCCCGAGATTATGGCGATAGCACCACCAAAAAACTGCAGCAACCCATGTTTTAGCGGAAGATGTCCCTCGTGATAGGCCAGTCGTTCCATCACGTGGATAACGCCAAGCCGGATTGGACCACGTACCACCAGCAGGAAAATAACACCAAGCAGGATGGAACCGGCAACCGGGTAAAGTAACCGGAGTTGCCAGTCCAGCAATTCGTAATTTTCAGGATCAGCAGCAGGTAAAAAACCGGCCTGGCTCCACTCCACCAGCAATCGAAAAACAATCACCACGCCGCCAACCAGCAGGCCCAGTACTACGCCCAGCAATGCCAATAACCAGTCTCCTCCGGCGGACGCCAGCTGCAGATGGTGAGCATCGAGGAAATCCCTGATTTTCTGAAAAATTCTATGCATAAATTATATTGATTAGTGAAATTGCCATCGTCGCGCTAAAATGACCGCGACGGTGAAGCCATATTCCCTGAACTATAACAAGAATAATTCAGGAGCTCTGCATAAGTCCCTTCCTTCCCGGGCGAGACCCCGGTCTCCATGGATGGGAAGCTATATCGAGGAATATAAGAATGTCTGATATCGAAATCGCACAAAAAGCGAACAAACAACGCATCATTGACCTTGCTGCAGAACAATACGGCATAGATAGCGAGCACCTTGAACCATTTGGCCATTACAAGGCAAAGCTTTCGCTGGATTATATCGATAGCCTCAAGAGCCAGGAAGACGGCAAGCTCATTCTTACCACGGCGATCAGCCCTACCCCCGCTGGAGAAGGAAAAACAACCACCACGGTCGGGCTCGGTGACGCCATGAACAGGATTGGTAAGAAAACCATGATTTGCCTCAGGGAGCCTTCACTTGGTCCATGTTTCGGCGTCAAGGGTGGTGCTGCCGGGGGCGGATACGCCCAGGTGGTACCCATGGAAGACATCAATCTCCACTTCACCGGTGACTTTCACGCCATTGGCGCTGCACACAACCTTCTCTCGGCAATGATTGATAACCATCTCAAGCACGGTAACGCCCTGAACCTGGACCCGAGGCTGATTGCCTGGAAACGCGTGGTGGACATGAATGACCGTGCGCTAAGGAAAATAGTACTCTCGCTGGGCGGCACCGCTAACGGTTTTCCGCGCGAAGATGGCTACGATATTACCGTTGCTTCGGAAGTCATGGCGATTTTCTGCCTGGCCACATCTCTTTCAGACTTGCGTGAACGCCTGGGAGATATCGTTATCGGTTACACGCGGGGCGATCGAGAGCCGGTCCATGCCAGGGAACTCAATGCCCATGGCGCCATGGCCGCGTTGCTGAAAGATGCGATCAAGCCCAACCTCGTGCAAACCCTGGAAAACAATATCGCGCTCATCCATGGTGGACCATTCGCCAATATTGCGCATGGCTGTAATAGCGTCACGGCTACCCAGACTGCCCTGAAACTGGCCGACTACGTGATCACCGAGGCCGGTTTCGGTGCTGACCTGGGCGCTGAAAAATTTATCGACATAAAGTGTCGCAAGGCGGGACTGAAGCCTGCAGCCGTGGTCCTGGTGGCAACTGTCAGGGCACTGAAATACCACGGCGGTATCAATAAGGATGAATTGAATACAGAAAACCTCGAGGCACTGGAAAAAGGCATGGTCAACCTTGAGCGTCACCTGAACAATATCCAGCAGCATTATGGCCTTCCGTGCATTGTCAGTATCAATCACTTCACGGCGGATACGGATGCCGAAATCCAGCTACTCAAGGACCGGGTTGATGCGCTGGGTGCTAAAGCCGTCGTAGCCCGGCACTGGGCCGATGGAGGTGCTGGCGCCGAGGAACTCGCACATGCCGTCGCCGATGTGGTAGACAACAATCCGGGGCAGCACAGTTTTGTCTATGAATCTGAAAAATCCCTGTGGGAGAAAATTGAAACGATTGCGACAAAAATTTATGGCGCCGGCCAGGTGACTGCTAATCCCAAGGTGAGAGCCGAAATTGACAAATTAAACGGCGCCTATGGTGAGCTACCCGTATGCATGGCAAAGACCCAGATGTCGTTTAGCGCTGACGCCACTGTTCGCGGCGCGCCGAGTGGACATAGTGTAGAAATCAGCGAGGTCCGTCTTGCCAACGGCGCAGGTTTTATCGTGGCTATCGCCGGTAACATGATGACTATGCCAGGATTACCCAGGGTGCCGGCAGCTGAAAATATTGACGTGGACGAGAATGGCAACATAACGGGGCTCTTTTAAACGTGATTACCCTTTACAACTTCGGTGAGTGGCGAGGGCTTGCCGACCCCAGTCCCTTTTGTATGAAAGTGGATTGCTACATGCGGGCAGCCGGTATCGAATTTGAAGTGAAATCCGGCGCGCAATACTTGAGCAAGGCGCCCAAGAAGAAAATTCCGTTTATCGAGGACGAAGGGCAGCTTATCGGTGACTCCGCCTTCATCATCGATTACCTCAAGAAAAAGTATGGAGACCCGCTCGATGCTGAGCTGACAGCCGAGCAAATGTCTGTGACCCATGCGTTTTCAAAAATGCTGGACGAAAATCTTTACTGGTGTCTTGTTAAGTCGCGCTGGATTGGCGATCAATATCCACAAACGAGGGAAGATTTCTTTGGCGACATGCCACCGCCATTAAAATGGATCGTGCCTGTGCTGGCTCAGCGGGGGGTCAAGAAAACCCTCTACCTTCACGGCATAGGCAGGCACAGCGATGAAGAAATGCTGGAAATTGCGCGCAAGGATTTCCAGGCATTGTCAGACTACATTGGTGACAAGGATTTTTTTCACGGCAAGGGACCGAGCACGATGGATGTTATAGCCTTTGCCTTTCTTGTGGAGTTTATCAAGCCGGACGTTAAATTACCGCTAAACGAAATGGCCAGGAGCTACCCTAACCTGGTGGCATTCGTGGAACGTTTACACCAGCGATATTACGTTGATAGCTAGATTTGCTTTTACGTCACTGGTAATCACTGAGGTCTTCGGGCGCGTGTAGCAGGGTCCCTTCATACTTCTTCAACTCATCCTGCATTTCCAGCCAGGGCAGCTTGCTTTCATAGTTTACATGAAACGTCGGTTTAAAATCTCCGGGGTCCTGCAACGAAGCAGCATAAAGATGCATGCCGCCGGCGTAGTGATCGGCCTCGAATCCCATTGGCGAACCACATTTCCCACAAAAGTGACGAAAGACGCCTTTTGAGCTTTCATAAGTACTGGGGCTGACACCTGTCCAGCTGAAATTTTTTAACGGCACACCAATCCAGGCTACAACAGGTGCAGCACAGTTTCTCCTGCAGTCGTCGCAGTGACAGTAACAGGCCCAGGTGACTTCACCCCGGTATTCCCATGTTGTTTCTTTGCACAAGCAATATCCACGCGTGACCACGTGCTCCCCCTTGTCCATGATATGACCTTATTGACTTAAGCCGGGCACCTGGGGCAATACCCCTCATTGAACAATGTGTAAGAAGCTTGACTGTAAAACGCTTCAGCTGTTGCGGCTACTCCAAAGATATTCAGCTCGCACTTCATTGCCCGAACCCCGGTACTCAAGGCATTTTACCTTTTTTCTGACAAGGGGCAGTCCACGTCCATGCGACAATGTATTCTCATCCAGCGACATGGAAGACGACCTGTGATCAAAGCCGTCTCCACTATCTTTAATATTGATGCAAAGCAAACCGTCATTACCCCGGGGTATGTGCTCGATTTCAATTTCTATTTTTGCATCCACCAGTTCCGCCAGTTTTTTCTCGCGTAATTCATAGTATTTAAGATAGCCATTTTCCTCATCCTTTATACTCGACTTCAGACCCAGCACACCATGGTCCAGTGCATTGCTATATAATTCTGAAAGGATAAGGTAGAGGACACCACGTTCAATGCCCTCGCCCTGGATATCCATGATGAAATGCAAAATCTTGGGTATGGGGTCTGTATCTCGCAGTTCTTTCGCACCAAGTTCATAACGAAGCTGCCAGGTACCAGGGGATTTGCAAGATGACTGGCATGCAGTACCTGGCACATCGGCTTCATCCATGCTATCGGTACAGTGCACTTCGAGGATAGCAATATCGTCACCCTGTGCAATGCCCGTCCTGAACCGGTCAATATCGGAAACAAGTTTATTTACTGCAGTACCCTTTTCCGTCGACGAGCTAATTGAACTCTTCATCCTGTCTATTCCATATTGCAGGCCCTGGGCATTCTCAGCTTCACAAAGTCCATCTGAGTAAATGTATATTCGTTCTCCTCCCTGGATCTGGTAGTTGCAAAACTCAGCTTTCATTTCTGCGGATGGAAGAATGCCAAGAGGAATGCTGCTGGAGCTGATCTCGTGCAGGCATTCACCATCCCTTGAATAAACAAGTACATCGGGTAAACCCGCATTCAGGATGAGGAAACCTTCGAAACCGGGATGAATTTCCAGCAGGCAGCATGACATGAACCTGCCGGTGGGCATCATTTCATATAATTTTTTATTGATCTCCGGCAGGACGTCCACCACGGAGAACCCCTTGGCGACCATGGCATAGAAAGTATCCGATACGATCATGCTGCCAATCGCCGCTGGAAGTCCGTGACCGGTAAAGTCAGCCAGCATGAAAGCCTGGCCACCCCCC
>CAZXDV010000076.1:0-11967 GCA_964639535.1 uncultured Enterobacteriaceae bacterium | reverse complement strand
AAGGGCATGGAACGAATCAGTGGTTGATCCTGCATAGGCCATTTGCTCCTTGATCCTTGTAAATATGAGCTTATCAGCGGATTGATTGAATGGCGAGAAAAATTGAATTGCGCGCAGGATTTCTTTATTTGGAATGTTGCGCGGGAAGAGTTATCTTCCCATGCCCCGCTTGTATTTAATTATTCCGCCACCTGGCGAGTTATAAACTGGAGTAAATAAATGCCCGAAAATGCCTATATATACGATGCCCTGAGAACTCCGCGCAGCAAGGGTAAAAAAGACGGCACCCTGCACGAAGTTAAGCCCATCGACCTGGGTGCCGGCCTGTTGAGGGAACTTCAAAAGCGGCATGACCTTGATACCTCGTACGTGGATGACGTGGTTATGGGTTGCGTAACGCCGGTTGGGGAACAGGGAAGCGATGTAGCAAAAATGATTGTTCAGAACGCCGACTGGGACGAGTCCGTGGCAGGCGTACAGCTTGACCGGTTTTGCGCCTCCGGCCTTGAAGCGGTGAACATCGCCGCGCAGAAGGTGGCTTCCGGCTGGGAAGACCTGGTGGTCGCCGGGGGCATTGAATCAATGTCACGGGTACCCATGTTCAGTAACGGCGGAGCCATGGTACAGGATGCGGCTTTTGCAATGAAAACAGGCTTTGTGCCACAGGGTATCGGTGCAGACACTATTGCCACCGATACCCTGTGGCACAAAGCCTGTTTTCATTGCAAAAGGGTATCGGTGCAGACACTATTGCCACCCTCGAAGGATGGTCCCGTGAGGATGTGGATGCCTACGCCGTGGAGTCACAGAAACGTGCAAGCCATGCCAGGGAAAACGGTTATTTCGACCGTTCCGTCGTACCGGTTAAAGACAAAAACGGTATCACCATCCTTGAAAAAGATGATTTCATCAAGCCCGACACCTCAATGGAAGGCCTGGCAGCACTCAAGCCCTCTTTTGAAGGGATGGGCCAGTTTGGATTTGATGACATTATCATCAAGAAGTACAACTCAATTCAAAAGGTGAATCATGTGCACACGCCGGGTAACTCTTCCGGCATCGTTGACGGCTCCAGTGCAGTTCTTGTTGGTAGCGAAAAGGCAGGTAAGGACCTCGGGCTGACGCCCAGGGGCCGCGTTGTAGCAACGGCCGTGTTATCTACAGATCCCATTATCATGTTAACCGGCCCGGGTCCCGCTGCTGAGAAATGCCTGGAAAAAGCCGGCCTGCAAAAGAAAGACATTGACCTGTGGGAAATCAATGAAGCTTTCGCATCCGTAGCAATGCGTTACATGCGGGACCTTGATATTGAGCATGAAATTACAAATGTTAACGGTGGTGCCATAGCCATGGGCCACCCCCTTGGCGCTACAGGTGCCATGCTTGTCAGCACCATGATGGATGAGCTTGAAAGACGTTCGTTAAAACGTGCCATGCTGTCTCTTTGCATAGGCGGTGGCATGGGTATCTCAACCATCATTGAACGCGTATAACAGGATTTAGACAATGAGTGTTTTTAACTACGAAAAAGACAGTGACGGCATAGTAACAATTACCATGGACCAGTCAGGCCCGGTCAACTGCATGAATGCAGAGTATCGCGAGGCGATGGTTAAAACCGTAGACAGGCTGGAGCAAGAGGAAGAACTGTGCGGCGTCATTATCGCCTCGGCAAAAAAGGTTTTCTTCGCAGGTGGTGATCTGAAGGAGCTTCTTGCAGTGAAGCCCGGGTTGGAAAACGAGTTCTTTGACATGGTTGAGCATGTAAAACTGCAGTTTCGCCGCCTCGAAAAGCTACCGGTGCCTGTTGTTGCGGCTATCAACGGAGCAGCTCTTGGAGGTGGGTTTGAGATTTGCCTGGCCTGCAACTACCGCATCGCTCTTGACGACAAATCAGTTCAAATGGGTTTGCCGGAGGTGACTCTTGGATTGCTCCCGGGTGCCGGCGGTATCGTCAGGACCGTCAACCTTATTGGACTTGAGCAATCAGCGCCCTATCTTCTTGAGGGTAAAAAACTTACTCCACGGCAGGCCATGGAAGCTGGACTCATTCACGAGACGGTGCAAAGCCTGGACGAATTGCTACCCCGGGCAAGAGACTGGCTTCTTGCACAAAAGGGTAATGCAGAAGCCGCATTGCAGCCCTGGGATCGTAAAGGTCATAAAATTCCCGGTGGCGGTGCCAATTCACCGAGACTGGCACAGGTCCTGATGGGAGCACCTGCCATGACGGCACAGAAAACCCGTGGCCTCCTGCCCGCCCCTGCCGAGGTGCTGGACTGCGCGGTACAGGCGGCGACCGTTGACTTTGACACGGCCCTGCGTGTCGAATCACGGGCTTTTACCCACCTGGTGCAGACCGATGTGGCAAAGAACATGATCACTACCTTCTTCTTCGGGCTCAACAAGGTCAACGGCGGCGGAAGTCGCCCAGGACACGTTGAAAAAAGCCGGGTAAATAAAGTCGGCGTCCTGGGTGCAGGAATGATGGGCCAGGGGATCGCCTTTGTCTCGGCAATGGCTGGTATCGAGGTGATATTAAAAGATGTCAGCCAGGAATCTGCCGACGTGGGCAAAGCCTATTCAGAAAAATTACTGGATAAAAGGGTGCAGCAAGGTCGAATGGATGAAGCCGGGAAGGAGCAGGTGCTTGGACTCATCAAGGCAACCGCAAATGATAATGATCTTGATGGCTGTGACCTGGTTATCGAGGCCGTCTTTGAAAATATGGATTTGAAGAGGGAAATTATCAGGTCCTCGGAAAAATATCTTGTAGCCAACGGAGTGTGGGGATCAAATACCTCCACCCTTCCAATAACCGGGCTGGCACAGGCAAGTTCAAACCCGGCCAATTTTATCGGCATTCACTTCTTCTCGCCCGTAGACAAGATGCCCCTGGTAGAAATCATCTGTGGCGAACTAACCAGTGATGAAACCCTGGCACGCGCCTTTGATTACACGCAACAAATTAAAAAGACCCCTATCGTGGTAAATGATTCACTGGGCTTTTTTACTTCGCGTACGTTTGGCACCTATCTCAACGAAGGAGTTCGCCTGCTGCACGAGGGAATGCACCCTGTAAAAATAGACAACCTGGGGAAGGCCATCGGCATGCCAGTAGGTCCTATCACTATCTATGATGAAGTCAGCCAGCAGCTTTCGTTAAAAATTATCGAAACATGGGATGCCATGGGAGAAAAAGACAAGTGGGGTGAACTGGATATTCAACGGGAAGTGCTGGATTTACTTGTGAACCAGAACAACCGTGGCGGCAAACATCACAATGGTGGCTTTTATGATTATGCTGAAGATGGTAGCAGGACCGTATGGCCTCCCCTGCTGGACAGGTATTACAACCCCTCGTTCGACATTGAAGAGCAGGATGTGAAGGACAGGCTACTATTCAGGCAGGTGATCGAAACCCTGAAATGTCTTGAAACCGATGTTTTAAGATCCGTCGTTGATGGAAATATCGGTTCTATTATGGGCATTGGCGCACCTGTGTGGACCGGGGGCTTTATCCAGTTCGTCAATACCTATGGACTGGAGAAATTTATGCAGCGGTGTGATGAACTTACCGCTTTATACGGTGAGCGTTTTCGCTGTCCCGCAATCGTCAACGAGAAAGCCCGGGCAGGAGATATTTTTAGCTAGAACCGGGCATGGGGCAACTTCGAAGTATCAAATGCATTGTCCTCAAAGCAGAATGTTTTTCTCAAAACCGGTATTGGCGGAGGTCAGGACAAACGCAGCCCAGTAAATCGGATCCCTGTATCTTCCCATTGATGCCAGCCTGTTCCTGGCAGTATTTAATGCCAGGGAGCTGTTACCGCCGTTTGATTTCAGCGCCTCGTAAAAGTACCTCATAAATATTGAAGTAGGTTTATCGGCAACTTTCCATAGCGTACCGACAACGGAGCCGGCACCCTGTGCAATGAATGCCTGGGCCAGGCCCTGCACCCCAAAGCCGTCATATTCTTTACCAAGCATGGTTTCACATCCGCTGATGACAATTAAGTCCGAGTTGTAAGGCTTACTCAGCAACGCAGATAAGCTCAGGAAACCTCTTTGCGGATTACCGTCCCTGTCTTCCACCGCCGTCGCCACTCCAACAATATCCGGCGTGTTCTGGTTGTAGTAGCCGTGAGTTGCAATGTGCAGAACGTTTGCTGACCTTGCCTGCTCTGATAACAGGATCGCGCCGGTCGCTTCTTTTCCCTGGAAAACAGCGGTTTTCTTATCCGGGAAAAGAGCCACTATCTGCCTGGCTTCATCAGCCGTATGCGGTAATCGAGCGAGATTTCTTGACCAGTTTCGAAAGGTAGCCGACGAACTGGCAGCCAGCCGGTGTTCATCAAAATGGGGGTCGGCAAATACAAGGATATCAGCAGCATTAGTCTCGCCGTTAATGCGGCCAGGCTTATTCGCCGCATAGTACTGGTAAGCCGAATGTGTTCGAGTAACTCGATACTTGCCTGAAACAGGCTTATAGACCCTGTCCCCGTTCCCCAGGTTTATTGCCGAAAAAGGCACCCTGTGGATCTCGTCATCGGGCAGGATGACCAGCCTGTCGAACTCCCTGTCCTGTAACAACTGTATCGGAAGCAGCGCCCGTAGCTGGCCCAGTAACTGCTGACGCTTTGCCCGGGTCGATCCACCGGACAGGAAACGCTCATCTATTTTTTCAACCAGCTTTCTTACTTCGGAGCGCGCTGGCAGCTCGATAATTTCTTCTCCGTCTGCGTGCCTCGCCAGCAACAGGCTGATGTCTTCCTGCAGGTAATACCTGAGAAACAGATCGCCAGCTCCGATTTTAGCCGGTCCTGTTTCAACGACTTCATGCTCCCGAGAAGTTTCTCCTTCAGTGCTATTCCTGGACTCAAGATATGCTTCCCTTGCCAGGTCCCTCCTTGCCTTGAGTTGCTCCAGCTTTTCCCTGTTCGCACTGTTACGTGTCTCTTCCCAGTCTGAACTGGCATCGACGACACTTTTCTCGGCGCCAAGATAGGCCTCCAGCAAAGCTATTTCTGCTGGTTCCTTTTGTTGATTGAGCAGGCGAGTGTTCTCTAGCTGTGCCGGTTTCGGACTAATTGAATAGGTTTTTTCAAGGACATCGAACAAGCGGTTCTTGTCAGTGTAATACAGCGTCTTGATGTAGGTGCTGATAAACGGTTTTGCAGAAGCTATCCAACCATGGTAAGCCTCCTCTGAGCGCTTCAAATCATCGCGCAATCTTGTGAATACTCGTAATCCATTATCACCTACCTGCCTGATAAGGTCTGCATCTCCTGAACTTAAAACATACTCGAGTTCCAGGCGAGCATGTTCCAGCTGGCGGATAGGATGGGCGACATCAGTACCAGACTTTTCAATAGCGTCTTCCAGGATAGACTGGATTTCGTTCGACCATTTTTTCCAGTTGCCGGGATCCGATTTCATCAGTATCAGCACTGCATCCAGCTTTTGCTCGGAAAATGCACGACTATCATTGAATGCAAGTAATGCATATTTACTGGATTGTTGAAAATCTCTCTTCACCAGGAAATCACGAGCAAGTTCGATTTCAGCTACCAGTGACCTGTAGTAATTTCCATTTTTGAAGAATTCATAGGAAGCAAGATGCTTCTTGACGGCCTCTTCAATGTGCCCCTGTTCCCTGTCCAGGGTACCCAGCTTTAACAGGGCATCGTACTTAAAGTCATTGTCTTTAGCATCGTTGATTGAAAAAGCCTGGCGGTAGTATCTTGTTGCTACCTCCAGCTCGGCCGTTTTTCTATAAGCATCAGCGATAGACAGGATGATTTCCGTTTTAAGATCGTCATCACCGGAATTCACGGTCAGAACAACTGCCCGTCTCAGGTAGGTTTTTGCACTGGATAATTCACCCGCCAGGATATAGGTGTAGGAGAGATCCTTATAAATCTCAGCGATCAAATCAGCAGGTGCTTCCGCACGTTGTAAATAATCAATCGCTTCAGGAAGTAACTCCAGGCCTTTTATGGACTCATTTTTCTGCAGGTACAGGACCCACTGCAATTGCAGGAGACGCGCATACTCGATAAATAAACCATTAGCCTTGCTTGTTTTTTGCGCGTCATTTATCAGCACCATCGCATTTTCATGCAAGGCTTCCCTGTTTGCCGAGCCATGCTGTGCCCTGTCAAGGATTAAGTCCACAAGTGCAATTGAGCTGTCTGCCCGTGAAGCAGGGCTGCTTGTGCAGGACGCCTGTCGCAGGTATTCCCGGTAAATAGCCTGCTCACCCGCGGGGCCACTCCCTGCCCCCTGCGCGGACCCTGACGATCCTGAAAATATCGACTCAACATCGCAGGCGAGCGCCCCTGGACAAGCCAGGAGGCTCAAACTAAATAACAGGAATCTCACTTTCATCCTTGCAACCTGCACCTCGGGGTTTATGCGAGCTCTTTGTAAGGACGCCACTTGGCCAGGGTCTGGATCGTACCAACACCTTTCTTGCTCCATGTGACCGTATCGAGGATTTCCTCATCTTCCCTGCCAATATTCGCTACATCGACTCGCCATTCAGTTACATCCCAGCCCGGATCGCTGCCAATGCTGCCCCCTTTTAGATCGTAGGTAACATTGGCGTCCAACAGGTAGGGACTGCCTTTTCCGTCATCGAATAATTTTAGCTTCAAAGAACGCATAATGATGCCCATGTTTTTATCCCATGGCCCGTTATCATCGGGTATCTGGAAAATGAAGTGACCACCTGCGCCATCGGGGTACAACAGTGATTTAAACTTGTACTGGCCATTATCACTGGGCAGGTATGGATGTAGATCGGTATGTTTATCTGCCTGTGAATTGTCCACCTCAAATATAGCCGTCGATACATTGTGCGGCCCTGCCGCCCAGTCTGTTTCCTTCTTATAGTCTTTAGCCATTTTTTCTCCTCCTAGCTCTGTTCTACAAATTTGATCAAATTCGACATGAACATGTCGGCCTGTTTGAAATCCACATCAAATCCCGACGTGAACCCCGGAACTAAATCATCAAGTAATTCCAATACCTCATACACCTGGTACGTGTCATTCTTGTATACGGAAACAGTGGCACCAGACATTGATGCACTTAATACCTCGGCGGCGATCATGCTTCCGAGGACACCCAGCCGGAAACCTGAATGTTCCACCTGTGCCTCGTAAAGGATATATAGCCATAACGGCAGGTTATCTATGGAGAGGCCTGTGACATCGCTAAAGGAGGCCTTCGAGATATCCTCCAGCAGGTGGAGCTCGAGATCTTTCTTGATGTCGCAGCGATTGCACTGTTCCATAACTGACTGGAAAAATTCCTTACCTCCCGGCAATCCGGCTTCAAGCCCGGCAAGAAGATTTCGCTCAATAATGTGAGTTGTAATGTTATGCAAACCGCTGCCTGGAATGCTTTTCATGTGTGTGCTGATAAAAGTGTTAATTTCTAGTGCTTTTTGGGCAGTCTCAGCACCGTCGATTCTAAAAAACTTGTCCCAGGCAATGGCCTTGTCGATCGGAATAGGCTTTTCACCGCCGAAGAGACTTGATAAAGGAAGTTTCGTGCCGGTGTTCACTTCATACACCTCGCGAACCATGCTATGTCCAAACCTGAAACCCGCATGAGAAAAGAAAGTCGGAATACTGGTGAAATCGAATTTCAGGTATTTCCGGTTGTTCCTAAAGTATGCGCGAAATACATTCTCGTCCAGGACCTGGTGCAGGTAGTCCTCGATAATCACGACGTGAATCATGAGGGTGACTATCTTTCGGGCATCCAGGGCACTCCTGGCAATGCCTTTGTCCATCAGGCTATTGTGCAGCTTTTGCCATAGCAGGTGCAGCTGCGCAATGATCATGTTTTCATCATTACGCTGCTCCGGTATAACGGCGGTTCCTTTAAGCGGGCCCTCTTCAATCCTGTTCAGGTCATGCGGATTATTTTCGTTGAGGATAAAGCGGCCGTTTTTGTGAAAGAAAATATCATCCTTTTGCCCAAGCAGGTTGGTGTAAAGACTGTTGTCGCCATACAGGCTATCAAGGTTGAGTTCTCTTGTGACCTCCCTTGATGCAGTTAACTTGATAGTATTGGGCACGATCTCGTGAGAGATAAACTGGCCCAGGTAGGTCATGCCGGCACTCATTGTAGAGGAGCCGAAGCTGGCACCCGTCATGCTCGTCGCTATCTCTGGAATGAGTGCCCGTATATCTTTTTTTTTCATTTTTCTACAGGGCTATGTAAAGCCAGGTTAATGGCTTACATCAAGAAAAAATGTTTTCATCACATCACGAGTGCCACTCTCATACATTGTCAGGACATAAACATCTTCGCTAATGAGTTTCACGGGAATATAAATGACAAGCTCGCCGGAAGTATCGGCAACATTGATAGCGCTGGACACCACCTGCCTGTTCCCAGAATTCCTGTTTATAACGATGTCATAGGACATGTTCACTATGTCACCCGTATCAATAACAATGACCAGGTTCTCTGCGCTACTGTTTAGCTCAATTGAACGTGTTGGCACCTTGCCGGGCGCAACACCCCTGAATTGATCAATGTATTCGACCTGGGCAATTCCAAGCCTGTCCAGCAAATCGTCATCGTCCCTGGTCAACTGGGGTGTAAAAGTCATGATCAGTACACCCGCCACCATGCCCATGGCAACCTGGATAAACGAGGATAACCTGTTATTTTTGTTAACATTTTTAAGTTCTTCATGCGCAGCGCGAGCATGCCGATAAAATGCGGCGTCAAGTTCAAGACGCTGCAGCAGCCCAGGGTCTTCCATGAATACAAGCTCAAAGCTCTCGATTTCTTCAGCTGTTAATTCACCACGCAGGTATTTACCCGCAATGTCCTGCTCTTCTATGTAGTCTTTATCCATTTAATTCACTCTCAACTGGTTTTTTGGGATAGGTATAACTGTCCCCCCCCGAGTTGAAGATTCTTCCGTAAATCTCGTTCCTGTCTTCATAGTGCCGGGAAGAATGCGCTTCTCTCACCGTAGTTGGAGATTTCGAGAAATATTGTTGAACGGCAGGAATATGTCCTGCCTCGATAAGAAAAAGTATCAGTAGCAGGGTGCCGGCTATGTTCTCTTCATCGCCTGCAAGCCTGATTTTGCCGTACTTGAATTCCAGCAATTGCTTTAACCTGCCCCTGGCCCGGTGAAGTACGCGGTCAAAATGCTCGTTGCTGAGTTCGAGGCGCTCGCATATCCGCGCTTTTTCCTCCTCATGTAGAAAATATGCCTTTAGAATCTCGCGGTCTCTTTCGACCTTCAATTCTTCAAGAACCTGGACGACGAGTTCAAAGACCTTTTCTGATGCCACGGACTGTAGCAGACCCGGTGAGCTATCGGCGGCATCGAGAACAATATCGCTGTCAGCCTCGGTGTTTCTTCTTTTTTCCTTCCTGTAATGTGCGATAAGAAGGTTGATACCGGTCTGGCGTATAAATGCGGCTATCGCGGAAGGATTGGTTATAGCACCATCACGCGCCTTGCGTATGACCACGATGAACGTGTCCTGTGCAATGTCAGCGGCGAGATCCGCATCATTGGTTCGGCGTTGAAGTATGAAATACAGGCTGCGCCAGTATCGTGAAACAAGTAGACCCTCAGCCTTCGACTTACCCTGCCCAATCTCCTGCACCAGGCTCTCCGGCGATGGCAAGCCGGCATCTTCCGTACTCTTTTCCTCCATTTCCCTCGCGGTTCCCCCTGCGACGGTTCAGACCCCTGAACTGTTGTTTTTATTTATAGATTGGACTCAGCAAATCTACTCAAAAATGTTTGAAAGCAGTTTCGAAAACACCCCTGAGATGCATAAGACAAGGAAAGTCGACAAATGATAATCGTTAATCGAGCGGACTCGCAAGTAAAGGCCCGCACTATCCCGGACCTGGCCCGACATGCACCAGGATAGGACAAATTTATGTCAACACAGGGTATATCGCTGACTTTCCCTTACGGAATTCTGACGCGGACTACCTCAAATGGGTGACAAATGTGTTTATAATTCGGGACCAAGACAAGCGGGGCTGATGTAACATTTGCGTCGCTTCCGGCGGGTGATGGACGAAAAAAACTTACACAAACCCGTGTTTAGCCCCTTTACGCTGCAACAGATAAAAATTGAAGAACACCCATGACTTTGTGCATAATCCCGCCCCGTATGAACAGCCCCTTTAAGAAAATACTGTACCTGTCCCTCCTGTTGGCGATGATGCCGCGCGTTTCCCTGGCGCAGCAGGCTATCGACGAAGACGATACAGGCGCGTGGTATATGTACTTTTTCGCAAAGAGTTTTGAGGAATCACAGTGGGGTCTTCAGGGTGATGTGCAGTATCGCAACTGGGATCTTGGTGGCGACCTGGAGCAACTGCTGCTCAGGGGTGGATTGACCTGGACCACGAAAAACAAGGTTGTGACCCTGACACAGGGTTACGCCAATATTACTTCCGGCGCTTTCGGAGATAGCGATGCCACCAGCAATGAACACCGTATATACCAGGAAGCCCTGATTCGGCATGGGCTTGGCGAACGTCTCAGGTTCAGGCACCGCCTGCGTACAGAGCAAAGATGGGTGGAAGACCAGGATTTTCGTACTCGTTTCCGGTATGCGCTGTTCATGGACATTCCGCTAAACAACACCCGCATTGACCCGGGCACCTGGTATCTTGCAATTTATAACGAGATTTTTCTGAACCTGGAAAAGAATATTGGCAACGGTCGGCGTGTAAAAACCTTTGACCGGAATCGTCTCTATGCCGCGCTTGGATATAGCCTTTCAAAGAATTTAAAGATACAGGGCGGCTACATGCACCAGGCAACCAGCACGGTGGATAAGGGGCAAATCCAGGTCAGCCTGCACCATACTTTTTAACCCTACTGAATCCTGGGATGCTTCAAGGCACCGGCACTTTCTGCGACCGGTAGAAACATCGGTTTTTTCGAATTTTTACTAAATTTTATTCGAACTTTCGTCTATTGACTTCTATCTGGCTGACTCTTACTGTGCCCATCTTCGTCAGCTCGAATGCAGCTTTTTACAGTATAAAACCAGCTTCAACCTGACTCGCTGGCTTACAATCAAAAACAGGTGCACCTGACTGGTGCCATTTATGGAGTGTAATGATGACAAATACGATCACAGAACAGGAACTGACTGATGCACGCAAGATTTGGGGCGATGCTCTTGTTGGTATCTCAAAAGCTTTCGAAGAGGGCGGTATTGAAGCTGCAACGGAAATGGCCAACGGCGCCCTTGATGCAGCCTATGGTTATAACATGGGCCCGGTCCTGTTCAAGCCGACCCTGGCAAGCGGTGAACAAACTTTCAGGCCAACACGAGAAGGTGCACTATCCTACTTTGTGGGTCATAGTGATGACTACCCACTGGATGGTGGATTTGCCATCAAGGGATGGCGCAACGTGGTTTCGGAGACTTCTGCCACCTTCATCCAGGGAGACGTGGCAATGTGGATGGGCTGGGTTATCTGCACTGACAAGGATGGTAACGTCACAAAGCTTGATAAAAGCTGGGGTTACAAGAAAGATGAAGAAGGCGCGCTACGCATAGTGTTGCATCATTCTTCCCTGCCCTACCAGCCCTGATAGCAGGTAAAATTTACCGATTAACAAGTCCCCGCCCAAAAACCCGGGCAGGGACTTGATCCTGGTCTTTTCTTCCCCTTTGCTGAAAGGAGTGTTAGTTCAGGTTCCTGTGGGCTGAAATTTGCTGTAGCAGGTTTGTAAATTGCTCATTAATCGCTTTTCCAAATAAGGGATCTTCATCTTCAGAGAGCCTGACTTCTATATTTTGCCAGTCGTCGTCAGAGAAAGACTGCTTCACCAGCGGCAATAACTGTCATTCTTCAAAATTAAGGTGGTTTAAAAGCAATTCATAGTAATCCCTGGCAGCGTCACTGATCGATTCCTTTGAGACTATCCCGCCACCGATTACC
>CAZXDV010000075.1:0-11987 GCA_964639535.1 uncultured Enterobacteriaceae bacterium | reverse complement strand
GAGGAAATTGATCGTGTATGGGAAGACCAGGTGCCGGCTTTTCCGATTGAGAGACAATTTCTCGACAAGCATTTCAATGATGTTTACAAGATATTTCGCGGGATCAATATTGCACTTGCGGGGTTTGCCGGTATGGCCGTCCTTGTGGCCATCATCGGGCTGTTCGGCATGGCAGCTTTCATGGCGGAGCGACGTACCAGGGAGATTGGCATACGAAAAGTACTGGGTGCCGGCATTGTCGACATCATCAGGCTGCTGTTGCTGCAGTTTTCCCGCCCGGTGCTGATCGCCATTTTTATCGCCGCCCCACTTGCCTGGGTGACAGCCGGTCTTTACCTGAACTTTTTTGCGGAAAGGGCGGCAATGCCGGTGGGGCTGTTCCTCGAGGCGGGTATCGTGCTCCTGTTGCTGGCATGGCTTACGGTGATAAACCACGCTATCAGGGTCGCCCGTTCAAACCCGATACTGGCGCTACGCTACGAATAACCGGGCCGAACCTGGGGGGATACAGTCATCAATTAGCGGATATGGTTGTTGTACGGTGCTAATAAACAGATAATTGCCGGAGTTTCCCCCACACTGGCCGTTATCGAAAATTGACTGAACCAGGCAGCCCGACATTACTTGACGATGGTAAAACAGTAGCAACAGCCGTGCTGTTGTCCGTTGTTGGCGCCAGCGGCTTCCTGGTACTTCCATTACTTATCGGTGCTGCGGCCGAGCAGCTATCCCTGGAGGAGAGCCAGCAGGGCCTGCTTGCGTTTGTGCTGATGGCAGCAGCAGCTATAAGCGCGCTACTGGCTATTTTCCTGGTCAGGAAATACCACTGGGTGAAGCTCCTGTACGTGGCCCTGCTGGTGATGCTGGCCGGTGACATCGCGGCGCTCATATTTTCCCACAGCTTTTTATTTTTCCTCATTGCCGTGACAGCGATAAGCCTGGGTGGCGGTATTGTCTATTCCCTGGCCCTGACCGTGCTCTCGGATAACAGCAAACCGGACCGCATGTTTGGCTACTCGATTGCTGCACAGGTAAGCTTCCAGGTCCTCGGGCTGTTGCTATTGCCCGCCGTTATAAAAGCAGGTGGACTGCAAAACCTGGTGATATTCTTTATCGCGGTAACCTCCAGCGGACTGGCTGTTGCATGGTTGGTTCCCGCCAGTGGCCTTCAACACGAAGTGAGTAATCCTTTTTCTGTTTTCACCCAGGCCAGGGTGATGTATGCGCTTGCGGGCTGCTTTTTCTTCTTTTTTAACGTGGGCTGCTTCTGGGCCTTTATTGAACGCATGGGCAACTCCTATGGATATGAAGCCCAGGCCATTGGCAATAGCCTGGCCGCCGGCGTGTCGGTGGGAGTCATCGGTGCACTGGTGGCTTCCTGGCAGGGTGAGCGCCTTGGTCGATTAAAGCCCCTGCTACTCTCTGCTATTGCTACCATCATTGCCGCGATCATGCTCAGCTCCAGCCGCGAACTTGCTGTATACGTTTGCGCCGTCGCGCTCTATAACTTCGCCTGGAATTATTCACTGGCCTACCAGTATGCCGTAGTTGCCACAGTGGATAATTCCGGCCGGGGTATAGCCATTGCACCTGCTTTTCATGCCGTGGGTGCTGCGCTTGGACCCGGCCTGGCCGGGCTTGTTATCAGTGCCGACAACTTTCTTGGTGTAAATGTGCTGGTGAGTTTGAGTGTTATTATAAGCTTCCTGTTTTTTATGCCGGCGGTGAGGGTGAATGACTAAAGCAAGAGCAAGAGAGTTGGGACTTCCCCTGGATGGTCATCCGGGCGCACATAATGCCATTACCGACGTTCCCGGTGTTGAAGTCGGCTTTTGTACCCTGGCCCGGGGAAGCGGCGAGCTTGAAGTGGGGAAGGGCCCGGTACTGACCGGTGTTACGGCCATCCTGCCACGCGGAAAACAGGACAGGTTTTCACCCGTGTGGGCGGGGCACTTCAATCTCAACGGTAACGGCGAGATGACCGGGACTCACTGGATCAATGATGCCGGTTATTTCACCAGCCCGGTCTGCATCACCAATAGCCATTCAGTGGGGATGGTCCATCACAGTACGGTGAAATGGATGGTTCAGCAGTATTCCAGCCAGTTCCTGGAAGGTCATGGCTGGGCCCTGCCGGTGATAGCAGAGACCTATGATGGCCTGACCAATGATATTTGTGGTTTGCATATCACTGAAGAACACGTGTTTGAAGCGCTGGAATCGGCCAGTGGAGGCCCGGTCGCAGAAGGTAATGTGGGTGGCGGGGCAGGGATGCAAACCTATGAATTCAAGGGCGGTACCGGCACATCGTCACGGCTCATCAACTTGGAGGGTAGCGATTACACTGTTGCCGCCCTGGTCCAGTCCAACTTTGGCACCCGGCATGAATGTAAGCTCTGCGGTGTTCCTGTGGGAAAGCACATTACCGAGAACGCCATTATCACGGAGATGCTGGGTCACGAGCAGGGCTCGATCATAGTTGTCATTGCCACCGATGTGCCGCTGCTACCGAACCAGCTCAGCAGACTGGCGAAAAGGGGTGCAATGGGTATAGCGCGTACCGGTTCACCGGGCGGGCATTACTCCGGAGATATTGTGCTTGCTTTTTCGGTGGCCAATGAATTTGATTTCCCTGGTATCGGTGGCGACAATCCATTGCATTATCAAATGGAATCCATCAATGATCACTTCATCGACACAGTGTACGAAGCCGCAGTGCAATCCGTGGAAGAGGCAATAATCAACGCCATGCTTGCAGCAGAGTCGGTGCCGACAGTGAAACCACCGGGCCTGGTCCTTGAAGCCATCGATCATGATCGTCTCAAGGCGCTCATGCGAGAGTACAATCGTATCTAAAACAGCGTCTGCCCATGCCGTCAATCAATTTCGCACCGGATAACAAGACAGTAGAAGTCAGGGAGGATGAAACGATTCTCCAGGCTGCGCTGCGAGCCGGTATTCCCCACACCCACGTGTGTGGTGGAAAGGCGAGGTGTACAACCTGCCGGGTTTTTGTCGTCAACGCGAACAAGCTTGAAGTGTCCTTGCCCGGTGAAAGTGAAATTTTCCTTTCCCGCAAGCTGGGGTTTTGCGGCAATGTACGACTGGCCTGCCAGACCCGGGTCATGGGCGATATCCAGGCCCGCAGGCTGGTGATTGACGATGACGATGTCGACATGGCCCTGTCTACTGTTTCCGGCCAGGAACAGGCCATCAATTCAAGCGGCGTGGAAAAAAGGGTGGTCATCCTGTTTTCCGACATCAGGAATTTTACCTCGTTTTCGGACAAGCAGCTTCCCTATGACGTGATTCACATGCTGAATCGCTACTTTCGAAAAATGCGCCAGGTCATCGAAGACAACCATGGCCAGGTTTACAATTACATGGGAGATGGCCTGCTGGCTCTTTTTGGCGTTGAGGAAAGCGGCTCGGCACCCGAAAACGCGGTGCGCTGTGGATTGCAAATGCTGGAGGTCATGCAGCAAATGCAGCCCTACCTGGAGAACACCTACCAGCAGGGTCTTGGCATAGGTATTGGCATTCACTGCGGTGATGTTGTGATTGGTACTATTGATGACTCAATGGGAGACCGAAAGATGGTTATCGGGGACGCGGTGAATTTTGCCAGCCGCGTGGAGTCCGCAAACAAGACATCCGGCACCGACTTGCTCATTTCCCGGTCAGTTTTTGAGGAAATCGGTGACAGTCTTGAAATAGGCAAGACCTGCTCGGTAGAAATCAAGGGCAAAAGCGGCGAGCATAGTATTTACGAAGTTCTTTCGATGGATAAGAAATGATTGTTTACGGCGTGGCCTTGCTTGGTTTTTGCATGTTACTGGGGAAATACCTGGGTGACCTGCTCGGAATCACCCTGGGTGTTGAAGCCAACGTGGGCGGTGTCGGTATCGCCATGCTGTTACTCCTGGTACTGTCCAACCTTTCAGGCACAAAGTTTAAACTCTCCTCACCCAGTCAATCCGGTATTACATTCTGGAGCGCCATGTACATTCCCATTGTCGTTGCCATGGCAGCAAAGCAGAATGTCATCGCCGCGGTATCCAGTGGCTGGCTTGCTGTTATTGCAGGCGCACTTGCAGTGGCTGCGAGTTTTGCCCTTATCCCGGTGTTTGCGCGCTTTGGCAACGGCAACGAGGCGGGTGAAAAGGAGAAAGAGTCCTGAGCATGGATACGCTGGCAACAACACTTGTATCGACGCTGAACAAGAACGGCATCATTACTGCGTTTGTTTTTGTTGGCATGCTTGTCTGGCTGTCGTACTGGCTGTCTGACAAGCTCACCCGCGGGCAGGTGCATGGTTCAGCCATCGCGATTACCCTTGGCCTTGTTATCGCGTATGTTGGTGGTCTTGTCGGCGGTGGTCAGAAGGGTATCGCGGACCTGCCGGTGCTTGCCGGGGTTGGGATCCTTGGCGGTGCCATGTTTCGGGATTTTGCCATCGTGGCGACGGCATTTGGCGCGGATCTCAATGCCATCAGGAAGGCGGGGTTTATTGGTGCTTTTTCTATTTTCTTTGGTGTCATGCTTTCGTTTGTCGTGGGGGCTGCTGTTGCCCTGGCTTTTGGTTACAGCGATCCCGTTTCGGTCACTACCATTGGTGCAGGCGCTGCGACGTACATAGTGGGGCCGGTCACCGGTACCGCCCTGGGAGCAAGTTCAGAGGTAGTAGCGCTAAGCGTGGCTGCGGGATTGGTCAAGTCTGTACTGGTCATGGTGGGCACCGTCTTTGTTGCACCTGTTATAGGTCTCAATAACCCGCAATCGGCGATGGTTTATGGTGGCCTGATGGGTACAACCAGTGGCGTTGCCGCGGGCCTCGCCGCCACCGATCCCGAACTGGTGCCCTACGGCGCAATGACGGCGACATTTTATACGGGTGTTGGCTGCCTGCTTTGTCCTTCCATACTGTTTTTTGCTGTCAGGGGCCTGCTCGGCTGAGGAAGGTAATAACGTGTCGAAACAGGATCAAAATCTCTATGCCTTTATCCAGGATATTGCCCGTACCCGCCTGGACAAGCCACTGCTGGTCACCGACTCGGGAGTATCCTTTACCTATGCAGACATTGAGCGGGAGTCGGCGCGCCTGGCGAATTTTCTAGCGGCCTCTGGCGCCCGGCCGGGCGACCGAATCTCGGTGCAGGTCGCCAAGTCTCCACAGGCCCTTTGCCTTTACCTGGCGTGCTTACGCGGAGGCTTTGTTTTCCATCCCCTGAATACGGGCTATACCATCGCTGAGCTGGAATACTTTTTTGGCAATGCTGAACCTGCCGTGGTGGTGTGTGACAGAGCCAGCGAGGAAGTAATGGCACCGCTGCTGTCAAAATTGAAAATTCCACATCTTTTTACCCTGGATGCCGATGGCTCCGGAAGCCTGCAGGAATTATCAGCCGCTGCCAGTGACAGTGCAGTACTCGTGGAAAAAGCCGCGGATGATATGGCCTGCCTGCTGTACTCATCAGGGACGACAGGTGTACCCAAGGGCATCGTACTGACCCACGGCAACCTGTATGAAAATGCGGCGACCCTGGTCCAGGCCTGGGGCTTTACCGAGGAAGATGTTCTGCTGCATGCTCTCCCCATTTTCCACGTTCACGGGCTGTTTGTTGCGCTGGGTTGTGTACTGCTAAGCGGAGCGAGCATGCGCTGGCTGGCGGGCTTTGATGCCGAAAAAGTTATCAGGCTGATGCCGGAATGTAGCAGCATGATGGGTGTACCGACTTACTACACCCGCCTTCTTGCCAGTGAGGGTTTTAACCGCGATGTGGCAGCTCACATGCGACTATTTGTGTCGGGTTCAGCTCCTCTTCTTGAAGAAACATTCTATGAATTTGAAGAACGCACGGGACATCGCATTCTTGAGCGTTATGGCATGACCGAAACCAACATGAACACCTCCAATCCCCTTCACGGGGAACGCAAGGCAGGAACGGTGGGACCACCTTTACCCGGGGTGGAAGTTCGTATTTGTGATGACAGCGGTAGCGAGTTACCAGCTGGAGAAATCGGCAATCTCCAGGTCAGGGGCAAGAATGTTTTTCGCGAGTACTGGCGCATGCCGGAGAAAACGGCCGAGGACAAGGGCGAGGATGGTTTCTTTAATACCGGTGACAAGGGAGTCATCGATGAGGACGGTTATGTTTCTATTGTTGGTCGAAGCAAGGACATGATCATCAGTGGTGGTCTTAACGTGTACCCGGTGGAAGTAGAAGGGGTCATAAATGAACTGGATGGAGTGAAAGAATCAGCGGTTATCGGTGTGCCCCATGCTGATTTTGGAGAGGCCGTTGTCGCGGTTGTTGTGATGCTCAAAGACAAGACCCTCGAAGAGAACATTGTTATCTCTGACCTGAAGCAAAAGCTGGCGGGATTCAAGGTACCCAAGCGGGTAATTTTTGTGGATGAATTACCTCGTAACACCATGGGAAAAGTGCAGAAGAATTTGCTTCGCGATTCCTATCAAGGCGTGCTTGAAGGATAGAATATATATTCACTACAACCGCATGATACAGAAAAGCAAACCGTCAAAGGCCATGGCCGATAATTGCTCCTGCATTACCGGCATTTCCGCCATCCCTGGCGGTCAGACTCCTTTGACGAGCCTACATGGACGTACTTGTGGCGTGTCTGCGTTCTGTATCATGCGGTTGTAGCTTCGCTTTTAATTCCTGTACTACTAGCTGTTATTATCAGGAGAGAAATACAGATATCTCTTCGCGCTTGTCCATCGCATCCTGGTAGCCCAGTTCAATTAACTCACTGATAAAGGGCGTTTCAAACATAAGGTAACTCGCAAGGCTGGTACCGCCTCCCTGGCCCGTGGCCCCCAACCGCTTGAACAGGAATCGCATGGATCTTGGCAAGGTGTCCAGGTGTTCAATGGCGATCTTGTCAAAGGCCCGTGACGGTGTAATGGATAAAACATCCACTTCGCGAAATTCGACTTTCTCCAGTTCATCCTCGGGCAGGCGCTGCAGCAGGTTATTCAGTCGCTGCAGTCGCTCCATGTCCTGTTCAAGGGCATCGATAAAGCCGCTATTAAAAAAATGGGAAGTCATCTGTGCCAGTGAAGGCGTGTGAACCGTTTTCTGCCGCTCCTGTTCTGTGACAACGGGATTATGGCTCACGCCAATAACAAACAGTTTTTTTGCGCCGAGATGCAACGCAGAACTCAGTGGCGCTGTTTGCCTGACGGAGCCATCGCCGAAATACTCACGGTTAATCTTCACAGCAGGGTATATCCCGGGTATCGCTGTCGACGCCATCAGGTGGTCGTGCCGAAGCTGGGCCCGGCTACCAATACGTCGATGACGCTTCCAGATCGGAATATCGTGATGGCTCTGGTAAAAACTGATGGTGTCACCACTGGTATAACCGAGCGCTGTAATACTGATCGCAGACAGGTGACCCTGCTGCAATATCTCGCTGAGCCGGCCTATGCGCACGGCCTGCTGTAACAACTCCCTCAAGGGTGAGTTATCCAGCAAGGACCAGGGTTTACCGGTGCTGTAACCATCGTGGAATACGGATCGACCAAGGGAAAACAGTGCACCGGCGATGGCCATACCACCAAGTTCATGAACATCCGTTGACGTTAATCCACGCCAGACGGCTTCCAGTTTAGGAATTGCTTCCGAAAAGCGGTCGCTTTCGCAGGCCACCACCGAGGAATTGATGGCACCCGCGGATGAACCGCTAATGACCGGGAAAGGGTTTTTTTCAGGCTGCCCCAGTATTTCAACCACGGCCTTGAGCACGCCGACCTGGTACGCAGCGCGTGCACCACCACCTGAAAGTACAAGTCCTGTACTCATAATGTGCCTATATTCAGCTAACTCGCATGGATTTTCCAGTTAATAGGGCATAGAGCGAACACCCAAATTAAAATTATGGTAAAGCGGTTTACCTTGAGGTATCGGCGCATTAGAATCGATCTGAACAGTGTCATGAAGGAATGAAGGGGCAGAAGAAATGACAATAAAAATAACCCGGGGCAATATTCTCAGCATTACCTGTCTGGCACTCATCCTGCAGTGGTCCGTATTGGCCAGGGCGGCCGAACTGGCCCCGCTGGCCGCAGATGACTTTGGCGTTATAGAAAAGGTGACAGCAAAGCCCACCGCACACTGGCTCTGGGTATACGATCCTAATTTTATTTCATTTTCTGATGGCAGGTCGCATCTCATCGATGGTGATACAGGAAAGTACATAGGATCGCTGAATAATGGTTACGTGCACATTCGCTTGAACCTGCCCAGCCACTACCGGGAAATTTATTCTGCTGAAACCTATTACAGTCGGCACGTGGGAGGCACCCGTTCGGACATGGTGCGCGTTTACGACCCGGTCACCCTGTCCCTCGTAGAGGAAATAGAAATACCGAACAAGAGAGCCACACCAATACCTCGAATGACGGTCTTTGGCCTGTCGGAAGACGATCGCTTTATGGCAGTGTCGAATATCACCCCAGCCACCTCGGTCAGTATCGTTGATCTCAAGCAAAGGAAGTTTGTAGGGGAAATTCCCACTCCGGGTTGCACCCTTGCCATTCCGGCAGGTGGCCGACGTTTCCTCTCGCTCTGTAGCAATGGAACCGCGACGACATTCACACTGGATGACGCCGGTAAATTGAAAGACATGAAACAGAGCAAGAAATTTTTTGATCTCGACAAGGACCCGGTGACAGAAAACGGCGTGCGTTATGGAGATATGCTGCTGTTTCCCTCAGTGGAAGGCATGTTGTACAGCATTGATACTTCCGCTGCGGATATCAGCTTTCCTGAGCCCTGGTCGCTGGTCACTGAAGCCGACAGGAAAGAAGGCTGGCGCACGGGCGGTAAACAGCAAATCGCGGTGAACGAACCACACAAGCGCCTGTATTCCATCATGCACCAGGGCACGCCGGACACCTACGAACATGCAGGGCCGGAGGTCTGGGTTTATGATATGGAAAAAAAGAAACGTATTAAAAGAATAAAAACAGAGCGCATTGCCATGTCGATCCATGTCAGCCCGGATGAAAAGCCGCTGCTTTTTTCAGTGCCTGACAGTGAAGCTACGCTGGATATTTATGACGCTTTAAGTGGTGAGCATTTGAGATCAGTAAAAGAACTCGGTGTGACCCCAATGCTGATGCAAACACCGCCTCACTAGCTAGCTACGAGGTTTTATCAACAGTCGGAGGAAAACCAAGGTGCAAATACTGGACAAGTGGATTCAACGTACTGCACGAAATATTGCAAGTACCACCTCTCGCAGGGGCTTCCTTGGCCGGCTTGGTGCTGTGATGGTTGGCACCACAGCATTCCCGCTTTTACCTGTCGCGCGTGCTGATACCCATGAACGCCCAACGGTTCCTGATGACAGCATGATCGAAGGGCCCGAGGGGGACCCGGATAGCTGCGATTACTGGCGTAACTGTGCACTGGACGGTTTTCTCTGTGGCTACTGCGGTGGCTCTTCCACCACCTGTCCGCCGGGCACGGAGTTTTCTCCGGTTACCTGGATAGGTACCTGCCGTAACCCGGCAGACAACCGTGACTACATCATCAGTTACAATGACTGCTGTGGCAAAAGTTCCTGTGGTCGTGGAATGTGTAACCGTAATGAGGGTGACAAACCCAATTACATGCCGTCAAAAAGTAATGACATCATATGGTGTATGGGTACAAGTAATAATGTTTATCACTGTACGGTGACCCTGGTCCTGGGACTTGCGGTTGAAAACTGACGGCGAAGTAAAGTTCGATGCTGAACGCGAGCCTGTCTGGAAAGCATTGAATGACATAGAAGTATTAAAAGCCTGTATTCCTGGTTGTGAATCCCTTGAGCTCGTCGGTGAAAACGAATTCCACGCCCTGGTGCGGGCAAAAGTCGGTCCTGTGAACAGTAGTTTCAATACCACTATTCATCTTGAAGATATTGTAGAACCGGAAAGCTACAGCTTACGCGTGCATAGCAAGGGTGGAGCAGCCGGAATTGGCGAAGCGATTGCCAGGGTAATGCTAATCGATGAATCTCCAGGCACCTGCTTGAAGTACGAGGTGGAATTCAAGGTCAAGGGTAAGCTCGCGCAAATCGGCTCGCGCTTGATCATGAACGTTATCCAGAAACTGTCCCGGGAGTTTTTCGCCAGTTTCGAAACCAGCATTAACTGAAGAAAATGAAGCCCTACGAATTCGAATACCTGCGTCCGTCTTCACTGGAAGAAGCCCTGCAGATGCTTGCCGAACACGGTGAAGAGGCAAAGCTGCTTGCAGGCGGGCAGAGCCTGCTGGCGACGTTGAACATGCGCCTGTCTGCGCCTGCTTACCTGGTGGATATAGGTAATCTCGAAGAGATGAATTCCATACATGAGCATGACGGCATGCTTCGAATCGGGGGGCTGTGCCGGCACGCCGAGATACAGGCATCAAGCCTTGTCGGTGAGCATGTGCCACTCCTCCACACCGCCATCGAACACGTCGCTCACGCTGCTATTCGTAACCGTGGTACCCACGGGGGAAGTATCGCCTTCGCAGATCCTGCGGCGGAAATTCCTGCCTGTGTGGTTGCCCTTGATGCCTCGCTGACACTTTGCAGCGCGGAAAAAGAAAGACGGGTGCAGGCTGGTGATTTTTTCAAGGACCTCTACGAGACTGACCTGGCGGAGAATGAAATCGTCAAGTACATCGATTACCCCCTGGGGAACAAGGGTAGCGTGTTTGCTTTTCGTGAATTCGCGCGCAGGAAAGGAGACTTTGCCACCGCTGGCCTCGCGCTTCATGGCGAAATGGAAGACGGCGTTGTTACCAGCCTCAGACCGGTATTTTTCGGCGTAGGAAATTCCCCTCAGCTGGCGGTAAAAGTTTCGGAGCTGCTCAAGGGTCAAAAAATCGAGGCGGGTTTAATCACCGAGGCGCGGAACTTACTCGGCAGCGACATTGAAATTATCGGCGACGTGTATGCGGGTAGCGCCATGAAGCAGCAGCTTTGTGAACACTTCCTCACACAGGCCCTTGAAGAAATTGCGGAACTGGTATGAGCAGGAATTATGAAATAAACATCAGGGTCAATGGTCGCGACTACCAGCGCAGTGTCGAGGCCAGGGAATCATTGGCGGATTTTATTCGTCACGATCTCGGGCTGACAGGAACCCACGTGGGTTGCGAACATGGGGTTTGCGGGGCCTGCGTGGTCAGGCTGGATGGAAAGATTACCAGGAGCTGCCTGACCCTGGCGGTACAGGCAGATGGACACGAGATTGAAACCATCGAGGGCTTGTCGAGCACTGGTGAGATCGCAGATTTACAGGAAGCGTTCCACGAAAGAAACGCCCTGCAATGCGGTTTTTGTACTCCCGGAATATTACTGACTGCGGCGGAGTTACTGGACGCTACGGAATCACCGGGGCGCGAAGAAATTCGGGATTTTCTCTCCGGCAACCTTTGTCGATGTACTGGATACCAGGCGATTGTTGATGCAGTGGAGCGAGTCGCCATCAACAGGCAGGAAAAGAAATAACATGGAACATCGCGACTACATCGGCCACAGCGTACCCCGGGCTAATGCTGGCAAGATGTTAAAAGGCCAGGGCTGTTTCGTTGATGACATCAGGATCCCGGGGGCGCTGCACGTGTATTTTGTTCGAAGCCCCTACAGTCACGCACGCATCCTGGGTGTAAACAAGGAAGACGCACTGGCTGCCCCTGGCGTTGTCGCCGTGGTTACCGGGAAGGAGCTTGAACCCTATTGCAAGCCCTGGAAGGCCGAGCTGGTGCACCTGCCGCCCATGCAAACTACCCTGCAATATGCCATGCCACCGGAAAGAGCCTGCTACCACGGTGAACCGGTGGTTGCCGTCGTGGCAGAAAGCCGGGCACTTGCGGAGGACGCGGCTGAACTGGTGGACATTGACTGGGAAGAGTTACCCGCCGTTGCGACAAGCGATGCGGCCCTGGCCGAAGAAGGCCCGTACGTTCACCCCGATATGG
>CAZXDV010000074.1:0-12169 GCA_964639535.1 uncultured Enterobacteriaceae bacterium | reverse complement strand
ACTGAAGGACTTTGTCGCCGATTACGATGCGACCACGGTTCGAAGGGTACTGGAGGCAGGAGCGGAGATAGTTGGCAAGAGTAATTGTGAGTATTTTTGCCTGTCGGGCGGCAGTTGCACGTCACACGCAGGCGTTGTCGATAACCCAAGGAAAAAGGGTTACTCAACGGGTGGTTCCTCATCCGGCAGCGCGGCACTTGTAGTGGCAGGGGAGGTGGACATGGCACTGGGCACGGACCAGGGAGGTTCGGTTCGCATTCCGTCCAGCTGGAGCGGGTGCTATGGCATGAAAGCGACAATGGGAGTCGTACCGTACACCGGGGGTATGCCGATAGAAACCTCGATTGACTACATCGGTCCCATGACATCCTGTGTCGAGGACAATGCCCTGATGCTTGAAGTGCTGTCCGGTTTCAGCGAGTCACCTGGGTGGAACGTGCACGGGAAAAAGTACACTGACAGTCTCGGTAAGGGAGTAAAGGGGCTGAAAATCGGCGTTCTTCGAGAAGGCTTTGGACACCCCTTGAGTGAAAACGAAGTTGACTCCTGCGTGAACCAGGCCTCGAAGCAACTGGCAAGCCTGGGAGCCATGGTGGAGGAGGCCAGTGTACCAATGCACTTGAATGGTCTCGGGATCTGGGGTGCCGTGGTAACAGACGGATTCTGGCGTACACTTGAGCTAAATGGCCTGGGCTACAACTATGATGGCTATTACTCCCCGGCCCTGTTTGAAGCCATGCGGGACGTGTCCCAAAAAACCGCTGAAATGCCATTCAATGCCCAGCTATTATTTCTTCTTGGAAAATACCTGAGCCGGTTTAACGGAAAGTATTATGCGGCTGCAAAAAACCACGTTCGCACCCTGCGTGCAGCCTACGACCGGGCCCTGGATACCTATGACCTGCTGTTGATGCCGACCACGGTAACCAGGGCAAGTGCCAACCCGGTCTCCGTCGAGGAAGCTTCAAGGGATGAACTCATGGCAAGTGCCTTTAACCAGACCATCAATACCTGCCAGTTCAACGCCACCGGGCATCCAGCCATTTCTATTCCCTGTGGTCTCAGGGACGAGTTGCCGGTTGGATTAATGCTGGTGGGACGACCCTTTGAAGAGGGGCTTATTTACCAGGCCGCCCACGCCTATGAGCAAAATGTAGACTGGATGAGCGAGTAAAGCAGCCCTTTTTGTCGTTGGCCCCGGCTAGTTCCCAGGGGCATACCAGACGGGAGAACTCCAGGCCATTTCCTGGATGACGTGCTTGTCCTTGTCGGCACACACAGCCGGCCTGTCTGCTTCATTGACTTTCAGGCAGTCGAGCAGGCTCCAGCGAGGACTTGGGTTTTCCACTGCACGCAGGTAGTAATATGCAGGAAGTGCCGGGTCAAAGTCCCGGTCCTCGTAGACGGCGCACAGGTTTGCATGTCCATCGCCAAAAATTTCTCCCGTTTCCGTGTTAACACCGGCACCATTATCAGCATTCCCTGCCACGGTGATAACCTGGTAATGTTTCTCACCATCCGCTGCAATCCAGCCCTTGATAAGCTGTAATTGCTGCAGCGCTGTTGCATCCGTGGCGGAGTCTGCCAGCGCAGAAAGGATAAAGCGGGGATAGCTTGAAGCATCGGCACTGGCAGGCAGGTCACCTCCCATGGGTACACCACTGGCATAGGCCATGCTAATCATGTCAGTGCGCTCGCAGGCGTCGTCGGGAAAGTCCCACCCTGCAAAAAACCTCGGTACGATACGGGGGCCAGAGGTTCCGAAGACTTCCCTGCGCTGCATGGCGTCAAAAATAGCATCCCGCGAGTTTTCCCTTGCCCATACTCCGGCAAGCCCACCGGGATTGCCGAGAATACCGCTGGTCAGGGTTCCGGGCTTGAGGCGGTTTTCCGCCTTGATCTCCCCGGTCACATAGCCTTTCCAGGTACTTTCCTTGACCGAACCGGGAGTGCTCACGTGGCCATCACTGGCGGCCACCACCCCGAGCTTGACCGGGTTAAGACCCGTTTCCTGTTGTTCCGCAAGCCCCGTCAACAGCGCAGTTCGAAGAAAGTCATTTGGTGATACGCAGCCACCGCCCATCATGCCATGCCGCCCTTGCTTGCCTGTACACTCCGTGGTTTCCGCAGCAGGGTCTTCTACTTCCATAACGAGCTTAACGCCATCAAGTCGAATGTTTATTCGTTTCGCCTTGCCACCGATAGGGCGAACCTGTTCCACGTCACATAATTCGTCGGGTGCGCCAATCACTGAGCCAAGACCATTAATGCATTCCGAGCCGCCCTTGTGCTGAAAAATCTCCATCATCGGTTCGCTTCTCAGTCTCTGGCTGGCGTATTTCTTTCGATTTTCCAGGGTCGGCTCCATGTCCGCATAAGGGGTCAGAAGGCGTCCGTTGGATATATTGCTGTTATGGGGAATGGTCAGGTAGTCGCAGTTATTTTCGTTATTGCACTCCTTTTCAAGCTGATCCCAGAGAAGATAGTCAAAGGGGTATTCCATATAGGTCAACGGAAGTCGAGGGACGTTGGCATTCCTGAAAATAACATTGCGATGATAGTTGGAGTTATTCGGCGAACCGGTGTATTCATAGCCGACAAAACTTGTGAAGCGGCACTCGCTGCTGCGATCGTAGGCTTCCTCCGCAGCGTCCCTGATGACCTGCCAGGGTCCGGCAGCCGACTCCCGGCATATTTCCCCATCTTCACCACATAAGGGGACAATTCTCCTGGGAGAGTCTCCGCTCATGGATGTTGCCATCATGGCTGAGCCGCGAAATTCTATCTCGCGGTACTCAACACAATAGTCGCTGTCATACATCGCAGAACCAGGTGTTTTGCACAGCAGGGTTTCTCCAAGGTACTCCCCATGATCCGTAATTGCGGCGAAATCCAGCGGCCTGTCGATCTTTATGCTGCCGGTCACAGTGCCATCTTCCTGCACCGGGAAAAAGGGGATAGATTCACCCTTCGCAAAACGATAGGCATCAGATGGCAGGGTTTTCAGGCTACTGGCGGCGGCATCAAAGGAAAGGGAAGTATGAATGTGCAGTTCACCAAAAAGGGGTTTTCCGTGTTTGGCATAGTCCTGGCAGGCCTCGCGCTCTTCGGTGTAGTCCCGGCCTGCCTGGTTGTTTTCGCTTGTCCCGACAGAAGAAGGCTGGCTGGCAGCGCTGATGGCGGCGTCACTGCTACCGGTGGCTTGTTCATTTTCAGTACAGGCCAGAAGAACCAGTGAGCTGAAAACTACCAGTAACATCCTGCAGCAGTTAAGCATTCGAAAATCCTCGCCTAAATTTGCAGTCAAACTAGCACATATGGACAACAAGGGAAAACCCGCAAAAAGATTTTTTAAATGACAGTGGCTGTGTGAGAATGAGGTAACTTTTTCGAGTAATGCAACATGCCTGAAATCCTGAGGGGAACGATTTGCGCGCAGTTTGAAAGCAGCGCCGAGAGGTTTTTCAACAGGCCTTTTCTTCATATACCCCTGCAGGCCTGTAAAAAATATAGCCCCAGCGCTATAGAATTCACCTACCAGGAGATGCTTGCCGAAGTACAAAATCTCGTTTGCCGCTACGGCGAAGCAGGTTATGGCACCGGCTATCGTGTCGCCCTGCTGCTCGAAAACAGGGCCGAGTTCTTTCAGCACTTCCTCGCCCTGAATGCTCTTGGTGCATGCGTGGTGCCGATAAACCCCGATAACACCGTCTCGGAAATGGCTTATGTCATTGAGAACAGCAAAATATCCCTGCTTGTCTGTTTGCCCGAATATGTCGACAAGGCGGGGAGCGCAGTTGAATCATCACGCTCTCCAGTGAAAATTGCCTGGGTGGATGAACAGTCATTGCCGGGACCTTCATGCAAGCGAGATGCCGGGACGCAGCAATCCGTGGGAGGATTGCCGGCGGCCATTCTTTATACATCCGGTACGACGGGAAAACCCAAGGGTTGCGTTCTTTCAAATGATTTTTTCTTCTGCGTGGGCAACTGGTATGTGGGTATCAAGGGACACCTTTCCATGGATGAAGGCAGTGAAAGGGCGATTACACCGCTACCCCTGTTTCACACCAATGCCCTGACATGGACAATGATGGCGATGATGATGAATGGAGGTTGCATCATACAGCTGGATCGCTTTCACCCTTCAAGCTGGTGGGAAACGGTAAGGGATTCAAAGGCAACGATCATTCACTACCTGGGCGTAATGCCCGCCATGCTGATGGGGATGGAAAAAACCGACGCAGAGTATAATCCCGGCATCAAGTTTGGTTTTGGTGCTGGCGTTGAACCGGATTTGCATGCCCGCTTTGAGGAGCGTTTTGGTTTTCCTCTGATAGAAGGCTGGTCAATGACAGAAACTGGCGCAGCAGGTGTAGTGATGTGTACCGAGGATCCAAGGCATGTTGGACAGCGTTGCATGGGAAGGGCCGCACAGGGCATGGAGTTCAAGGTGGTTGATGATGCGGGCATGCCGGTAAGCCCGGGGGAAGCAGGGGAGTTTCTCGTGAGAAGACTCGGCAAGGATCCACGCTACGGTTTTTTTACGGAATACTTCGGTAACCCGGCGGCGACGGAAGAAGCCTGGAAAGGTGGCTGGTTTCATACCGGCGACGTGGTCCGGGCGAATGAAGAGGGCATACTCTTCTTTATTGAACGCAAGAAAAATATTATTCGTCGAAGTGGTGAAAATATTGCTGCAATGGAGGTTGAGTCAGTGCTGCTGGATTGCGCCGGGGTAGTCAACTGTGCCGTAGCGCCCGTGCCCGATCCGATTCGGGAGGAAGAAGTCGCTGCATGTATTATCCTGGATGAGGGTACTTCACCGAATAAAGAAACTGCAGAGGGAATAGTTCGTTTTTGTCTTGAAAAAATCAGTTATTTCAAGGTACCCGGTTATATCTATTTTTCCGACAGGCTGCCGCTGACATCAACCCAGAAAATCCAGCGGGGAGAACTGCGCAAACTGTGTCTGGAGCTTTATGAAAAAGAACTTTTCCTGGACTTTCGCAGTGCCAAGAAAAAGAACCATTAGCTGCACGGGGAGTAAAGCATTGGACAAACTGGAATTCACTGAATACCTGGACTGGAGAAGGAGGTTGGTGCTGGTGCTGGTGCTGCTGCATTTTTGCGCGGTCCTGGTATTCGACATACTGGCTATCTACTTCCCTGGTGTTCTAAATGCAAAAGTATCGCCGGGTTCACCACTCACACTTGGTATCGTTTTCGCGATCCTGATTGTCATCTCCGTGATTTTCTCTGCTTTTTATTACTCTCACCGGGTGAATCGCAGGGACATCAGCATGCCTGGGCAAGAGTGACGAGGCAGGGTCGATAATGGCAAGAATCTTATTTTGTAGCCTGTTGTTTCACCTCGTCGCTTGCTCGTCGGCGATGGCCTACGAGGGTGCTGCTGAGAGCAGGCCAATCAACACGGCCGCGATGGTGACTTTCAGCCTGTTTATGATCCTGACCCTGCTGATTACGAGCTGGGCTGCAAAACGCAACAAGACCCGTTCGGACTATTACGTGGCCGGTGGCACCATAGGAGGCATGCAAAACGGTTTTGCGATTGCCGGTGACACCATGTCAGCAGCATCCTTCCTTGGCCTGGTTGGCCTGGTTTTCGTGATAGGTTTCGACACCCTGTATTTCATCGTCAGCCTGGTTGTCAGCTGGCTGCTCGTACTCGTCGTTATGGCAGAGCGACTGCGCAACCTCGGTTCCTATACATTTGCTGATGCGATTTCCTATCGCCTTGAAGCCAAGCCCATCCGCATAATGGCTGCGGTATGCGCCCTGTCCATTATGATTCCTTACCTTCTAGCGCAACTTGTTGCCGCGGGAACCCTGGTAGAGGCACTGTTTGGATTGAACTACTCGCAGGGGGTCATCGTGGTAGGTGTGCTCATGATGGTCTACGTGACTTTCGGCGGCATGATGGCAACGACCTGGGTGCAAATAGTCAAGGCAGTGCTACTTGTCGGGGGAGGAACCATCCTTGCTGCTGGCGTGTTGTATAGATTTAATTTCAGTATTACGGATATCATCAATTCTGCCATCGCCATTCACCCCAGGGGAGAGCACTTGATACGCCCGGGTGGACTTTATACAGATATCATTTCGACAATATCACTGAGCCTCGCATTTATTGGCGGCACTGCTGCCATGCCGCATGTGCTGATGCGTTTTTTTACAGTCAAGGATGCCAGGCAGGCAAGATACTCTGCTGCCATCGCAGTTGCCCTCATTTCCTACTTTCAGCTGGTGGTACTGATAATCGGCATGGGCGCGATAATTATGCTTGTGGGTAACCCCTCCTACTCAACGGGTGGCACCGAGGTGGCGGGTGGTAGCAACATGGTTGCCATTCATCTTGCCCAGCTTGTTGGGGGAGATGAGTTCATGGGCTTTATCTCGGCTGTCGCTTTTGCCACTATCCTCGCTGTTGTTTCCGGAATAACGCTGAGTGCAGGGGCAACAATTTCTCACGACTTATTCTCAAATGTTATCAAGAAAGACAAGTGTTCCGAGGCTGAGGAATTGTTGATTTCCAGGCTCACGGTAATTGTCCTTGGCATCGTGGGGATGTTCCTCGCTATACAATTCAAGGGGCAAAATGTAGCCATCCTCGCAACCCTTCCTCTTGCTATTGGAGCCAGCACCAATTTTCCCGTCCTGTTCCTGTCAATGTACTGGCGTGGCCTGACTACTCGAGGTGCACTGGTGGGGGGCTATGCAGGCCTTGTTCTTGCATTACTGCTAATCATAACCGGTCCCAACATCTGGGTTAGCCTGCTGGGTTATGAAAAACCCTTATTTCCCTATGCCTACCCGACGCTGTTCTCCATGGGCGCCTGTTTTTTTTCATGCTGGTACTTCTCAAGGACTGATAGAAGTGACAGGGGGGGAAAGGAGCGACTTGCCTTTGAAGAGCAACTTCAGCGCTCCTTGCTAGGCCAGGGGCAGGTTTAAAAGAGCGGCAGCGACTGGATGTGGCCGCTTAAGCAGCCAGTGGCTTAATCCTTATCTATTATTGGGCTATAGGAGGAGGATATTCTTGCGGCTTCGTCGTAAAGACCGGTAAGCAGGCTAATAATTTTTGTCGCTTCTCCGAGCTTTTCGTCTATTCGGTCAATACTTTTAGATTGTTCCGTGAGTATTTCCTTCCTTACTTCCGCATAATGGTCTGTCAGTAATTTACCCTTGTCCGTCACTTCAAACGCTGCAGACTTGCTTCCTTTCTCCGTTACTTTTCGACACAGTTTCATTTTTACCAGTTTCCTGAGGCAGTACTGGATATTGGGGATATCATCCCTGTTTAGCTGGCGCGCAATACTCGCTGCCGTTTTGGGTCTTTCCTGCATTCGTATTACGTGCATGATGATTATTTCGACATAGCTGAGTTCTGATAGCCCGGTAATATCAGCCAGCTGTGTTATCCACCGTTCAAAGGCCTGCTGGTAACGGAGAATGCTCCACTCAAAATCCGTGGATTTGGCTTCGTGTGATGAGCGCGCAAGGTGCCAGGCGCGATAATGCGCTTCGTCCAGGTGACCTTTCTTGCCTTGATTCATGTGCTTCCCCCGGGGTATGCCGATTACTGGTTAAATCAATGGAATAAAGCCGTATAACAGCTGAGAAATCGAGTTAAACTGGACTCAAAATCCATTGAAAATCCATTAGAACTAAACATAATAATTGTCCTGTCCATCAAATAACAGCCTGGAATTTGAAAACGGGTAATGGCCCGGGAAAAAACAAATGCACGGTCAAAGTAACAATAGCCAGGCTGATGATATCAGCTTCCTGCTTGGCGAAGTCCTTGAATGGAATACTCTTTTTTCATTGCCGGCGTATTCCCACGTGGACCCGGACCTGGCAAGCATGGTGATCCAGCAGGCGTCGAAACTGGCGCTCGAGGTTATCAGCCCCATCAATGCGGCTGCTGATTCCGAGGCCAGTCGACTTGAGGATGGCCGGGTGCGGGTGCCGCCGGTTTTTCATGATGCCTACAGGGCAATAACAGGGGGTGGATGGATCGGGCTTGACATGCCGAGGCAATATGGCGGGCAGGGCCTGCCACTGGCGGTGCAGCTGGCCTTTGCGGAATTACTGAACGGGGCCTGCATGTCGTTGGGCATGCTGCCGGTGATGCAGCGGGCCGCCTCGGTGCTTCTCTTGAGGCACGCAGAAGAAGCGTTCAGGGAGATGGTGGTTCCAAGACTGGTGAGCGGTGACTGGGCCGCAACAATATGTATCACTGAAGCCCAGGCTGGCTCCGATGTTGGCCGGATAAACACAACGGCAAGCGAGCTTGACGGTGAACGATACCAGCTTAGCGGGAGCAAGGTGTTTATCAGCTATGGCGACCACGATTTGACCCGGCAAATAATACACCTTGTGCTGGCGCGGACTCCCGGTGCTCCTGCCGGTAGCAGGGGGCTCAGCCTGTTCATTGTCCCCAGGCTGAATTTTGATGACGAGTCACGCAATGCTGTATCGGTTTCACGCGTTGAAAACAAGATGGGACTTCGAGCATCTCCTACCTGTGAGCTGGTTTTTGACAAGGCCACTGCTTACCGGGTGGGTGACGTAGGCCAGGGCCTGCACTGCATGTTTACCATGGTGAACCTGATGCGGCTGGAAGTCTCGATACAGGGCCCCGCAATCGCTTCACAGGCTTTCATGGCTGCAAAGGCGTATTCACAAATAAGGAAACAGGGTGGTCAAGCGGAGGCAAAGCCGGTTTCCCTGGATAGTCACGCAGATGTGCAAAGGATGCTGCTAAGCATGCAGGCCAGGGCAGAGGGGAGCAGGGCCCTGGTATATGAGACAGCATTTAACCTTGACCTGGCTAAGGCGCAAACAGATTCGAAGAAGGCAGCAGAGGCAAGGAAACTGGCGGAGTTCCTCCTGCCAGTCTGTAAATCTATTGGGTCAGAGACCGGGTTCGATGTTGCAAATATGGCTATCCAGGTTTTTGGGGGTTATGGCTATATCAGGGAGACAGGCGTAGAGCAGTATCTTCGTGACGCCAGGGTTGCCATGATTTACGAGGGTACAAATGGTATCCAGGCGCTCGATCTCGTGCAGAGGAAACTTGTCAGGGACCAGGGAGAGAGATACCAGCTTTTTGCAACGAGGGTGAAAACTGCCATTGAACATTGCCGGCCTCACGAGCATCTGCACTCCGTGGTGGAGGCGCTGGAAAGAGCACTCGCTCACCTCGAATCCGCAACAAGCTTGCAGCTTTCCCGCGGCAAGCCGGGCAACCGGGACATTGAAGCCAGTGCATCGGACTATCTCTCGCTTGTAGGGCTGGTGGGATGTGGATGGATGTGGTTGAGGATACTCGCGGTAATTGAACCTGGCTCAAAGCCGGGCTCGGAAAAGTATGCCGCAGGGCAATTTTTTTCAAGGTATCATATGCCGGAGTCCAGTGTTTTACTGGAGAGGATAAAACAGGGGAGCGAATTGCTGAGCAACACGCCATCTGGTGCCACTTCATGATTGATTCTTATATTCCCTATGGCGCTTACTGGAGCACGCCCTTTGCCAGGTGGCAGGGCAGCCTGTCCCACCTTCACAGCATGGAATTTGCGGCCCACGTGGGCAGGAAGTCACTGGAGCAACGAAATATCCCCGCAGAATCCCTTGATTATGGTGTCCTGGGCATGACCATTCCTCAAAAGTCATGCTTCTACGGCTTACCCTGGCTTACCTCACTGATGGGTGCGGAGCACATTGCGGGCCCAACTGTAAGCCAGGCCTGCGCAACCAGCGCTCGCGCCATGGCTACTGCGGTCCGGGAAATTGCTGCTGCCGAGGCAAGTTGTTGCCTGGTAGTCACTGCCGATCGCATTTCCAACGGCCCACATATCTATTATCCAGATCCCCAGGGTATTGGAGGCACCGGTGAAACTGAAGACTGGGTCCTGGATAACTTCAAGCAGGACCCTTTTGCGCTCTGTGATATGACCCAGACCGCGGAAAACTGTGCAAAAAAGTGGGGTGTTACAACTGAGCAACAGCACGAGGTGGTACTACGTCGCTATGAGCAGTACATGGAGGCAAGTGACAGCTCGTCCGGTGACTCTTTTCACAGTCGTTTTATGTCTTTACCTTTCGAGGTTCCAGACGCGCGCTATTTGAAAACCCGGCAGCAACTTGAAGGGGATGAAGGTGTTACTGTGACTTCAGCGGAGGGACTGGCGCGGCTGAAACCGGTGAAACCCGGTGGTACGGTGACTTATGGAGGGCAAACCCACCCTGCGGATGGGTGTGCAGGGATGATCATCACCACGCAGGAGAAGGCACGGGAACTATCAAGCAGGCCTGAAATAAGTGCCAGGATTGTTGCCTTTGGCCAGGCACGTGTTGAGCTCGCGTATATGCCTTCGGCGCCTGTTCCCGCGACCAGGAAAGCCTTACAACAGGCTGGCATAAGCATCAATGATGTAGCCGCCATCAAGTCGCATAACCCATTTGCGGTGAATGACCTTATCTTCGCCAGGGAGATGGGAATAGATGTCATGAAAATGAATAATTATGGATGTTCATTAATATGGGGGCATCCGCAGGGACCGACCGGGATGCGGGCCATTATTGAGCTGATCGAGGAACTGGCCTTGCTCGGTGGTGGCTATGGATTGTTCCAGGGCTGTGCGGCTGGAGACAGCGCGATGGCTGTAATTATCGAGGTGAAGGCATAATGGACAGTAAACGACCGTTTGATAGCGTCGCCCACATGCTTGTTGATGCGGTAGAAAAGTCTCCCGATCACGAAGCATTTGTTTGCCAGGATGAGCGCATGAGTTACAGGGAGTTCATGGACTGCGTGACTGCCTTTACCAACGAGCTCTATGAGCTGGGTATGGAAAATGAACGCGTGGCACTGGTAATGGGGAATTCCATCGATATCTGTGTTGCCATGTACGCCGGGCACCTGGCTCATGCCCAGGTAGCCCCGCTGAATCCCACATACACAGAGCACGAGTTACGACCGATGCTGGAGGATGCTGCGGTAAAGATGGTGATTTATGACGGTCTCAACCGGGAGGCCGTGGAGAAACTGGTTAAAGAACTTTCTATTCCCCACAGTATTTTTATTGATGAGGACCAGGGACGACGATTGACGGGTTTGACTGGCGGTGAGCAACTTGAATTACCACTGCCACTGCCAAAGGGTGATGATCTTGCCATGCTGCAATTCACAGGGGGCACAACCGGGCGGGCAAAAGGCGCAAACCTCAGTCACCGTGCAGTTAGCCACAATATTCACCAGGCAGAAAGAATGCAGGAGCCAAATATGCAGGTTGAACGGATGCTGTGCGTAATGCCGCTGTTTCACTGCTATGCATGGAGTGTCTGCCTGTACAACATGGTTAATTGCCGCGGTACTACGATCATTGTGCCACGATACCAGCCGGATATCCTGCTCGCACTGTTCGCAAAAGAAAAAATAACGCTTTTTGCCGGTAGTCCGACCCTGTTTACCGGATTGATGAGCTTCCCGGGTTTTGAGGATACGGATTTTTCAAGCCTGAAATTTTCCAACTCCGGCTCAGCGCCCTTGCCGGTTGAATTACTTGAGAGATGGGAATCCACGACAGGTGCCCCTGTCTACGAAGGCTACGGGCAAACAGAAGCGAGCCCGGTAATTTCCTTCAACCCGGTTGATGCTGAAAGAAAAAATGGATCAGTCGGGGTGCCGTTGCCAGATACCACTATCGAAGTTGTTGCAATAGATAATGGGGAGGACGTCTTGCCGCCGGGGGAGCAGGGGGAAATCCGCCTCAAGGGGCCCCAGGTAATGAATGGTTACCGGAACAGGGAAATGGAAACAAACGAGGCACTTCGAAATGGCTGGCTTTATACCGGTGATGTTGGCTACATAGATGAAGATGGCTACCTTTTTATCACCGCGCGCAAAAAAGAGATGCTTATCGTCTCGGGTTTTAACGTCTTTCCCAGGGAAATCGAGGAAGTACTTTTTCTGCATGCCCAGGTCAGGGAGGCAGCCGTGGTCGGAAAACAGGATGCGTACAGGGGAGAATTACCAGTCGCATTTATTGTCCCCGAAAATGCCGAGCTTTCAGAAGAAGATCTAGTAGCTCATTGCCAGCAAAAGCTGACCAAGTACAAGTTACCTGGCGAGTTCAGATTT
>CAZXDV010000073.1:0-12184 GCA_964639535.1 uncultured Enterobacteriaceae bacterium | reverse complement strand
ACTTCGAATATTTCTGCCGTAGACAATTTCAGCTTGTGAGCCAGGGCTCGAATATGGTTTTCGGAGATACAATGATAGTTATCCTGGATCAAATGAAGATATTCAATCAGCAGGTCTCGTTGTAAGGGCATGTCCGCAAGCAACTGGTCAACTTGTTGCCTGCTTTCCGGGTCGACGACTCGATTCTTATCTCGACCTTTGAATTTCATTTTTTGCTTCATTTCACCAATCTTGCGTTTTTCAGCACGAGAATTTCACCAAGCCCACCCACCGACTCGTCACCGGCATATCGAACGGCTTCAGGACCAAATCCACTGAACACTTCAAAAACCTCGCAGGAAGTGGCCAGCTGTTTAAAAAGTAATCGCAGGAATTCAATTTTCAGGTATCCACAGTTTCTAAAAGTGGGCACCAGTCTTCTTGGTTTCCGGGCCAGGACAATCGTTCCGCGCCGCATGCCCATGCCAATGTAAGCCCCTGTTTTTCCTAAAACAATTATTGTACCTGCTAGCATTTTGCAGGCGGTAAATTCTCCGGACTGGCCGAATACAACAATCGTTCCCCTGCGCATACGCTCTCCGGTGCGATCGCCGGTGTTTTCGTGCACGATAATCGTACCACCGCTCATGCCGAAAACCTTACCCTGCTGTGCCGCACCAAGGTAGTCACTGCTACTCCCAAAAACTTCAATCTTGCCACCACTCATGGAGGCACCGGTCCAGCAGGCCGTATCCCCCTGCACCTGGATCTTGCCCCCTGCCATGGCACTACCGAGGAAGTCACCGGCATCGCCCTCTACCAGGATTTCTCCTGTAGTCATTTCGGCGCCGATATGCGTTAGCCTGGCACCGCTATTTTTGAAGCGTATCTTATCCGTGTTCGTGCCGCTAATCTTGAACAATTCCGACACTTTTATGCTTTCATTTCCGTAATTTAGCTGCAAATTGCCAATTTCCTGCTTATCCATGCCCTGCAGTAGATTCGGCACAATACAGGAGACGTCCAGCGGGAAGCGGAGTTCCGTCCTGAGAGTCAGTGTCAGGTTCGTCACGACAGGATATCCCTCAGTTTGAAATGATAGGGCCCGAGTTTTCCGCCATAGTTGCCAGCGCTGATGCGGTAGATGCCTTTTCCAGGCCCAAACTTGCAGACAGCGCGAATCCCATCATGCATGGCCTCGTTTATCGCTTCTTCGTTCAGTCCGTCGATAACTATTTCAAGTACAGACCCGACTTTTTCGTCAAGTTTCGTGTCCACCTGTCCCTTCAGGGTTGGACAGTAGACTTCGTTGGTTGAGGCTGGCAGGAACTTGTACTTTGAGCCAATCTTGGAGCCGGATCCGACTATTCCACCGGGGAAGGTCGTTACGGCTCCGTGCACTTTTCGAATCGCCTGGACCGCCTTTTCACAGGCTGCGAGCCCAAGTCGTGATGTCTTGGCAAGTACGAGAAAATTTCCACCACCAATGGCTGGAACAATCCCGGTGGTTTCCTCGCAGACAAACTCTCCGTGCATAACGGGAATACGCCAGTATCGAATGTCATTCACCACCTTGGAAATCTGGTAACCATCGCCGAAATAGCGCAGGCTTTTGCCCAGGGGAATCATCTTGTCGCTATGGCTACCGGAAAAACAGGCACTTGTGGCGGTGGTCATCACCGATTGTCCCACCCTTTTTGTCAGCTGATCCTGAAGTGCAGACCTGGACATGGCAAAGATGATCACGGCAATGCCCGGCCGTCCATCCGGGGTCTCTTCCGGCGTCAATTCACGTTCAATATCGGCTTCACAGCCACAGGCAATCACGGATGAAGCGAAGCCGGTCAGGGAATTCGCTGCCCTGTATGCCCATTTCAGTGTCATGGCAGTAATGATTAGCCGTGTTGCTTTCATCGGGAAAGCCTCGGCAAATGTGTCGTCGATCTGTACGCCGTTTATTTCCATGTTATTTAATCGGTATTGCAGGCATGTACCACCTGGTCCCTGTTATTGTAACTTTGTAACTCATCATCGCTGATGGGGTAATTACCAAAGCTGACGGTCTGGAAGCGATCAAAATACCTCTTCAGCTGCTTCTCGATGCCGCGGTCAAACTCGGGTTTTATGGTGTTCACCTGGCCCTGGATACTTTTTACGATTTTTCCGTTTTTCACCACGATCTCACCGTTTTTCATTACCAGGTCAGGTTTTGAGAACATGACTTCCTTGTCCTCATGGGGACTGTAGACCGTGATATCGGCCTTTGCTGTTTCCCCCAGGTGGCCACGGTCTCGAAGTCCGAGGCTTCGCGCCGGGGCAGCGCGAGTCATTATTGCTATTTCTTCCAGCGTATATTCCCTGTCGATGCTTGAAAGAATCGATGCCGCCTGGGCGCCCGAATGAAGCGTCGACAACATGTCATTTCGAAACGAGCGATCCATCAACAGCTTGATCAGGTGAGGATACATGGTAAACGGCGCACCGTTAGGATGGTCAGTGGTCAAAAATATGCGCCATGGATCGTCTGCAAGAAGAAAAATTTCAAGCCCGATACACCATTGAAGCGCGTTTACAAAGTTCTTGTCACGATAACGGAAGGGTACGACTCCACAACCAGCGTCGCACTCAATATCCATGGAGTACCACCTGGCGGGGTGAGCGTGTGCGCTCCCTTTGTGTTGCATCATGGTATCACCGGAGATGGTGACAGTCTGGCCAAACATGATCTGTCCAACATCTACAGATATGTTTTGATTCTCATTAAGTGCTTCTGCAATGTGAGCAGCGCCTGAAGAAAATTTGCGATCTCCCTCATTGCCATAGCTGTGAAACTGGACGTGGGTCAGGTGAACAGGGCGTCCTGCCATGGCGTCAATCGTTTTTAACGTGGTATTAATGTTTCCGGGGACTCCCAGGTTACAGCCATGAACGTGGAGTGGGTGGGGTACTCCAAGGTCGACCATGGCCTGGGACAGGGTTTTAAGGATTTTCCTGGGACTTATCCCGTAGTGTGAATTGTCGTCATCCAGGTCAAGCGCCCGCTGATTGAATTTGAATGCGTTGATTCCCCCGGGATTGACCACCTTGACAGCCATTGACTGGGAGGCCTGTATACTCCAGGCAACATAATCGTTAATAAGATCCTGGTCCTGCCCCTTGTTAATCAGGCGCAGGAGAAAATCATCATTCCCCAGCAGGTTGTATGCGCCAGTATCAATCATGGGTGTATTTGCCATTTCCATGTGGGTCTGCCGCGCATTGGCCGGGATCATCGCCGGCTCAAAACAGCTGGTATACCCCATTTCCGCGTAACGATAGCCTGTGGAGTGAGAAGTAGGGGTGATGTGCCCGCTTCCACCACGAGTCACTTTGCCGGCGTGATCAGAGTGCTCAATATGATCTTCGGGCATGAGCATCCTGGCAATATTCACCTTGCCACCACCAATGTGCGTGTGAATGTCTATACCCCCGGCCATCACCACCTTTCCGGACACGTCGATGGTCTTGTCAATTTTTCCCTGGCGACCGGGCTTTCTCGCTATTTTCCCATCCCTGATATAAATATCTTTCTTTTTGCCAGAGATACCGTTATGCGGATCGTAGACAGTGCCACCTTTGAGGAGAATCAGCATGGTTTATAGCCTCGCGTTTATAGCCTTGAGAACATCGGCGCTGCTGGGCAATCCCAGTTCTCTCAATTTCTTCATTCTCAGGCTAACGGCACTGTCTGCTCGAACCAGGTTCCCTTCATGATCAAGGCCTGGAGTCGCAACCGGAATGAATACATCGGCTTCACGTGCTGCCCTCAGAGAAGGCCTGGACAGCACAATCGTCGGGGCAAGTGTCCTGGGCCTGGCAAGGGAAGTATCAAAGCTTGAGATCCAAAGTAGCAGGTCATTGGAGTTTTCCCTTATAAGTTTTTCCGTGCCGTAACTTTTAATATCGTGCCGTGGTGCGCCTTTTTCAAACTTGACCCGCAGCGGGAAGCCGCTCTGCCAACTACAGACGCTGGAAAAAGAATTGGCACCATTGTTACCACTGAGGGAAAGACCAGAGAATCTCTGCTTCACGTTGAGAAGTCGCGTCATTGCGGCAATAAGCTGAACCGTCATGTCACCGGCCTTGGGATGTAGCTCAGCCGGATCCCAGACGAAAACGCCGTAATCGCTTGACCTGATAATCCTGGCAAGCTTTTTCAGTTTTACAAGGTCCTTGCCGGGAAGGGCGTCTTCTTCAAATTTCCTGTCGCTTAGCATTGCCTGCAAAACTGAGAGGTACTCATTCAGAGCCTTCTTGCTGCAGTTAATATTCAGTGCCCGTTTACCATCAGGGCTTTTGCCATGACGTGTATCCAGGTTTTCTCCGAGGAACACAATTTCCCGCTTATTTTTGCCAAGCCCCGCCAGTGAAGCCTGGTTCCAGATGAGGCGTTCAAAGAAGCGTGGATACTTTTCCCTGGTGTCGGTTCCAACAAGAATAAGTGTGTCTGCTCGATTTTTTACCTCGGCAAATGTGGTCATGATGGAGCCGTGGGTTTGCGCTACTTTCACATTGCTTAACATGCTCTCGCCATGCGCATGATCCACAATTGCATTACATTTTTCTGCCAGGGACAGCAGTTCCGCTGAGCCAGCCATATCGGTGGCACTTCCTGAAAATAGTGGCACCCTTGATTCGCCAATCAGCGCGGCAGCATCCTTAATAGCTTTTTCAAGGGGGACTTCCTGGCCGTTGACCATTGGGCTAATGGACGGTTCTTTTCTTTCAAAAAATTTTTTAGCCCTGGCACAGCCTGCTGAAACCATTGATAGACTGTTGCCTGTCTCGCTGACCACAAGGTCATCGCAAATCAGGCTGCAAAAAGGGCAGGGTACTTCTCGAAATGTTTTAGCTTTTTCTGCCATTAACTCACATCATACATAGCTTGGAGCAGCGCGGATGCCGGGCCTTAAGCATTTAGCGGGGGAGTGTACAAAAACTTGATTGAATACAACTAAACTGGAAACGGCTTAATCGAGCAGAGCGAGCATTTCTTCAATGTAGGTATATTTTTCCCGTGGCTTGTCTTTAGGCTGGCCTCGATCAATTTCACTTTGATCGATCAGCTTCCAGTCACTAAAGGTGACATAGCGCACATCCCTGGATTCAAGCAACTGACACACCCCATCGGCGCCGCCTGGTTTTTCGGGTTTCTCAAGTGAAGCAACGTCTTCCAGCAGGGAAGCAACAGTTGCTACGCTGTCCGCCCGGTTGGTGCCAATGATACCAGTGGGCCCACGTTTTATCCATCCTGTCACGTATAACCCTGCAAGGTGTGCACCATTTTCGGTCACCCTGCCATTGTCATTCGGGATGAGGCCTTTTTTGTTGTCAAAAGGAGCCCCCGGTATGGCGACACCTCGATAACCGATACTCCTGAACAGGAGACCCGTGTTCATCTCTTCAAATTCGCCGGTGCCCCTGGCCGATTGAGACAGGGCTTCACCGCTGAGCTGATTTTTCTCAAAAACCACGCTTTCCAGCCTGCCATTACCCTTTAATTCTGTGGGGCTTTTCAAAAACGTAAAATGGCAGGAACGCTCCAGGTTTCTTGATTCCATGGCCGAGAGTTTTTGCAGCTGCTGGTATATCTTTTTCTGGCCGGAATTCCCTTTATCTTCCAGCTCTTCTTCACTGGCGGAATTCAGTACCAGCTCCGCCGGGTCAACGACTGACTGGCAGATTTCGAGATTTTCAAATTCCCGCAACTCCTTTGGGGTGAATTTTACCTGTGCGGGGCCGCGCCTGCCGACAACGTATATCTCCTTTACCTGGCTTTCTGCCAGCGCGTCCAGGGCATGCTCGGCGATATCAGTGTGACGCAATTCATCCACAGATTTCGCCAGTATCCTGGCCACGTCGGCCGCCACATTACCCTGGCCGATAATAACCGCTGTTTCACTTGACAGGTCAAACTGGCGCCCGCGGTAATCAGGGTGGCCGTTATACCAGCCGACAAACTCGGTGGCAGTGTAGCTGCCCTCGAGATCTTCCCCCGGGACACCCAGTTTTCTATCGGTTTCAGCGCCGTTCGCGAAAATGACGGCGTGGTGACTCGACTGCAATTCCTCAACGCTGATATCCGTGCCCACGGTTGTGTTGGCCACCAGCGTAAAATCCTCAGATTCGGCAATTTTCGCATAGACCTGGATGGCCTGCTTGAGCTTGGGATGATCTGGCGCGACGCCACTACGTACCAGGCCATAAGGCACCGGAAGACGTTCCAGCATGGTAACTTTTACCGAGATTTCGGATTTCAGGAGTGCTTCGCAGGCATAAAATCCACTGGGGCCACTGCCGACAATGGCGACATGCAGTGGATTAGCTTCTGTGCCGAGCTCGCTCATGGCGTGACCTTGTCAGGGCAGGGGGAAAGAGGAAAGTTGGCTGAACCAGGCCTCAGAAGCCCAGTTCGGCCTTTTTATCGTCTGCTCCCGGCAATGGATCCATCTTGTCTTCGCAGACAGGCAATTCAGAGGCCTTTTCTGCGTTGATATCAATCCACTTCTCCAGGTTTTCCGGCAGGTCATCGACTTCAAATATAGCCTCTACCGGGCATTCCGGGATACAGGCACTGCAATCGATGCATACGTCCGGGTCGATGTACAGCATCTCATCGTCATAGTGGAAACATTCAACAGGACAAACAGTGACACAGTCAGTGTATCTGCAGCCGTTGCAGTTTTCGGTAACAATAGTAGTCATACTAATCTCCCCAGTGTTATGTTAGTTGAACTCCACGCTACTTCTTATTCAGCTACTTATCATACAACAAAATCTCGCCCCGGTTTAACTCAATTCGGTCGCCGCACCAGCGCCGGTAACTGCCAAGAATATGCTCATCACTCACCGGTAACCCGCATTGCTGGAGATAGGAAAGATAGACTCTCAGGAAGGTTGGCTGGTAAATACAGGAGTAAGAAAAGGTCGGCAGCATATCCACTTCGTTCATGAACACTATACTTCCGCGAACCATGCCTGCGCCGGCGCGAATACCGGCGTCCCCAAGCACGAATATGGAACCGGCGAGCATGTTGACCCCGGTAAAGTCACCACAACCCCCACCAATGGCTATCAAGCCGTTTCGCATACCGTGTCCGACTTCGTTCCTGGCGCTACCGTGAATGATTATTTCTCCACCGGTGATGCCATGGGGGCTTCCCCGATAAGCACTTCCTACCATGTGCCCGGCATTACCGGTAACCGTCACCGAGCCACCGATCATCTCGGGGGCAAGCCAGTCGCCCACATCGCCATTGACCGTGATCGAACCACCCGCCATCTCCGCACCAAGATGGGCGCCGACATTGCCAGTTATATTAAGGGAACCGCCTTGCATTCCATGACCAATGTGCTTCACAAGGGAAAAGTCACCTTGCAGGTGTAGCTCATCGGACGGAGAACCGCTGACTTTGAAAAAATCAGCGAGCGCCTGGACACTATTGCCGTGATGTAATTTTTGCTTCTCGATATCAGCCAGGCTTAAAGAGGCAAGGTGATCGGGCCTGAGCACGTGGGCTTCCAGTGGCACATCCGGGGATGTGTGCATTTCCAGGGTCAGGCTCATTAAGCGGCACCCCCAAGTAATGGATGCAGCTGGATATTATACTGGCCAAGGTTGCCACCATAGTTTCCGGCACTGATCCTTTTTATGCCGGGTTTTGCCGCAGCCAGCATTCCTGCCTGCATAGCATCCTTAACTGCATTTTCATCAAGCCCATCGATGACAATTTCCAGGACGCAGTTCACTCCTTCGTCCAGTTCCGATTTTACATCCAGCCCGCGCAGGCTCGGGCAGAATTTCTCATTAGTCGAAGCCATGAGGGACTTGTATCGCGAGCCCACTTTACTGCCACTTCGTACCACTCCGTCGGGAAAGGGAAGGATGACACCCCTGATATTTCTCATTGCCTTTGTCGCCGCATTGGCAGCGCGAAGCGTGGTTTTTGAATCCTTGCCCAGTAGTATGATATTTCCACCACCGACAGCTTGCTGCACGGTAATTCGCTCATCCACAAGAAACTCACCGTCCATGACAGGAATTCGCCAGTGTCTTCTTGTGCCCAGTTTCTTGCTTACCTGGTGACCATCGCCAAAATATCTCAGCTGCCCGCCGACAACCACGGACTCATCACCTTCGAGACCATCAAAACATGCAGTGGTAGGGCAGGTCATCACGCACTGACCGACTCGTTCCACCAGTCTCTTGCCAAGACCGGCGGCATCCATGGCAAAAACCAGCACGCTCACCCCGGGACGCCGATCCGGTGTGTCTTCAGGTGCAATTTCTGCTTCGATACCTGCTTCACACTTGCAACCAATAACGGAGGTGGCAAATCCGGTCATTGATGTTGCAGCAGACAGCGCCCATTGCCTGGTATCAGCTGTAATGATTAGCCTGGCCGCATACATTTTGAATGCTTCTGCAAAGGTATCATCGACGCTGGTGCTTTTTATTTTCATCTTGTGGTAGCCAATAGCAAATTAGTCGAGCATCGGAATTATTTCGTGGTCGTGCAAATAACTATCTGACACAGCGTAATTATCAAACTCAATCGAGTAGTAGTCCTCGAAAAACGGTTTAACGGAATCAACAATTGTTTCATCGTACTCGGGAGCGGTGTGAAGAAGGCGACCTGTAAAATCTTCGAAAAATTCGTGGTTGGAAATAACCGCAACACCGGATTTGATTACATAACGCGGTGCATTGAACATTTCTTCCTTGTCCTGCTGATCGTCATATATGGTGATGTCTGCATCTGCGCCAACGCCGAGGTGCCCCTTGTGCTTCAGGCCAAGGCACCTGGCCGGACCTGCTCGCGAAATAATAGCGATTTCGTTGAGCGTGTATTCTCTTTCAAGATCAGGCAGCAGGGTTTTATTTACCGCCTTCTGGTTGGCCCTGGCAAGTTCCTCCTTCCTGAATGCACTGTCCATTAACAGCTTGATCAGCTTCGGGTAGTTCATGAAAGAACCACCATTGGGGTGGTCGGTAGAAAGGACAATTCGCCACGGGTCCTCGGATAGCAGGAATAATTCCAGCCCGATTGCCCACTGCAGCGCATGCACGTATACGTTTTCCTGGTAATTGAACGGGACAATACCGCAGCCACTTTCACATTCAGTATCCGCATTCACCCATTTATTTTTTGAGATGCCCCTGAGCATGTAGGCCAGTGGTGCGTCGGCTGTCATGATCGTCGCATTGCCAAACATAACCTGGCCAACATCGCAGGATATATTTGGGTGCTGGTTAATGTATTCTGCAATTTCTCTCGCCGCGGATGTTGGATTCTTGCCAAGTTCACCGGCGTAGCTATGAAACTGGATGTGGGCCAGGTGGGCGCGCCTGTCACCCGCGGTTCGCATTGTCTCCAGGGTGGTCTGGTAATTGCCGCTATGACCAAGGTTATTGCAATGGATGTGAGGCGGATGTGGCAATCCGAATTCATTTACAACTTCAATGAAGGCATCAATGATTTGTCGTGGACTGACCTCAGTCGCGTCCAGCTTTTCATCAATGTTAGCCACGTTTGAATTACGCTTGCCTTTCCAGGGTTCGTCTCCACCCGGGTTTACCAGCTTGGTGGTATATGCCTTGGTGGAATTTATCCACCACCCGACGGCCTGCTTGAACTCTTCCTTACGACCTTCCTTGAGTAGCTGGTTGAGAAAGATATTGTTTCCCAGCATCACGTAAAAGCCCTTGTCGATGACGGGAGTGTCGTGCAGTTCCTCCAGGGTGTGCCTGGCGCCTATGGGTGTTACTGCTGCTTCCATGGCGGTGGTGTAGCCCAGGGTTGCGTATCGATAGCCCGTGGTAAACGTTGATGGCACGGTTCCTCCCGATCCTGAGCGGGTACTGGCTGTTCCATGGTGCGGATCGTGACGATGATCTTCGGGCTGAAGTTTTCGGGCGAGATTGACCTTTGGTCCAGCTATGTGGCAGTGAATATCGACACCCCCGGGCATCACTACCATGCCTCCGGCGTCTATCTTCTGAGCCTTGTCACTCACACTGTCGACAATTTTTCCATCCTTGATACAGATGTCCCTGACCTGGCCATCGATATCGTTGGCCGGGTCATAAACGGTACCGTTGACAATACGAATTTCTGCGCTCATATACTTATTCTTATCCAGCGAAATGTTGAAGTTTTAGCTTGCGGCCCTGATCCTGTTATTTTTTTCTACCATTAATTCCTGAACGCGCTTCTTAAGGGGTGTCAATATCTCTTCATCTGAAGGGAAGGGTGAGTCAAACGCCGGACGAAGTGTGATTGGTACATCATCCATGCGATATACGGTCCCACTGGTATTAATCCCATAGGTCGAGGTTCGAAATGCGACGTGTGCCAGGCGGCTCGTTTGAGTTTCCTTGGTATCGAGGCACACTACAGGGATACTTTTCAGGTGATCTATTGCTGTTTTTGGAAAATTGGAAGCGGGATCGCTGGCGATAATCATGGCCGCATCGGCTTCACCCCTGGAAAGGGTATCGACGGTGGTAAATTCACCAGGGTTAAACCTGGGATAACCCATACTGAAATTGACGCCAAATGGATAACCGGTTTGCCAGGAAACCACATTGTCAGCCCCGGTCACATTGCCATGACCACGTACTGGTTTTGCCACAAAATGGGTGTATTCATTGAGATCGGTGGCGAGTGCCATGATGGCACCTGAATTAAAGTGCCGTCCACGCGTCATGGTCAGTCCCATACCAAGGAACAGCACGCCATAACGGCAGTTTTTCATCTTCTCTACCAGTTCCTGCAGGACTTCAAGAGCAATGCCTGTTTCTTCCTCGATGGATGGATCGACGGGGTGCCCCTTGACGAGTGCGCGTAAGGCCCAGGCCAGCTCAAAATCCTTTCCCGGTTTTACCTGTAAAAAATGATCAGCCACAGGGGAGCTCGGGGTTTTACGGATATCTACAATGACAACCGTGCGGTCTTTTTTACCATTTGGGGTGAACATGCCTTTTGGCGTCACGGTATAACGGGAAAAATGACGTGGATGTGACTCTGCAGGGTTACCTCCCCAGTACATGATAAAGTCAGCCCGGTTCTTGATTTCTCCAAGGGTCATCGTACTCTCACCAACACCCTGGAATGCCAGTCCGGATGGACCATGACAGACAGAAGTGGTGGTATCGATGTTACCGCGTATATAGTCGGTGATGGCAACAGCCTGTTTTTGTGCCTCGCAAGTTGTATCGCTAAGACCGTAGGTAATCGGGAATCTCGCCTGGGTAAGCACCTGGGCAGCCTCTTCAATGGCCTCTTCGACGCTGACTTCCTTGCCATCAATCATTGCGACCGGGGCATCTTCAATGGTGTGTTCAGCAAACCATGCCCGCCCCAGGACACAGGCATTTTTTGCCTTGGTGATTTGCTTCGTATCCATGTCTACCGTCAGGTGCATGTCATCGCAGACACAGCCACAAAACGTGCAGGTGGCGTTTTCAACCGTCTTTATGTTTTCACTCATTCTTTGAATACCCGTGATTTTCTCAATATTAATCAGGCAGCGACTTTCTCTACTTCGACGACGAGGTTTTTTGAAATGGGCATGCCGCTGCCACCGGTATCGCTTTCCATCAGCTTGCTGGAAGATGGTCCGTAGGCTATGAACATCATGCCAGGAGGCAGGTCGTCTGGTTTCTTGGTACTGGTGCAAGTGGCAACGAATTCCCCGACGGGATTGCTGAGCCTGATCTGGTCGCCATTCTGCAAGCCCATTTTTTCCATATCGGCAGGATTCATTTCAATAGTGGAGGTAACTTCAAGATACTCTTCTTTCAACTTTCCCTTGTTGAGAGAAGTGCCCTGTTTGTTGGAGCGTCCAGGGATCAGAAGCATGGTTTCAGGCATGGGTGTCTCCGTTGCAGCGCAGCATAGTTTGTCATGACAATTTTTTGTATGATGGGCACTGATAAAGCCTGCGCCTTCAATCGTTTAAACCCAAATAACTAAGTATCATTTTCGCTTATATTGGTCAATTAACTTTTGCAGACTTTAGGCGATAGCTTGAAGGACCAAATGTTAAGCTCAAAAAAACGATAAATAATCCTTATAAAAACTTATGTTGGAATCTGGCTATGTCGGGAGAGAGTAGAAAAAAAATCAAAGTGAGCGCTCCTGCAAGGCTGCATTTCGGCTTT
>CAZXDV010000072.1:10673-12193 GCA_964639535.1 uncultured Enterobacteriaceae bacterium | reverse complement strand
AAACCTCTTGCTGGTGACATTGCCGGCAGTGCTGCTGGTGTAGTTCTTTACCTCGCTGGGTATCGGCTGCCTGCACGGTGGAGGAAAAAGGGCCTGCCAGCATCAGCATTGCCAGGCCCACTCTAACTTGCTTCATGCTACTCATGCCCCTGGTTACCACGGCAATCGTATTTCAATATCAGGCAGTCTTTGCCGACAGGTGGGATATTCGAATCGGTGCCGGAGGATGGGAATCATGAAAAGCCGAGTACAGTGGGTCCGGCGTTAACGTATTGGCATTTTCCCGGTAGAGTTTCACCAGCGCCTGGATCAGGAACGCAGGCCTGGCCTGGGCAGCGGCAAAATCGTCGGCCTCGAATTCCTGTTTTCGCGACATTTGCGAAAACAGCGGTTGCAGGAACTGCGTGAATACCGGTGAGACCAGCACAAACAGGGTCAACGCCATGTAATCAGAAGGGTTGCTGACACCCAGCCCGAAATAAAACCAGGGGCTTTTAATCAGCCAGCCAAGCAGGGCAAACCCAAGCAGGAAAATAACACCAAGCATAACGATGCGTTTCTTGATGTGATTACATTTAAAGTGACCAAGCTCGTGGGCCAGCACGGCTTCCACTTCATCGGCATCAAGGTCATCAATCAGCGTATCAAAGAACACGATGCGCTTGTTGGCGCCAAGACCGGTGAAGTAGGCATTGCCGTGTGAGGAACGGGAAGAACCATCCATGACAAAAATGCCCTGGCTGGTAAAACCGTTGCGCTCAAGCAGGCTCACGATTCTCGTCTTCAGCTCTCCATCTTCAAGCGGACGAAACTCGTTAAACAAGGGTGCGATAAACGCCGGGTAGGCCCACATCATGAACATGCTGAAACCAAACCAGGTCATCCAGACATAAAGCCACCAGAGTTCTCCTGCACCCTGCATTATCCAGAGAATCAATGCCAGCAGGGGCAAACCGATCAAGGCCATCAGCACCGTGTTCTTGACCAGGTCGCTGACGAAGGTTTTTACAGTGGTGTTGTTAAAGCCAAAATCCTGCTCAAGCTTGAAAGTACGGTAAATGGAAAATGGCAAATCAATAACGCTACCGATCAGCACCACGCTGAATATAAATCCAACGCCGGTAAGTAACTCTGAAAATCCCAGCCCGCGCCACGCCTGGTCGAGGAATTCCAGTCCACCGCCGAGCGTCCAGGCAACCAGCACCAGGGTGGCCAGGAACAGTTCTCCCTGGCTTGTTTTACCCTTGGCACGGGTGTAGTCAGCCGCCTTCTGGTGATCCTCAAGGGGGATGGCTTCACTAAAGGCCTCCGGCACTTTCTCACGATGCTTGCCGACATGGGCTATGTGGCGCTGTGTGAGTAACCATTCAAGCGCAAACCCGGCAACCAGGGTTGCAAGAAAAATAATAGAAAATGTGTTCATAACAGCAAAAAAAATCCAGGTTAATCAGTCTCAATTGCATTTGTTAGACAGGATATTATCAGGAATATTCCCCCTATGCCCCGCAGAATAGGTGATC
>CAZXDV010000072.1:0-10573 GCA_964639535.1 uncultured Enterobacteriaceae bacterium | reverse complement strand
GTGATAACCGACAAGCAGCTGAACCCGATAACGGACGGACCGGTTGTCGCGATCTACCAGGAGGAGTCTATCCTGGAGGGTATGGATGAGTGGAATACCACCCAGCATGGCAAGTCCGGCTTGCTTGAGCGTGTCCGCGCAAGCGAATACAGCGTGGAAGATGCCGAGCGCATGACCCTGGAATTTCTCGAGGGATATGTACCTGAAAACACATCTCCCATGTGTGGTAACAGTATTTGCCAGGATCGTCGCTTCCTGCATCGGCAAATGCCCAGGCTGGAAAAGTATTTTCACTATCGCAACCTGGATGTCTCAACGGTGAAGGAACTGGTGAAACGCTGGACCACGGGAGAAGACCAGTTTCGCAAAAACTCGGGTCACCTGGCCCTGGACGACATCCACGATTCTATCGAAGAGATGCAACACTACCGGGCAAAGTACTTCAACATCTGAGCATTACCGGTGACCACGACAGTCGAGCTACTTCCTCAAACTCTTTACACCGCTGCCGGGACCAGGGAACTCGACCGCATCGCCATTGAAGAAGCGGGCATCCCCGGCATTGACCTGATGAAGCGCGCCGGTGAAGCAGCGTTCAGGCTGCTCGAAGAGCGTTGGCCGAAGTCTGCCACGGTCACAGTCGTTTGTGGCAATGGTAACAACGGTGGTGATGGCTACGTGCTGGCAAAACTGGCAAAAGAGGCCGGCAAACAGGTTCACCTTCTTCATCATGGCGACCTGGAGCAGCAAAAAGGCGATGCGCTCACGGCGAGGCTGGAGGCGGAGCAGTCGGGCCTGGTCATAGAACCCTACCAGTCAGAAAAGCTGGATGCCGCCGACGTGGTCGTGGATGCACTGCTGGGCACCGGCCTTGACCGCCAGCTTGACCAGGAATGGCAGGAGCTGATTCTAGATATTAATCAACACGCAGCCCATGTGCTTTCCATTGATATCCCTTCCGGGCTTCATGCGGATAGCGGTAGCTGCATGAACGTCGCCGTCACTGCCGATGTCACGATCACATTCATCGGCCTGAAGCGGGGGCTGTTTAGCGGTAGTGGACCTGCGCAGAGTGGCGCCGTGTATTTTGACGGGCTTGATGTGCCCGCCAGCGTTTTTGAGAAAGTAGCGCCGAGCTGCGAGAGAATCGATGAACATTACCTGGCGACTATGCTGCGTCCCCGTCCGGCCAACTTTCACAAGGGTGACTGCGGCCACGTGCTGGTGATCGGCGGCGACTATGGTTACGCCGGTGCCGTGCGCATGGCGGGAGAAGCTGCGCTGAGGAGCGGCGCCGGGCTTGTCACCGTGGCCTCACGCGAAGAACACTGTCTAGCTATTCCCCTGGCACGACCGGAGTTGATGACGCGTGCGCTGGCGTCTGCAAGGGATCTTGAAGGGCTTACTGGCACTGTTGACGTGGTGGTTATCGGCCCCGGCCTGGGCCAGTCCGCCTGGGCCATGGATCTTTTTGCCCGCGTGCTTGAACTTGATATTCCCATCCTTATTGACGCCGATGGCCTTAACCTGCTTGCGCAGGAACCGGTCCCGGCGCGGCAGCGAATTATCACTCCCCATCCGGGTGAAGCCGCGCGCCTGCTGGGTTGCAGCGTGGCAGACATCCAGCAGGACCGATTCCAGGCTGTCGTTGAACTCCAGCAACGCTACGGCGGTGTCTGCGTATTAAAAGGCAGCGGTAGCCTGGTCATGGATGAGCAAGCCTTGATCAGTGTCTGTGACGCCGGCAATCCCGGTATGGCCAGTGGCGGCATGGGTGATGTGCTCAGTGGCGTTATCGCCGCGATGATAGCCCAGGGTAAGGATCTGCCCACAGCAGCCAGGCTGGGGGTCGTTTTGCACAGCGCGGCTGCAGACCGCGCCGCAGTGTCCGGTGAACGTGGCATGATAGCCACCGATTTGATGAAGGAGCTGCGCAGCCTTGCAAACCCCGGCTGAAAAATTACACCTCGAGGTGCCGGGGCCGGAAGAGATGGAGGAGCTTGGGCGGCTGCTCGGCGAACACTGTCCTGCCGGCCAGCGTATCTACCTGGAAGGTGACCTGGGTGCGGGAAAGACGACACTGGTGCGTGGCTTTCTTCGTGGCAGGGGATACCAGGGCAAGGTGAAAAGTCCCACCTACACGCTGGTCGAACCCTATGAACTGGGCAGCACAGCAATTTTTCACTTTGATCTCTACCGCATGGAAGACGAAGAGGAGCTGATACACATCGGTTTCCAGGATTACCTGCAGGACAGTTCCATTATCCTGCTGGAGTGGCCTGAAAAAGCAGCGTCACTGCTGCAGGAGCCGGACCTGCTGGTTCAAATCGACATCCGCTCGCAGGGGCGAAACCTTTCACTGCTAGCCAATAGCGGTCCTGCCAGCGAGCTGCTCAGCCTCATACCGCGCTAGCCCCCCCCCCGGCGGCACCCTTGCCCCTGGCGTTTTATTTTTGCCCGTAGACCCTTGCCTTTAAAATATTAGTAACTATACTTAATCCATATAAAACAACGGATTAGGATATTAACCTAATAAAATATTGAAATTATTTGCTTAACAGCAGTATAGTACAGCAAAATTTTTTATTTTCTTGGTAAATCATGCGTTTACTTCTCAGCGCCCTGCTTGTTTTTGCTGCTGCCTCCTTACAGGCGGCTCCCGCTCGTGTTGAGAATGTTCGTATCTGGGCAGCACCCGACAGCACCCGTGTCGTACTCGATGTATCGAAGACGGTCACCTACCAGCTAAACATGCTCGACGATCCTTTTCGCGTCGTCATCGACATCGACGATATGGAAATGAGCTCAGAACTCAGTCAACCGGTGAGCGCGGACAAGTACCTGCAGAGAATTCGCAGTGCCCAGAGAGACGAATCAAACTTGCGCCTGGTGCTGGACCTCAAGAAATTCGCCACGGCAAACAGTTTTCAACTGGAACCCAACAAGCGTTACGGTCACCGCCTGGTTATTGACCTGTATAACAAGGAAGCCGAGGAAAGTTTTTCACCCCTGCGCGAGGTGGAAGAAAATACCGGCACTGGCAGCCTGCGCGACGTGGTGATAGCAGTGGACGCCGGGCACGGTGGCGAAGACCCGGGCGCCAGGGGGCCCGCCGGTACTTATGAAAAAGATGTCGTCCTGCCACTGGCAAAGGAACTTGTAAGATTGCTCAACGAGGAACGCGGAATCAAGGCGGTCCTCACAAGGAAAGGAGATTATTTTCTGCGTCTTCGCAAGCGTATCAGCGAGGCAAGGAAGCACAAGGCAGATCTTTTTGTGTCACTGCATGCAGATGCTTTTCGCGATCCACGGGTGCATGGCTCGTCGGTTTACGTGCTGTCCCAGCGTGGTGCCAGTAGTGAGCACGCGCGCTGGCTGGCAGAACAGGAAAACGCCTCGGACCTGATAGGTGGTGTAAAGCTGGATGACAAGGAAGACGTGCTGGTTTCAGTGTTGCTGGATCTTTCCCAGACCGCCAGCCTTGAAGCAAGTATTGACGTTGCCGATCGCGTACTGGGTGGTTTAAAGAAAGTCGGCAAGGTACATAAGCGAAATGTTGAAGCCGCCGCCTTCGCGGTATTGAAATCACCGGACATCCCGTCAATCCTCATAGAGACCGCCTACATTTCCAATCCCGCGGAGGAGAAAAAGCTGCGCGATGCCAATCATCGAAGAAAGCTGGCCATGGCAATCAGGAACGGTCTCAAGGGTTACTTCATGGAGCATGCGCCCGAGGGCACCATCCTCGCCTCGCGCAGGCACATCATTACCCGGGGCGACACACTTTCGCTTATCGCCCAGCACTACAAGGTCAGCCTGAGTAGCCTGAAAAGCGTTAACAATCTTAAAAGTGACCGCATTCGCATAGGCCAGGTTCTTACCATCCCCTCACTGGTAAATTAATCGAGCCCCTCGTAATAACACGGCTTAGGAGCTAACCTATCGCTCCATGAGCCAGGGTGTCCGGATCCCGAGAATAAAAACCATGTCAGCGATGCTGGCCAACCAGATCGCTGCCGGTGAAGTGGTGGAACGACCTGCATCCATCGTCAAGGAATTGCTGGAAAACGCCCTTGATGCTGATGCCACGCGAATCACTATGGATATCGAGAATGCAGGCACCACGCTGATTCGAGTCAGTGACAATGGCCACGGAATTCATCCCGACGACATGGCACTGGCATTACAGCGCCACGCCACCGCCAAGTTGCAACAGCAGGCCGAGCTTGAATCCATCAACAGCCTGGGATTCAGGGGAGAGGCCCTGCCAAGTATCTCATCTGTTTCTGACACGGTTATCGTGTCCCGTATTGCCGGCGAAAGTGAAGCTCGCCGGGCCAGTAGTAATGCAGACGGTTCACTGCGGATAGCGCCAGCCGCTCACCCGGTGGGTACCACGGTTGAAGTGTCTGCACTTTTTCATCGTCTTCCAGCCCGCAAAAAATACCTCAAGAGCGAGAGGACCGAGCTCTTGCATATCCAGGAAATCGCCAGGCGCCTGGCCTTGAGTCGCTTTGATTTTAACCTCGAGGTGCGTCATAACAAGCGGCAGCTGCTCAGCTGTCGAGGAGGCCTGGAAAACCCGGCGCAGCGTATTTCGCCGGTGATGGGCAGGAGTTTTTCAGACAATGCCATTGAAATAGATAGCAGCGCTGATGGCATGCGCCTTTGGGGCTGGCTCGGTCTCGGGCAGCTGTCGCGAAGCAGCACGGACCGGCAATATCTCTACCTGAACAGGCGCGTAATCTATGATCGTCGACTGGCACACGCGATCAGGCTGGCCTGTGAAGAGCGCCTACTGCCGGGACGTTTTCCGTCCTATGTGCTTTATCTCGAGATGGATAGCACCGCGGTTGATGTCAATGTGCATCCTGCAAAGCACGAAGTGCGATTTCGACGAGCCCGTGATGTGCACGACTTTGTCTATGCTGCGGTACATGGAGAGTTGCGCAGGCAGGGGCCGGGCATCGACCTGTCACCGGACGATACTTCGCTGGAACAGGAAAGCATGGTGAGGGATGACGCTGAAACAGGCAACTGGGGCAGAAAGGGCAGGGATATTAATCGCTCCTTATCAACTACCAGCACCCGGGCAATCCTCGCGGGAAGCCCGGGTCCAGGCACATGGGGCAGGATAATCGCCTGTATTGAGAAAGATATCCTCGTCTGTATTCGAAATGAAAGCCTGTTGCTAATCAATCTTCTCGAAGTAAAGCGTTTCCTTGCAAGTGAGCGCCTGGGAAAACGTGAAAAACTCATAGCCCGACCCCTGCTGGTCCCGGTAAACATAGCAACCAGGGCGCTTGCCGAAGCAGATTTTGAAAAGTATGCCTCGTTGCTATCGCATTACTCGCTTGACCTGGTTTTCAATGGCCCGGGATCCTGCCGTGTTCGCGCTATTCCACAACTTCTTGAAGATGCTGACATCGCTTCACTCGTTAACGCCATGCTTGATGTTGAAATAAGCACCCGGCCTGAAAAACAAGTTCGCGCAGACTTTGAAAACGTCATGCTTGAGCATATTCAAATACCATCCGTGGATAATCCTGCCGGGGCTGAAGTACGCACACTGTTAAAGCAACTGGAAGCCTCTGTGCCGAATAGCAGCGCGGCGCAACACCCACCGCTCTGGTATTCCATGGACGCGTCCAGCCTCAGGAAAATATTGCAGGATTCCCGGGAGGACCCGTGAAAAGTAAGCCGGTAGTCTTTCTCATGGGACCCACGGCGAGCGGTAAAACTGATGCCGCCCTGCAACTCTGTGAGCGCTTCCCCTTTGAAATTATCAGCGTCGACTCTGCCATGGTCTATCGTGGTCTTGATATCGGAACAGCGAAGCCGGGCAGAGATGTACTTGCGCGCTATCCCCACAGGCTCATCGATATTTGCGAACCCACGGAGTCTTACTCGGCGGGTAATTTTCGCGAGGACGCGCTTCTCGCCATTGATGAGATCCATGAGCAGGGAAAAATTCCGTTACTCGTGGGCGGTACCGGTCTGTACTTTCGAGCACTTGAGCAGGGCATAGCCGAGCTGCCTCCGGCGCACGAGGAGACCAGGAAGACATTGATCGAAGAGGCCGGGCAGCGTGGTTTGCAGGCCCTGCATGATGAACTGGCAAACGTGGACCCCGAATCAGCACGGCGTATTCATCCCAATGACCCACAGCGGATCCAGCGCGCCCTGGAAGTTTTTCGCGTCAGTGGCAGGACTCTGTCCTCGTTTTTCGATGAGACAAGCCGTCCCATGCCGTTCGAATCGATAAAACTGGTTATTTGTCCGGACAAAAGGGAGGTTCTGCACCAGCGAATAGAGCAGCGATTTCAAAAAATGATGGAATTTGGCCTGTTAACCGAGGTCAAAGGATTGTACCAAAGGGGTGACCTTGCAGCGGATTTACCCTCTATGCGCGTAGTGGGATACCGCCAGGCCTGGCAGTACCTGGACGGAGACATCGACGAGGCTGAAATGCGCTACCGGGCAGTGGTGGCGACGCGGCAATTGGCCAAGCGGCAGCTTACTTGGCTACGCTCCGAGGCCAATACGCGCTGGTTCGACTCTGCGAAACAGGATTTTTCGAGGGAAATAGGTGATTTTCTTGAGACTGACCCCATATTGTCATAGACAATGTAATATACTTTAAAAGGATACCAGGCGGGATTGCCTAAAATTACATAAGAATTACAAGATAGAATAAGAAGGAGATGAGATATGAGTAAAGGTCATACATTGCAGGATCCTTTCCTCAATGCTTTACGAAAAGAGAGAGTACCGGTTTCGATATTTCTTGTTAATGGAATCAAGTTGCAGGGACAGGTAGAGTCGTTTGACCAGTTTGTCGTGCTCCTTAAAAACTCTGTCAGCCAGCTTGTGTACAAGCATGCCATATCGACGATTGTCCCCTCACGAAACGTCAAGATGCCACGGACCGACGAAGAGGGCGCTTCATCCTGATGCAAGTCGTACACGCTGGGCCAGGTTAACAATTTGAACGACCGCCTTGAACATGGCGCACGCGCCATACTAGTACACATCGATTTTCGAAACCCCCAGTTCCAGGAAGAGCGCGACGAGTTTGCCGAGCTGGTGAGCTCTGCTGGCATCGACACTGAGTCCATGGTGACCGGTACCCGTTCAACACCCGACGCCCGTTACTTTATCGGCAGCGGTAAACTCGAAGAGGTGCAACAGCTTGTTTCTGATACCGGCGCCGACCTGGTTATTTTCAATCATGAACTGAGTCCCGGGCAGGAAAGGAATATTGAAAAGTTCCTGTCCTGTCGTGTGCTTGATCGTATCGGCCTGATACTTGATATTTTTGCGCAACGGGCAAGAAGCTACGAGGGTAAATTGCAGGTGGAACTGGCGCAGCTGCAGCACCTTTCCACGCGCCTGGTCAGAGGCTGGTCTCATCTTGAACGACAAAAGGGTGGTATCGGGCTGCGTGGCCCGGGTGAAACCCAGCTTGAAACCGACCGTCGCCTGATTGGTCATCGAATCAAGGCCATCAATGCGCGTCTAGCCAGGGTGAAAAGTCAGCGTTCGCAGGGGCGGCGTTTACGCAGGAGTAACGATACACCGGTTATTTCCCTGGTTGGATATACCAACGCCGGGAAATCGACGCTGTTCTCGCGCCTGACCGGTGTCGATGTGCTGGCCGCAGACAGGTTGTTCGCGACCCTTGATACCACGCTCAGAAAAATCCAGGTTGCGCCGGGCAAACAGGCCATACTCGGAGACACGGTTGGCTTTATTCGCCACATCCCCCATGATCTCATCGAATCATTTCACGCCACGCTGGAGGAAGTACGCGAGGCTGACCTGCTGCTGCATGTCATTGATGCCAGTGATGAACAACGTCACCAGAGAATCCAGCAGGTCAATGAAGTTATCGAGGAAATCGGTGCCGACGCCGTACCCCAGCTGCACGTCTACAACAAGATAGACAGGATCGATGGCATGCAGGCCCGGGGTGAACTGTCAAAGGACGGATTAAACCGGGTGTGGTTATCGGCGCGGGAAAATGAGGGTGTTGAATTATTGTTCAGCAGCATCGAAAACATGCTGTGGCAGGACAACCAGCTGCATGATCTGCTTATACCGGCAAATGCGGGGCGTCTTCGCGCCAGTCTCTACCAGCAGGGTGATGTCAGGGAAGATGAGCCCAGCGAAACGGGGGGCTGGTTGATGAAAGTCAGCCTCGACCCGGTGGTGTTTCAGCGGCTTTGCCATGAACAGGGGCTTGAAAAAGCGCTGTTGAACTAGCATATAGTCAGGCAGGCGCCGAATTAGTGAGTGCGGCACTGATGCGCGGCCCCTGGTTTAGTCATTCGAGGCTGGCTTTATGGTACTATGCCTGACTTGCAGCGACGCGAATAAATGCGGCTAATGTCCTGTTTATTATATCTAATATCAATGAGATGGGAGTAGTTTGAATGGGCTGGAACGAACCACCCGGTGGTAACAAGGGTAAAGATCCCTGGGGTAATCGTGGAAATGGCGAAGGGCCACCTGACCTGGATGAGATCGTAAAGAAAATGCAGCGCGGTTTTGGCGGTATGTTTGGAAACAAGCCCGGCAAAGTCGGTGGCAGCCCATCATTTCTCAATTTTGTCATCATCCTGGCGTTACTGCTGGTATGGCTGGGCTATGACATGTTCCATGCTATTGATGAACAGGAGAGAGGCGTGGTGCTCAGGTTTGGTGAGTACGTGACCACGCTGCAACCCGGTGCGAATATTCGATTTCCAAGGCCAGTGGAAAATGTTGTTCGAATCAATGTTGGCCAGGTGCGTACGCTTACCCACAAGGCGACGATGCTCACGCAGGACGAAAACATTGTTGACGTTGAAGTAGCAGTGCAATGGCAAATCAGCGATCCGGCCAACTACATTTTTAATGTTAATTCCCCCACCGCCACCCTGCGCCAGGTAGCAGAAAGTGCGGTGCGTCGCGTTATTGGTACCAACAAGCTGGACTTTGTCCTGACCGAGGGTCGTGGACAAATTGCCCAGGACCAGAAAGCGGTCATGCAGGGCATCCTGGATCGTTACGAGGTCGGGATACTGATTGTTACCGTTGAAATGCAGCCGGCCAAGCCACCGGACCAGGTGAAAGCGGCGTTTGATGATGCCATCAAGGCGCGAGAGGACGAGCAACGTATCGTTAACGAAGCCGAGGCATATCGAAATGAAATTATTCCCCGCGCCCGTGGTGCAGCAGCGCGACTGAGAGAGGAAGCCAACGCTTACAAGACCAAGGTGATTGCCAAGGCAGAGGGTGAAGCTTCCCGTTTTGTGCAGCTCCTGACAGAGTACCAGCGGGCCCCGGCGATCACCCGTGAACGCCTGTACCTCGATTCCCTGGAGTCGGTGTTTACTGATACGAACAAGATTTTAATTGATTCCGAAGGGTCAAACAGTCTCATGTACCTGCCAATAGACCAGCTGCTGAAGAATCGCGGTGGCAGTGGAAGTAGTTTGAGTGACATCATTCCGCGCGAATTCAAGCCGGACAATCCGGCCGCACAGTCACTTCAAAATATGCGGGACAGGGCCACTTCTCGCTTAAGGGAGGGCAGATAATATGCTAGCCAGGATTATCGTCGCATTACTAGTAGCAGCGATCCTTGGGTCGTTTTCGGTGTTCAGGGTCCAGCAATGGGAACAGGCGATTGTATTCCGCTTCAAGGAAGTGCATCGCACTGATAATGAGCCAGGTCTGCATTTCATGTGGCCGTTCATGGATACCGCGAAGAAGTTTCCCACAAAATTGCTTAACGTTGACCAGGATCCTCAAAGGTTTATTACCGTTGAGAAGAAGGACGTGATCGTTGACTACTATGCAAAGTGGAAAATCACTAACGTTGAAAAGTTCTACACCGCAACCCGTGGCGGTGATTTCAACTACGCCAATACGCTCCTCGGGCAAAGGATAAATACCGCGCTTCGAGACGAGTTTGGTAAGCGAACCGTGCAGGAAGTGGTTGCCAGTGAGCGAGGTGAGATTTTTGATATCGTCCAGTCCGAAACCGAGCGATTTCCGGAGGAGCTGGGCATCACTATTAAAGACGTACAGACCAAGCGAATCGATCTGCCCGAAGAAGTCAGTCACTCGGTATACGAACGAATGCGTGCCGAGCGACTTCGCGTGGCCAAGGACTTTCGAGCCCGTGGTGAGGAAGCCGCGGAAAGAATCCAGGCAAAAGCGGACAGGGATCGCGAGGTGATACTTGCCGAGGCTTACCGGGATGCAGAGACCATCAGGGGTGAAGGTGACGCGCAGGCCACGGAAATCTACGCCGCAGCCTTTGGGCGTGACGAGGAATTCTACGCCATGTATCGCAGCCTGAATGCCTACAAGAACGTTTTCCAGCGTGGTAATGACGTCTTGTTGCTAAAGCCTGATTCTGAATTTTTCAAGTACTTCAACCAGTCCCGGGGAAAATAGACCAGGCCTTGACCAGCGGCGCCAGCGTCTGAACCAGGGTTCCTGGTTGACCGCGGGCCACCTCGACCTGAGCCAATGATGCAGTCAGACACTAGCCATGTGGAGTGAATTTCTCACCGCCCTT
>CAZXDV010000071.1:0-12202 GCA_964639535.1 uncultured Enterobacteriaceae bacterium | reverse complement strand
GTGGATGTGGTCTCTGTAGTCTGTGTCGTCGATTGGGGCGAGGATTGGGTTTCGGACTTAGGCGTCGTCAGTAACTCTGCTTGCTTGTCCGTCGACTGGACCGGCTCTTTGGCAGTGTTGGTGTTTCGCTGGAAGAAATTGCGACCGAGATCGAGGTCTGTGAAGCGGAGGAAATGAGCGCCAGCGGCCCCGGTTCTGAACGGGCGCTGGCCTATGCAGAGCGGGTACTAGCCCAGCTGAATATTCGCAAGGCCATCAAGATAGACGTGCAGCAGGCAATACCAGGTCACGCAGGACTTGGATCCGGCACGCAAATGGCGCTGGCAACAGGCATGGCAATCAATGCATTATTCAAAACCGGTCTTGAAATCGAAAAAATCGCTGCCTTGCTGAGCCGGGGACATCGCTCCGGGATTGGTATTGCCACGTTTCGCCATGGTGGGCTGGTGGTGGACGGGGGCAGGAGCGCTGACACCGAGGTACCTCCTGTCATAAGCAGGCTGCACTTCCCGGGTAACTGGCGCTTTGTTCTGGTCCTGGATAAGGGGAAAAAGGGTGTGCACGGGCAGCAGGAACTGCAGGCCTTTGACAGGCTCGGGAAAATGGAGGAATCCGTCTCCGGCGAGCTTTGTCGCCTGCTACTGGTCAAGGCTTTACCCGCGCTGGTGGAGAACAACTGCGAGGCTTTTGGCGCAGCTGTCAGCGTCATTCAGCAAAGAATGGGGGAATACTTCGCCCCGGCACAGGCCGGGGTGTTCTCAAGCAGGGCCGTGGAAGATGTGGTCAGACGACTACAGCATGAAGGTGCGCTGGGCGTCGGTCAAAGCTCCTGGGGACCGACTGGCTTTGCCCTGTTCGACAGTGAAACTGAGGCTTACCAGGCCTTGAAACAGACCAGGTCCCAGCTCACATCGCACAACCCGGTGGAGATGATAATTTGCCGCGCCAGGAATACGGGAGCCAGGGTTGAAGACGTCAGCGCAAACAGCAACCTGACGGCGAAGGCAAATAAAAACAATTAAATACAATTATTTAGAGATAATATTTCAGAGTATACATAAACTATGAAGGACCCCTATTTACTGCATATATTTAACCCTACAAAGAACGTCAGCCCCTTTGATGTCAATATGGCCTACGAGGCCGATTTTGATGGAGTTGTACCCTACAGTAACGTGACCGTGGAGGAAATCCACGCCCTTACCCAGGACACTATTTTTTCCCGCGGTGCCACGGGTGTGGCGCGTACGGGTATCTTTATAGGCGGCAGGGAGTTTGGACTGGCAATTGAAATGCTGCAGCAGGCGCAAAGTGCCATGGTACCGCCTTTCGAGGTATCGGTGTTTGCCGATCCCAGCGGCGCCATCACCACAGCAGCTGCGCTGGTTGCGGCGGTTGAGCAAAACCTGCAGCAACATTTCCAGGAGAAGCTTGAGGGTAAGAAAGTCCATATTTTTGGCGGCACAGGCCCGGTCGGGATTTGTGCGGGTATTCTTGCTTCCGACGCCGGCGCCGAGGTGATGTTGACAAGCCACCGTGGTTCAGAGGTGGCGCAACGGCTGGCGCGTGAGTACAACGGTCGTTTCGGTGTCAATATGCGCGGTGTAGGCAGTGGTACGGAAGATGATATTAACGAGTACCTGCCAGGTACCAATGTGATTATCAGCACTGCAAAAGCCGGCATCCGCGTGCTCTCCAGGTCACAGATCAGTATGGCAAAATCATTACTCATGGCTGCAGATGTTAATGCAGTCCCCCCGGCTGGCATCGAAGGTGTGGAGGTGAATGATTACGGCGTGGTGCTGGAGAACTCTCCGGTGAACGCCAGGGCTATCGGCGCGCTGGCAATCGGCGACCTGAAGTACCGCGTTCACCGCGGCCTGTTCCAGCAGATGAAGGACACCGACAAGCCCGTCTACCTCGACCATGTACAGGCATTTGCCCTTGCGAGGGAATTGGCAAAAGGCGCCTGAGACGCGAAGCAGGCCTGCCAGGCAATCAACATTTATCAAGACGAAACGTAAAAACATGAACAACTATCAGCCAAGAATTAACGCAGTAAGCGAGGAACTGGTTCAGCATCTGCTTGCCTCAGCACAGGAATACCGGGTAGAGGTGTCAACACTTGAGAACGGAGCCACGGTCATTGATGCCGGTATTAATGCCAGGGGAGGGCTGGAAGCCGGGCGTCTCATTGCGGAAATTTGCATGGGCGGACTGGGCAGCGTTGCACTTCGTTCAGGCAATGAGAATGAACCCTGGGGACTGAACGTAGACGTATGTTCAAGTAACCCGGTGATAGCCTGCCTGGCAAGCCAGTATGCAGGATGGAGTCTTTCCCACGGAGAGGGTAAAGGCGCCTTCAATGCCCTGGGTTCCGGGCCGGCTCGCGCGATTGGCAGCAAGGAAGAATTGTTTGATGAACTGGCCTACCGTGATACCAGTGACAGGGCAACGCTGGTGATCGAGGTTGATAAACAGCCACCGCTTGAGATTGCAGATTACATTGCTGAGCGATGTTCACTGGCTGCGAGTGATATCACGCTTATTCTTACACCCACATCCAGCCTGGCGGGTGCGGTGCAGATAGTTGCCAGGGTACTTGAAACGGCGCTACACAAGGCGCACGCCCTGGGCTTTGAGCTGCACCACATTGTAGATGGCTCGGGTACGGCGCCAGTCTGCCCGCCTTCGCCGGATTTTCTCAAGGCCATGAGCCGGACCAACGACGCAATACTGTTTGCCGGGCAGGTACACCTGTATGTGGATGCTGACGACGACAGCGCGGAAGACCTGGCAGGCAAATTACCGAGCAGTGCATCAAAAGACTACGGGCGCCCATTTGGGGATATTTTCAAGGCTGTCGAGTATGATTTTTACAAGATTGATCCGATGCTCTTCAGTCCCGCCAGGGTAGCGGTTACTTCCCTCAAGAGCGGCAGGACGTTTCATGCCGGAAAAGTCGACCTCGAGCTGCTAAACCAGTCCTTCTCCTGAGGCCTGGTCGCTGTTCAAAACGCCCTGATGTTGACCCCGGAGCCCGGTTTTCCTTGATTGAAGAGCTTGTACTGGAAAGTTTCCTGGCTGAAATCAATGCCCTGAAGCCAGGCAATGTAAGCAAGTACGCCGCTGGGCACGGGATGAGCTACGATGACTTCAGCACCAGTGCCAGGCTGGTGACACCCATTTTGTGTGACCGCGGCCTGGGGCCGGGTAAACGGATCCTGCGCAGCGTGGAAGTGACCATGGAGTCTGTTGGCTGCAATACAAACCTGGGTATGCTTTTACTTTTTTCACCAGTAATAAAAGCATATGAATCAATGAATAAGGTTGATAGTTTAAGAAGTAGTATTAGCATTACGTTACAACAGCTGGGGCGGCAGGACACCGAAGATGTTTACAGGGCAATATACCTGGCCAATCCCGGTGGCCTCGGGGAAATCGAGGATAATGATGTTAGATTTTCCCCGGATATCAAGCTGTTAGAGGCAATGGAGCAGTCAGCAGGCTTTGACATGGTGGCGCGTCAGTACGTATCCGGGTTCGCCGACGTATATGAGCCGGGGATTATGTGTCTCGATGAGTTTGCTAATCGCTGGAATAGTGTAGAATGGGGGACCGTGGCCTGCTACCTGTCTTTGATGGCGGCCTATCCGGACAGTCACATCTGGCGGAAATCTGGCGAAGCGGTCGCCAGGGAAGTACAGGGCAGAGCAGAAACTGTCCTGGAGCAGTATACAAAATATAAGAATCCGGCAGGCGCAAAGTCGCTGCTGCTGGAATTTGACAGGGAATTAAAAGATTCAAATCTCAATCCGGGGACCAGCGCCGATTTAACGGCGGCTTGTTTGCTCATTCGCGGGATAAATGCTTCCGGCGACCGGGCATAGAAACACTCAGTATCGATGCTGGGTTGCGGATTGAATACAAGATATTTCGCAAATCTTCAGAGAGATGCTCTGTGGACATGCAACTTTAGGGGCTGTTCCTGGCAATTGGTTTCATGGCAAGGAATAGTAGTTTTATAAAATATATTTTTCGTAACTGGAGGAGATTAAAAAATGGCAGTCGTAGACAAAGTACTAGTCGGTGAGGCACTTGTGGGTGATGGAAACGAAGTCGCTCATATTGACCTGATTATGGGGCCCCGTGGTAGCGCAGCTGAAACGGCGTTCTGTAATGCTATTACAAATAACAAAGATGGTTTCAGCACACTGCTGGCGGTTGTGTCACCAAACCTTGCCTGCAAGCCGAACACCATTATGTTCAACAAGGTGACCATAAAAGGCGCAACCCAGGCTGTTCAGATGTTTGGACCGGCCCAGCGAGCCGTATCAATGGCCGTAATGGATTGCGTGGAAGAAGGTGTAATCCCGGCAGATGAGGCTGATGACATTTTCATTTCAGTGGGTGTATTTATTCACTGGCTGGCTGAAGATGATGCCAAAATCCAGGACTACAATTACGAAGCAGTGAAGCTGTCTATCAAGAGGGCTGTAGCTGGTGAGCCAAAAGCTTCTGAAGTACTGAGCAAGAGGAAAGAAGCTGACCATCCCTTCCAGGCTCACTCATAGTAAGTACTACTATTGTTTGACCCCCGCCAGGTTTTTTAACCAGGCAACAGCACACCCCGGCTTCGGCCGGGGTTTTTTATTTCTTTAGCGCAGGATGTTTGAAATGCAGCCTGCGGTCACAGGCGGAAGAGGTTACCGAGTCAGTAAATTCAAGCTGACCAATTTCCTGCCATTTTGCGCCGGCTTTTCCCCTGTCATCGGCCTTCGCAGCTTCGATTAACCAAACCAGTTTGTGCCCCGGGTAATTGCCCAGGCGAAGTTCATCCCTGAAATCGTCCATCGAGACCCTGGGAGTGTCTTTCTCCACACTTACCCTGAGCCATTTCGGTGCAACGACACTGCCCGGGACCGCGTGGGCGGCGAGATGGGAAACGGGTCGAAATCGTGCATTTGCCAGTCCACCGCTTTGCTCCCTGTCAGCTGTCTCCAGGTCCTTTAACAGGCGCAGGGCCGTGCCAAGCTTGGAAAGGCCAGGTAAACCGCCTAGCGAGGGTTCGTTATCCATGTCAAGGTCCAGTACGTACCGGGTTCGGACCCCCGCCATGTTGTGCATGAGAAAAATGTTATAGCTCCTGTATGACAGGTCATCATCTTGCGGGGGGAATAGCTTGATGGCCATGCCCATGGCTCTCTTGTCTTTTTGTCGCGTGCCTTCGAGACTGACAGATACACGCGCAATGACGGGGACGCGGGTGGAAGGCTGGTACAGGCCGGTAAAGGGTGAGCCTGGATTGATTTGCCAGGAACCAGAGAAGCAAATGCCATTGGCCTGGAGTAATTTTTGCCCGCGGGGAAAGTCGTACAGGTCATCGTCAAGTTCAAGCGTGCGCCGCGCAGCCTTGAGCAGATGATTCCCCGGGCCCTTTTTAGACCCAAACAGGGATTTATCTACGGGATAATGGGGCAGGGCCTGGTAAGGGTCGCTGAAGACCACCTGTTTAACGATGCTGAATTTTGACGGGGTCTCAGCAACTGCCTGCATGACAGGTGATGACATCATCACAATGTAAAAAAAAATGAAACTTCCAGTGGCTTTCTTCGGTCTCATGGCGGAAGTGTAATATCCATAAAGTTACAATCAAATAGATGGCTGAGCGCAGGTGAAAGTTCCAGAGTCAAATAGACAGCTGCAAGAAACCCGTGACCGCATGGGTGAACATTACAGCGCAAACCAGGTGCTGGGACGTACACAGACCATTGGCTGTGTTGCCGTTGAAATTACGCAGCGTTGTAATCTCGATTGCACTCTGTGTTACCTGTCTGAATCAGCTGAAAGTGTCGCCGATATTCCCATTGAAGAGGTTTTTCGCAGGCTGGATGCAGTGGTCGAGCACTACGGCCGCGGGGTTCATGTACAGATTACGGGTGGCGATCCCACCTTGCGCAAGCACACGGAGCTCGTAGAGATTGTGCAATACGCCAGTGATATTGGCCTTTACCCGGCACTGTTTACCAATGGGATCGCGGCGTCTCGCGGGCTGCTTGAAAAATTGGCAAGAGCCGGCTTGCAGGACGTCGCTTTTCACGTGGATACCACGCAGGAGCGCAAGGGTTATGCCTCTGAACTTGAACTTAATTCGATAAGACAGGAATACCTGGATCGTGCACAGGGCCTCGGGTTGATGGTGATTTTCAATACCACCATACACCGGGGTAATTTTGAAGAAATCCCGCAGCTGGTTAGGTTTTTTGTAGAGAACTCGTCGAGTATAGGCCTTTGCTCCTTTCAACTGCAGGCTGACACCGGCAGGGGGGAATGGAAAAAAAGAGACGTAATTATCAACCAGGAATCGGTGAGGAAATGTATTGAACAAGGGCTTGCCCGGAAACTACCCTGGGGCATTGTTAAAGTTGGTCACGAAGATTGCCACAGTTACATGCCGACATGGGTGGTAAATCGAAAGGCTTTTCCAGTGATTGACGACAGGCCATTGTTTGAAGATTTTCTACGCGACTTTCAAAGTGTTAACGGTAATCGGCATTCGGGGTTCCTGTCTCTCGCCGTTAACTACGGGGCTGCCCTGCTAACAAAACCTGCCTGGATCCTGCGCCTTTCCCGGTACCTGGCGCAACAGCTTCACCGAATGAGCAGTGATCTTTTTTATAGCAAGGGGCGGGTACACAAGCTGTCTTTCTTTATTCAAAATTTCATGGACAAGGATCAGCTGGTTCAGGACCGGGTCGATGCATGTTCTTTCATGGTCATGACTGCAGATGGCCCGGTATCGATGTGCAAACACAATGCGAGCCGGGATGACTATATCTTGAAGCCGGTAAAAATCTTCAGGGCAGATGGAAGTAATTATATTTTTGAACCCATCAAGAGTAAAACGGTCCCAAGGCAGCAGAATGATATTTCAAGGAGCGTATAAGGTGTTCAAAAATTTTCTATTCAGCGTTGTGTGTTTTGCAGTACTGAGTCTTCCCATGGCGCACGCGGATGAAAGCTATGATGTGGCTTTGACTAACTGGTCAGCGGTGTTGAATAAATTTGTCGATGATGAAGGCCGGGTCGATTTTGAAAAGCTCGCACAGGACCGTGAGCAGCTGGATAAGTTTGTGAGCTATATCGCGTCCACCAGCCCTGCGTCCGATCCTGCCAGGTTCGCAGGGCGTGATGCCGTGATTGCTTATCACCTGAATGCCTACAATGCCCTTGCCATGCACGGTGTGATTGAAAAGGGTATACCGTCGGGCTTTAACAGCTTCTTTAAACGCGCTGCTTTCTTCAAGTTTCGAAAAGTAATTATCGGTGGTGAAAAAACTTCTCTCTACGACTATGAAAATGATGTTATTCGGCCCATTGGCGAAGCGCGCGTACACTTTGCGCTTAACTGTATGGTCAGGGACTGTCCGCGATTACCACGGGAACCATTTTTAGCCGCGAGCCTTGAAGATCAACTGCAGTCTGTCAGCGTCGAGTTTTTCAACAAGGATAAGCATCTTAGACTGGACCCGGACAAGAAAATTGTTCATGTCTCATCAATCCTGGATTTTTACACCGAGGACTATGTTAGCTCCGGAAAAGCACGTGACCTGGTGCCTTACATAAACAAGTTCAGGAAAAAGCCAGTGCCCGCTGACTACAGGGTGAAATTTATTCCCTACGACTGGACAATAAACCAGCAATAGTCTTCAGCAAGGCCACCCGCAGAAGCTGTGCCGGCACCGAAAGAACTACCATGGCGAATTTCAGAGTTGCTGCAGGTGTTCTGCCGTGAGATTGCCATTATGCAGGCAACTGGCCACCAGCGCGCCCCTCACTCCCTTTTTGCTCAGCAGGCAGAGATCCTGGTAACCGCGAACTCCTCCCGCCGCGTAGTATGACTTGCTGCTATCCCGCTGCTGGAATGAAGCGATTCTATCGATATCAGGCCCAAGGCCACTGCCGACCCTGTCCAGCGACATGATGATCACATTTCTCGGCCATAAAACTGGTTGTTCCATGATCTCTGCCTGCCCCATGTGCTGGTTATCCAGAAAATCCATGGAGAGAATGATATGTTCAGTTTCGACGAGCTTTTTAATCTCGTCCAGGCCACAGTTTGTCTCGGTCCCCAGCACTCGCTTGCAATTGCCCGGTCCGCTGATTCCAGGTATTGCCCTGGCACCGCTATCAAGCCAAAACTCGATATGCGGCCAGGTGCTCAGCAAGCTCATCAATATATCCACCTGGGGGTCTTTACCAGAGAGAGCATCAAGATCGGCAATATAGATTGTGTCAAATGGATGGAGATCCAATAATGCCCGTATGACATCCAGGGGCCTGCCACTGCTGCACAGGGGACTCTGCAGTATCCTGTAATTTTCGCGTTGTCCGAGCCTGGCGTGAACAACCATTCCCTCGCTGATGTCGAGAACCGGAATTATTCGCATATAATCGAACTGAAAGATGACATGTACCTGGGGCCATTATGAATTATCGTCGTAAAAATTTCTGCTGCCATGATTTCCCGCGGAAATCCCATGCCGAAACGCTTGCTGCCTGCGTTGAGATGTGCCCAAGCCTTATGACTTGTTACCGCTAATGTCATCGCTGCTGGGGTGGGATATTGGCGGAGCGCATCTTAAACTTGCTGAAATAGCGAGTGATGGCCGGGTAGTTTGTACGGAGCAGTACGCGACACCACTGTGGCTCGGCCTTGATAGCCTGAAAGAGCGCCTGGAAAGTGTGGCTTCCCGTTACGCCGACAGCAATGCTATCCATGCAGTGACCATGACCGGAGAGCTGGTGGATTTCTTTCCGGGCAGGGATGAAGGTGTCAGGAGTTTACTTGACCTTTTTATATCTGTATTCCCAGGTTCTCACACACTGGTATATGCCGGTTCAGAGGGTCTGCTTGGCGCTCACGAAGTACACGGAGTCCTGCACAAAGTTGCCTCGGCTAATTGGCATGCGACTGCGAACTATGTCGCCACACGATACAGGGATTGCATATTAGTCGACCTTGGGAGCACAACAACTGACCTCGTTCCAATACAGGGCGGGATTATTGCCAATGCGGGGTATTCGGACCGGCAACGCCTGCAACACCGTGAGCTGGTTTATACGGGGATGATACGAACGCCGGTTATGGCGGTGGTGAGAGAGGTGGAAATTAATGGAAAGCGCCAGGGGGTAGCTGCTGAATATTTCGCAACCATGTCCGATGTGTACCGCATACTGGGTCTTTTGAATGAATCCCATGATTTGTACCCGGCGGCAGACAATGGGGAAAAGACCCTGGCAGGCAGTAAACGTCGCCTCGCGCATATGCTGGGGGCAGATTATGGTGAGGAGCTGGGTGATGACGAGCTTGCTTCGGCAGCCCGTTTCATTGCCGACGAGCAGCTGAACCAGGTAGGAACAGCGTTTGAGCACATAAGAAATCGACCCGGCTCAGCCAGTAGTCCAGATCTCATCGCAGCCGGTATCGGCCGTGAGCTCTTGCGCCCCCTGGCAGAGGAACTGAATTGTAAATATCGTGATTTAGGCTGTATTCTAGGCAATCAAGGCGAGAATCAGGGGCTGGCCAATACAGCCCCGGCAATTGCTGTTGCACAGCTGGCCAGACTTGGACATGAGCTACAGATTAACTGAAATACCCTATCATCGAGACTCCGCAGCGTTATTCAATCTCGTCGCGGATGAACCCTGGAGTGTATTCCTCGATAGCGGATACCACGCTATTGACCGGGGAAGGTACGATTTTATTTCTTCAAGGCCTTATAAAACCCTGGTAACCAAGGGCAAGGAGACGCGTATCACTGAAGCAGGTGATGAAAGGGTCTCCGAGCGCGACCCCTTTGAACTGCTCAAGTCTTCCCTGGGCAAGAAAACATTTAACCTGACAGACCTGCCATTTTGTGGCGGGGCCATGGGATATTTTGGCTACGATCTTGGCCGGCGTATTGAGCAACTGGCACAGACTGCGAAGGATGACCTGGCAATGCCTGATATGGCGGTGGGTCTATACGCATGGGTGGCCGTGGTTGACCATCATCGACGTCGCTCCTGGTTAGTGGGACAGGAAAGACCTGAACTTACAGACACTGACTGGAATGAACTGGAAAAACTGTTTCAAACCGAGGGCACGTCAAGATTAAAGCAGTATTCGGTTCGTTCAGAGGTAAGGTCCAATATGTCCCGTGAAAGCTACGCAAGTGCTTTTGAGCGGATAAAAAACTATATCCTCGATGGGGACTGCTACCAGGTTAACCTTACACAGCGATTCAATGTGCAGGTACATGGCAATCCGTGGGATATCTACCAGGCCCTCAGGGACAGGAATCCAGCACAATTTGCCGCCTACATGAATGTCCCCGGTTATGCAGTGCTGAGTTCGTCACCCGAGCGGTTTATCAGTATCAACCAGGGCAATGTTGAGACCAAGCCCATAAAAGGAACCATACGGCGTGCATCCTACGCCAACGAGGACAAGGCACTTGCAGAGCAATTACTTGAAAGCGAAAAGGACAGGGCTGAAAACCTCATGATCGTCGATCTTATGCGCAACGACATCAGTAAAAACTGCGAGATTGGCACGGTATCTGTGCCAAAGCTGTTTGCCCTGGAGAGTTACGCCACAGTGCATCACCTGGTGAGCACCGTTACAGGACGATTACGCAGCGACAGGCACGCGCTTGATCTTCTTCGCGGTTGCTTTCCGGGCGGTTCCATCACCGGGGCTCCAAAATTAAGGGCAATGCAAATTATTGAGGAGCTGGAGCCCACCAGGAGAAATATCTATTGCGGGTCTGTGGGCTACATTGGCTTCGACGGTAATATAGATACCAATATCGCGATAAGAACCATGGTTCAGCATGAAAACCAGGTTTACTTCTGGGCCGGGGGCGGCATTGTCGCGGATTCTGAAGTTGATGCGGAATACCAGGAATGTTTTGAGAAAGCCGCGGCCATGATGAAATTATTCCAGGAAAACAGCCTGGCGGATGTGGGTAGTTAAACTGGGAGGAAGCCTGCAGCATTCCAGGCACCTGAGCACATGGCTTGATACCCTGGCGCCGCAATTTGCAGGAAAAGTCATTGTTGTGGCCGGTGGCGGTGACTATGCAGACGCAATACGGCAACAACATCATTCAGGAAAACTGACTGACGAAAAAGCACACCACCTGGCAATTCGCGCCACCGAGAAGTTTGCCAGGGACATGTATCGCTACTGCTCCGCCCTGAGACTGGTGGAAGACATTGAAGAGCTGGGGCATTGCCTGTCGGCCAGGGAAATACCCGTGTGGCTTCCTTCAAAGGTGCTTGGTGGAATTCCCGCTATCCCCAGGAGCTGGGACTTTACCTCTGATTCAATAGCAGCCTGGCTGGCACTTGAATTGAATGCGGACGCGCTGTTCCTGGTCAAGTCCGTGGCACTGGGCAGTCATGAGCGCGACCTGGCAAGCCTGTCAAAATCTGGTCTGATCGATTACAGCATGGAACAGCTCGTTGGTATCGCGGCGCTGCCTATCTACTGGTTGGAAAAGGAGCAGGCGCAGGAGTTTTCAAGACTTGATACAGTCCCAGGCAGTTATCCATTCCCCAGGCTTGGCCTCAGCTAGCTAAAGAGTTTTTTTTCCTCGCCGATATAAGGTCACAGTACCCTGTCCCGGCGTTGCCCTGCATAGGCTGCCGGTGAAAAACTTAACCAATGAGCGGATACATCATGGGAAAACTGATTCAAACCTTATCTCTCAGCCGTCAAATGTATGTCCTTGCGGGGGTCAGTATCACAGGGCAGCTGGGAGTCCTGATCTATACCTGGAGCACCGGCGCTTCGTCCGGCCTGCGCTCCGGGATCACTATCATGCTGGTTCTTTCAAGCCTGTTAGCGGCCGTCTGTGCAGCCTATCTTGGCAGGTTTAATGCGAAACGTGCGGAAACCATTGTTGATGGGCTGCACGCGTTTGCAGAGGGTGATTTAAGCAAGAAAATTGACCTCAGGGGCAAGGATGAGTTTGCCTGGATGTGCTGGGAATATACCTGTGCCAGGAAAGGCTTTGGTGCAATGATCGAAAGTCTGAGTTCAAGTGCTAACCAGCTTGCCAGCGCCTCGGATGAGTTATCGAAGGTCAGTGACAAGAGTACCGAGGGTGCAAGGCGACAACAGGCTGATGTACAACAGGTTGCTGCCGCCATG
>CAZXDV010000070.1:0-12267 GCA_964639535.1 uncultured Enterobacteriaceae bacterium | reverse complement strand
TTTTCAAGTACTTCAACCAGTCCCGGGGAAAATAGACCAGGCCTTGACCAGCGGTGCCAGCGTCTGAACCAGGATTCCTGGTTTACCGCGGGCCACCTCGACCTGAGCCAATGACGCAGCCAGACACTAGCCATGTGGAGTGAATTTCTCACCGCCCTTGCCCTGGTTTTTATCCTGGAAGGCATCATTCCCTTTCTCAATCCCGAGGGCATGCGTAAAATGCTGGTCATGGCGATGCAGCTTGACGATAAAACCTTACGCTTTGTCGGTCTTAGCAGTATGATCGCCGGGCTCATACTGCTCTATATTGTTAACTGAAGCGCCTGACATCATGACTATCAGAAATCGCTGGCTACTGCCGGAAGGTATCGAGGAGATTTTGCCCCCGCAGGCAGCGGCGGTGGAACTGCTTTGCCGTGAAATCCTGGATATGTTCGAGACATGGGGCTATGACCTGGTCATGCCACCGCTCATCGAGTACCTGGATTCCCTGCTAACCGGGACCGGTGAGGATCTTGACCTGCAGACGTTCAAGATCACTGACCAGCTGAGCGGTCGCAGCATGGGGCTTCGTGCCGATATGACACCACAGGTGGCCCGTATCGATGCACATATACTCAAGAGCGATTTTCCAACACGTCTTTGTTACCTGGGTACCGTTTTGCACACGCGGCCGGGCGGTCATGGTGGTACCAGGGCGCCGCTCCAGGTCGGGGCAGAGTTACATGGTCACGCTGGTGCAAACAGTGATGCGGAAATTCTCAGCCTGATGCTGCGCACATTAAAGCTGGCAGACGTACGCAATGTGCACGTGGATCTCGGGCACGTGGGTATCTACCGCGGCCTGGTGGACAGGTTGGAGATCAGTGCAAGCGATGAAGCCCGCCTGTTTGACGCACTGCAAAGAAAGGCCTCGGCGGAGATTGCCGGCATGTTTGACGGCTGGGGCAGCGATCAAAGCCTGGTGCAAATGTTCAAGGCGCTGGTGCAGCTTAACGGTGGGCCGGAAGTCCTGGGAGAGGCAAGAAAACAGCTTTCATCTGCAGGGGACGAGGTGCTTGCCTGCCTCGATGAACTTGAAAGCATCTGTCGCCTCACTGAAAACCTGGTCAAGCAACCACCCCTTTATTTTGACCTGGCCGAATTGCGTGGCTATGCCTATTACACGGGCTTTACCTTCGCGGCCTACGTGCCGGGTGAAGGGCAGGGCATCGCGTTTGGTGGTCGTTATGACGATGTGGGTGAAGCGTTTGGTCGAGCAAGACCCGCCACCGGCTTCAGTACCGACGTAAAGAAACTGTTTTTATTGTCAGAGCAGGACTACACGCAAAGGCCTGCTATCTATGCACCTGCATCGGAGGTTCCCGGCTTGCCGGAACTGGTAGAAAAATTGCGCGCAGATGGGGAAAGGGTTATCTCCGATTTGCCCGGGCAGGCGGGTAGTGCAAAAGACATGGGTTGCGACCGCCAGATCGAATTGAAAGATGGCAAGTGGCAGGTCACACAATTATAAGTACTTGGGTATAACAATAACTAATCGTTAGAAATACAAGCCATGGGAAAGAATGTTGTTGTCATAGGCAGCCAGTGGGGCGACGAGGGGAAGGGCAAGATTGTCGATATGCTGACAGAGCATGTTGCGGCTGTGGCCCGTTTTCAAGGGGGGCATAATGCCGGTCACACGGTTGTTATCGACGGGGAGAAAACCATATTACACCTGATACCCTCAGGCATATTACACGATGGTGTGCAGTGCCTGATCGGTAACGGCGTGGTACTGAGTCCTTCTGCCCTGCTGGAAGAAATCACCATGCTGGAATCAAATGGTGTTCCGGCGAAACAAAGGCTTGGTATCAGCGAAGCCTGCACGCTAATCCTGCCTTACCATATCAGCCTTGACCAGGCGCGCGAAAAAGCCCGGGGCAAGGCGGCGATTGGCACGACCGGTCGCGGAATCGGCCCGGCCTATGAAGACAAGGTTGCACGTCGCGCCCTGCGCGCTGGCGACCTGCTTCACCGTGAACGATTTGCCGCAAAGCTGGGTGAAGTGCTGGATTACCATAACTTTGTCCTGCAACAGTATTACAAGACCGAGCCGCTGGATTTCCAGCAAATGCTGGATGAAACCATGGCCATGGCGGATACCATCACGCCCATGGTGATGGATGTCAGTGAGCGGCTCTACGAGCTGCATGGTGCTGGCGAGAACATACTCCTGGAAGGTGCCCAGGGAACCCTGCTGGACATTGACCATGGCACTTACCCCTACGTGACGTCTTCAAACACCACCTCCGGTGGTGCAGCGACGGGCACAGGTCTCGGCCCTCGCCAGCTTGACTATGTCCTGGGTATTACCAAGGCCTACACAACAAGGGTTGGTTCAGGGCCATTTCCGACGGAGCTGTTTGACGAGATGGGAGAACACCTTGCCACCCAGGGACACGAATTTGGCGCGACCACCGGGCGTCCACGACGCTGTGGCTGGTTCGATGCGGTTTCACTGAAGCGTTCCATCCAGATAAACAGTATTTCCGGTCTCTGTATCACCAAGCTGGATGTGCTCGACGGGCTTGAGTCTATCCAGATCTGTGTGGGCTACCGTATTAACGGGGAAGAACAGGCGACACCGCCGGTGGGGGCCGAGGCCTATTCCCAGTGTGAGCCGGTATACGAGGAGCTTCCGGGCTGGCAGGAATCGACCGTGGGCGCTAAAACTATGAAAGAGCTTCCCGGCAATGCACGTGCCTACCTGGATAGAATTGAAAAGATCACTGGCACGCCAGTGGATATTGTCTCGACCGGTCCCGACAGGGCAGAAACGATTGTCCTGAAAGACCCCTTTGATTGATTATCTCGCAGGGAGGTACAACGATGAGTGCTGAAGCTAATGATGTAGTTGAAGAAAGCATCCTTCTCAGGCAAACCGAGAATGGAATCTGTACCCTGACCTTGAACAGGCCCACTAAATACAATGCGCTGTCATCGGACATGCTGGATGCGCTGCAGGCAGCACTGGATGACATCGCCAGCGATGACAGCATTAACGTAGTCATCATCGCCGCAAACGGCAAGGCTTTTTGTCCCGGTCATGATTTGAAAGAGATGCGTTCGAGCGAGGACAGGGCTTTTCACCAGGCACTGTTTGATAAGTGTGGCAAGATGATGCTCAGTATCAACAAGCTTCCGCAGCCGGTTATAGCCCAGGTGCACGGCATTGCAACGGCGGCGGGCTGCCAGCTGGTAGCAAACTGCGATCTCGCCGTGGCCAGCGATGATGCGCGTTTTGCCGTTTCCGGGATCAACGTCGGGCTTTTTTGCTCCACACCAGCGGTTCCACTCAGTCGCAACCTGCCGCGCAAGCAGGCCATGGAGATGTTACTCACCGGCGATTTTATTTCCGCCGAGACGGCGCTGCAGTATGGGCTGGTAAACAAGGTTGTGAGCATTGATGATCTGGCGTCGGCAACAAGGGAACTGGCCGAAAAAATTACCGCGAAGTCTTCTCACGCGATAAGAATCGGCAAGGAAATGTTTTATCGCCAGTTGCCGCTGGATCTTTCCGAGGCTTATGCCTTTGCCAGCGAGAGGATGACCTGCAACATGGACAGTGAGGATGCGCGTGAGGGGATTGATGCTTTCATCGAAAAACGCAAACCTGAGTGGAAAAACCGCTGAGCTGCTTCAGCCGAGGTCATGCTGCCCTGAAATTGCTCAGTAATTAATAATTGAGATCGCACAATTTTTCAAAATTGCAGTTGGGACAAATTAAGGCTGGCTCCAACAGGAAATCTTAATGAAAGGTGCATGTAGCTTGATGACGAATGGCAGGTGTTGCTGAAAAGCAAACCTGTTTGAAAATACCTGGAAAGAACAATGGCAGTTAATCCCTACAATAAAGACCTGGATAAAAACGCGGCAAACCATACGCCGATATCCCCGTTGACTTTCATAGAAAGGGCGGCTGCCGTTTATCCTGACTATACCGCGCTTGTTTATGGCAATTTGCGGCGCAGCTGGGCTGAAGTTTATGCCCGTTCCCGCCAGCTGGCATCGGCCCTGTCAAAACAGGGTATCACTGAAGGCGATACGGTCGCCGTGATGCTACCCAACGTACCGGCAATGTACGAAGCGCACTATGGTATTCCCATGACGGGCGCAGTTATCAATGCTCTCAATATTCGTCTCGATGCCGATGCTATTGCCTTTATGCTCAAGCATGGCGAGGCGAAAATTGTTCTTACCGACAGGGAGTTCTCCGGTGTCGTCGGTGCAGCTATTGATCAGCTGGAGCATAAACCGATGGTCATCGATGTGGATGATCCGGCGTATGAAGGCGGAGAATTCATCGGTGAGATCGAGTATGAGGAGTTTATCGCAGGGGGTGATGAGAATTTCGACTGGCAGCTGCCTTCGGATGAGTGGAATGCCATTTCCCTGAGTTATACCTCGGGCACCACGGGCGACCCCAAGGGCGTGGTTACCCATCACCGCGGTGCACACCTGAATGCGGTCAATAACATCATGGCATGGAACATGACGGCACATCCCGTTTATCTCTGGACCCTGCCCATGTTTCACTGTAACGGCTGGTGTTTCCCCTGGACCATAGCTGCACTTAACGGTACCAATATCTGCCTGCGCGCGGTGAGGGAGAAAGATATATTTACCCTGATCGAGCATGAAAAAGTCAGTCACCTTTGTGGTGCTCCCATCGTGCTTAACCTGATGGCCAATGCCGACGATTCGCTGAAGAAAGGCATTGAGCACCCGGTGAACGTGATGACCGCGGCGTCTGCACCACCACCGGCAGTACTTGAAGCCATGGAGAAAATGAAATTCAGGGTTACCCATACCTACGGCCTGACCGAGGTGTACGGTCCGGCAGTCGTCTGCGCCTGGCACCATGAGTGGGATGAGCTACCTATCAACGAACAGGCGGAACTTAAATCCCGCCAGGGTGTGCGCTACCCCCTGCTGGAAGAACTCAAGGTACTGGACCCGGAAACCATGCAGCCCGTGCCGCGGGATGGTGAAACCATAGGAGAAATCATGTTCCGCGGAAACGTGGTCATGAAGGGTTATTTCAAGAACCCTGGCGCCACGCAAAAGTCTTTTGAAGGCGGCTGGTTTCACAGTGGCGACCTGGCCGTATGCCACGAAGACGGCTACGTGGAGATACGGGATCGTTCCAAGGACATCATCATCTCCGGTGGAGAAAATATTTCCAGTATAGAAATTGAGAAAACGCTCTATCGTCATCCCGCGGTGATGGAAGCGGCTGTTGTTGCGAGACCGGACGAGAAGTGGGGAGAGACACCCTGTGCCTTTGTCAGCCTGAAGGACAGTGCCGGCGAGACAAGCGAACAGGACATTATCGATTTTTGCCGTGAAAAGATGGCGCACTTCAAGGCACCGAAAACCGTGATCTTTGGTCCCTTGCCAAAGACATCGACGGGTAAAATCCAGAAGTTCGTCCTGCGACAGCAGGCAGAGTCTCTTTAATATGTATTGTGCCTTATTTGAGAATGACCTTGCTGGAAAAGCAAACCGTCAGTCGCAAGGAAGCGACTGTCGAGCGTACATGGACGTATTTACAGCGTGTTTGCGTTCCACGCAGGTCGTTCTCATATAGATATCGTTCGAAGGAAATATCTGTTTATGACTGACATCAACACCCTCAGACGAATTCTTCAACAATACAAGCGCGTGGCAGTAGTTGGTCTTTCCGCAGACTGGTCACGGCCCAGTTACTTTGCTGCCAAGTACCTCATTGACCACGGCTTTGAAGTGATTCCAGTGAACCCGAAATACGATGAGATTCTTGGACAAAAATGTTATCCAGACCTGGAGTCCATACCCACCCAGGTTGATGTGGTAGATCTTTTTCAAAGGACTGAACGCGTGCCTCCTTTCGTAGACTCCGCGATCGCCATTGGCGCAAAGGTGATATGGATGCAGCTTGGTGTTATCCATGAAGAGGCAGCAAAAAAGGCCGAAGATGCCGGGCTTGAAGTGGTGATGGATCGCTGCATGAAAATTGAATACGCCCGGCTGTTTGGTGGACTCAACACCATCGGTGTTAACACCGGGGTGATTTCCGCCAAGCGCCCCCTGTTTGTAAATAAATGATGCTGGTCGAATTAATTCGACCCTGCACTCGTGCCCTGGGCAGGGCGGAATTTATTCCGCCATATCCTCGATACAGGTACTAACTATATGGCTGATCGAAAATTTGGTATTGAAACACTTTGCCTGCATGCGGGGCACATTCCGGATGCTCCAACCGGTTCCCGTGCAGTACCGATACACCAGACAACCTCCTACGTGTTTGATGATGCTGACCACGCCGCCAGCCTTTTTAACCTGCAGACCTTTGGCAATACCTATACCAGGCTGACCAATCCGACCACCGCGGTTTTTGAAGAGCGCATGGCGGCGCTGGAGAATGGGCGGGCTGCGCTGGCGGTGAGTTCCGGTATGGCGGCACAGATGGTGGCCCTGTTAACACTCATGGAAGAGGGAGATGAACTGGTTTCAGCCAGTACCCTTTACGGAGGCACCTATTCGCAGTTTGACGTGACTTTCAGGCGCTTTGGTATCAGCACAAAATTTGTTGATTCCGACGACCCGGAAAATTTTCGTAAAGCCATCGGCCCAAAAACAAAAGCAATCTATGCCGAAACCATAGGCAACCCGCTTAACAACGTGCTGGATATTGAAGCGGTTGCGGCAATTGCAGGGGAGGCCGGTATCCCCCTCGTAATGGATAGCACATTTGCGACTCCCTATCTTTGCCGGCCAATGGATTTTGGTGCTGACATTGTCGTGCATTCAGCCACCAAGTTCATAGGTGGTCATGGTACGACCATGGGTGGTGTGATCATCGAATCAGGCAGGTTTGACTGGGCTAATGGTAATTTTCCCGGGATGACGGAACCATCAAGGGGTTATCACGGCGTGCGCTTCTATGAAACCTTTGGTGATTTTGGCTTTACCATGAAAGCCCGATGCGAAACCCTGCGTACTCTCGGGCCTGCCATGAGTCCGTTCAATGCTTTCATGCTGATACAGGGTCTCGAGACACTGCCAGTGAGAATGGACCGGCACTGTGAAAATGCCATGGCGGTGGCGAAGTTTCTACAGGGACACCCGGCGGTGAGCTGGGTCAACTATGCGGGTCTGGAAGACAATGACTATGCCGGGCTGGTGAAAAAGTATTTACCTGGCGGTGCCGGTTCTATCCTGAGTTTTGGTGTAAAAGGCGGCATGGAGGCGGGAGCGGCATTTATTGAGAATGCCCAGTTCATGAGTCACCTGGCCAACGTCGGTGACGCCAAGACGCTCATCATACACCCGGCCTCGACTACCCATCGACAGCTCAGCGAGGAACAACAGCGGGATGCCGGGGTCTCACCTGACATGGTACGAATTTCGGTTGGACTGGAAACCCTGGACGATATTCTCTGGGATCTCGACCAGGCCCTGCTCAAGTCCCAGTCGGCTACTTGATGACTTGTTACCGTGCATTCTTTGCACGTATATTAAAGAGAAACTTACTAGAGGAACCCTGAAATGACACGACTTCACAAGCTCGTTTGCCTAATCATGCTATGTGCATTTTCGGCGCCAGGCATTGCCGATACAAATATTGAAAAGTTACAGGCTGCAGCCACCGGCGATCATCGTGAACAGAAGAACATTGATCGGAATCAATATCGTCATCCGGCTGAAACGCTGGACTTTTTTGGTATCAAGGATGACATGACCGTGGTGGAAATGTTTCCCGGTGGTGGAGGCTGGTACACCGAGGTACTTGCGCCTTACTTAAGAGATAACGGCAAGCTGTATGTTGCCAGTTTTAATTCTGAATCCGAGGTGGAGTATTTCAGGAAAAATTCGAAGAAATACCTGGACAAGCTGGCCGCCATTCCCGAAGTTTACGACCGTGTCGAAGTATTTGAATACGAGCAGGGTGTAAAGCCTGATCTTAAACCGGAAGGCCAGGCAGATATGGTCCTTACCTTTCGTAATACCCATAACTGGATCAGGAACGACATTGCCGAGGAAACATTCCGGGCCATGTTCAAGGTGCTTAAGCCCGGCGGTGTACTTGGGCTGGTTCAGCACCGTGGTAACCCAAGTATGCAGGGCAAACAGTGGGCCAACAAAGGTTACGTATCAGAAGCCATGGTCCTTGAGCTGGCTACAAAAGCCGGGTTTCAGCTGGCCGGCAAGTCAGAAATTAATGGTAATCCACGCGACATGAAAAATTATGAGAAAGGTGTATGGACCCTGCCACCTGTTTATCGTGAAGGTGATAAAGATAGGGAATATTACCAGCGCATTGGGGAAAGCGACCGCATGACCCTTAAATTTATCAAGCCGGCTTCCTGAGTCCGAAATTGATTGCAGGCACCTTGCGAGGGCAAGGTGCCTGGCATTCGCTTCTTATTGCTGACTGGCTATCCAGTCGTTGACACGTTGTTCCAGTAGCAGCAGTGGTAAGGCACCACCTCCGAGAACGGTGTCATGGAAAACTCGAATATCAAACTTGTCTCCCAGCTGTTCCGTAGCCCGGGCACGCAGCTCAAGGATTTTCAACATGCCAATTTTATAGCTGGTGGCCTGCCCGGGAAGGACAAGGTAGCGTCGAATCTCAGAACGTACCTGGGCTTCCGGGGCTGCTGAATGCGCCATGAAATATTGCACTGCCTCTTCCTGTGACCAGCCCTTGGCGTGCAGGCCAGTATCGACTACCAGTCTTATGGCACGCCAGATCTCCGAACCAAGTCGGCCAAAGTCGGAATAGGGATCGGCATAGGTGCCTGGCATTTCCTTGGCAAACAGCTCCGTGTACAGCGCCCAGCCCTCGGCGTACGCCCCGAATCCTGCCTGAGTCCTGAACAGCGGGACACCTTCAAGCTCCTGCGCAATGGAGATTTGCATATGATGCCCGGGTAGCCCTTCGTGGTAGGCAATCACCTCGAGCTCACTTTTTGGCATGGCTTCCATATCTGAAAGGTGGGCGTAGTAAATGCCGGGCCTTGAACCGTCGGGCGTGCCCGCAAAGTAGTGCTGGGCACCACCATCCTGTTCCCTGAAAGGCTCAACACGCTTTACCACCAGGTCTGCCTTTGGCAGGATGCCAAAGTAGTTCGGCAGCTCCTTTTTTATCCTGTCGATGGCAGCAGTAGCCTCATCAATATAGCCCTGCCTGCCTTCATCGTTGTTGGGAAAGTAAAAGCGTTCGTCGTCCTTGGAGTCCCTTAGCATGGCAAAAAAGGCCTGCAGGTCACCCTCAAAACCAACAGCCTCCCTGATCGCCTCCATTTCCGCGGTAAGTCTTTCGACTTCAGCAAGCCCGATTTCGTGGATCTCGTCCGCCGTCATTCGCGTCGTTGTCCAGTTAGCCAGCCGTTCGTTGTAAAACGCCATGCCGTTGGGCAGGCTTCCTACACCCTGGGCTTTGTCAGTGGCATTTTTAATGTCTTCTTTTTGCCAGGCAACAAGATTGGCGTAGGCGGGTTTCCAGCTTTCTTCCAGGGCACTTTTCACCTGGTGAGTCAGATCGTTGGCACCCTGCATATTGATCTTTCCATTCTCAAGCAGGTCCTGGATTTTCTGCTTGGCGTTGGCCCAGATGTCATTATCGGTGTCGCTGTCATCAAAAGGCACACCGGATATCAGCTTGGTAGATTCATCGATGACAAACTCAAAGGAAAATTTCGGGGGCCTTACCCCGTGGGCTGCATTTTCCCTGGAGCGCTCGATTAGCTGCTCAATGGCGCGCCCGGTTTCCCTGATTCGAGAAATATAATCGACCATGTCCTGCTCAGTCTCCACCGGGTGAAAACTGATCAGTACCTGGGGCAGGAAGGCGTGGGCTGACTGCATCTGGTGAAACACGTAGCGGTTTAACCTGAACTCGAAATTTTCCTCTGCCTGTTCCAGCTGGTATTTCCACAGGTCGTAGGATGTCCTGGCCTCGGCATTCAGCGCATCGCGATCAAACATGCGTTCCATGTCGATGACGGTATTTTTGCGCCACTCAAGCTGTTCTATTTCAGACTCAAGCGAGAAGTCATCCATCTTTCCGTAATCTGTTTTACGTCCAAGAAAGGATTGCCAGATAGGACTGAAGGCCAGCTCTTCCTCGAAACGCGCTTCAAACCATTCATTGATACGTTCGCTTTCACTTTTTTCCTGCGCTACAGTTCCTGTAGCGGGCGCAGCCGTTTCTGTGCTGCTATCGCTGCTTGCCGGCGCGGGTGCCTTTTCGCAGCCTGCGCCAAGAAATACTGTGAGCAGCACAATAAGCAATTGCCGCATTATTTTTCTCCCAAATCGATTAATCGGTGGATTGTATTGAACTGTTATCCACAATGAAAGTCACTCGGACAGGTGAATAATACTGTTACGGGCGTGCCTGGCAGGCGTTTTTTCGTCAAAGCGAGCCTATTTGGAGATAAACCTGTTAGACTACGTCGTGTAAGAGTACTGGATTGAAGTTTTACTGCAGATAGAAGACCCTGTTTATTTAGATGGTGCCCAGGAGAGGACTTGAACCTCCACGGGGTTACCCCCACTAGCACCTGAAGCTAGCGCGTCTACCAATTCCGCCACCTGGGCACAAATACAGGACTTTCAAAGAACGGCGGACTTTACCTATCCCCCCTTTTAATGTCAACGAATCAACAGCGGATGAGAGAAAAAAACAATAAGAAACAAGCATACACAGTGGTAATACCCGCACGGGAAGACATCATGAGTTTTCTACGGGAGTCAGGTGGTCCCTGCGACCTGAAGACGATCGCCCGCGCCCTGAAAGTAAAAAACCAGGCGCAAAGGGAAGCACTGAGTAAGCGTCTCTCTGCCATGGTCAGGGATGGCCAGCTGATACGAAACCGCCGGGAAGGCTACGGTTTACTGGACAAGATGGACCTGGTTGCGGGAAAGGTAATTGGTCACCCGGATGGTTACGGGTTTGTTGTACCCGATGCGGAGAAAGGCAACGATCTCTATCTCAGTGCCAAGGAAATGCGTACGGCCCTGCATGGCGATCGGGTGGCGGTACGCGTTGCCAATATCGACAGGAAAGGTCGCCGGGAAGGAAAGCTGGTTGAAATACTTGAACGAGCCAACACCCAGGTGGTGGGTCGCTACTACCAGGAAGGCCCGGTCAGTTTCGTGGTGCCTGATAATCGACGTATTAGCCAGGATATCATTATCACCGGCCGTAAACGCCCCTCCTTGAAAAAGGGCGACGTGGTTATTGCAGAAATCACCAAGCAACCGGACAAGCATACGCAGCCCCTGGGAAAAATTATCGAAGTACTTGGCAGGCCGGACCAGGCGGGTATGGCAGCCGAGATAGCCATTCGCTCCTTTGACTTGCCACATGCCTGGCCGGACGAAGTGGAATCCGAGATAGCCGGACTTGATGAAGACCAGTTGCCTGGGCCCGGCGGCAGGCTCGATCTCAGGGAGCTACCCTTTGTCACCATCGATGGTGAAGATGCCCGCGATTTTGATGATGCAGTCTATTGTGAAAAGCAGGGTTCGGGCTGGCGCCTGATGGTGGCAATTGCAGATGTGTCGCACTACGTCAGGCCCGGGACTGCACTGGACAGGGAAGCCGAAAAACGCGGCACCTCGGTTTATTTCCCGGCGCGAGTGGTACCCATGCTTCCTGAAATCCTTTCCAATGGCCTGTGTTCCCTCAACCCGGAAGTCGACCGGCTTGTCATGGTATGCGAAATGCACATCGGCAAGAAAGGCAAGATTCAAGGCTACAGGTTTCACGAGGGAATCATTCGCTCGGCCGCCAGGCTCACCTATACCGAGATGGCCACGCTCGTCGTTGAAAAAAAGGCCGCTGCCAGGAAAAAACGCAAGGGCCTTGTGACTGTGCTGGATCGGCTGTACCAGCTTTTTCAGATTATGCATCAACAGCGACAGCGCAATGGGCTTCTGGAATTTGATTCAACCGAGCCAAAGATGATTTTCGACGAGCAGGGGCGAATCAGCAGTATCGAAGCAAGCGTCAGGAATGATGCCCATCGTCTTATCGAGGAATTCATGCTTGCCGCAAACGTGTGCGCGGCGGAGTTTTTGCTGGAGAAGCAGCTTCCGGCCCTGTACCGTAACCATGAAACACCGGCCGAGGAAAAACTGGGCGACCTGCGCGACTTTCTCAAGGAACTCGGACTGAACCTGGGTGGAAAGGACAAGCCAAGGGCCAGCCATTATTCAAAATTACTGGAGCAG
>CAZXDV010000069.1:0-12292 GCA_964639535.1 uncultured Enterobacteriaceae bacterium | reverse complement strand
CTGCAGTAAGTTTCTGTTGTTCAATATAAAAGCTGTTACTGCATTTTTGCGGCCTTGATCGAATGGTTTATACTGCCGCGTCTTTATCTTGCGCGAGCACCACCATTGAAAGCCCTCAGCTTAATTTCAAAATTTCTCAACCACTGTAGCGAGTTCACGGGCAAGGCCGTGTCATGGCTCGTGCTGGTGCTGGTCCTGCTGGTGAGTTATGACGTCAGCATGCGCTACCTTTTCAGCAGCGGGTCTATCGCCCTGCAGGAAATGGAATGGCACCTGTTTGCGGTGATTTTTCTTATTGGTGCGGCTTATACCTTCAAGCACGACGATCACGTGCGGCTGGACCTGTTTTACCAGAGTCGTTTCATGAACGATTACCGTCGAGCATGGGTTAACCTGCTTGGAAGCCTGTTCATGCTGCTCCCCTATTGCTGCCTGATCATTTACTGCGCCTGGCCTTTCGTATCACTCTCGTTTTCTTCGATGGAAGGCTCACCTGACCCGGGCGGACTTGGATATCGCTGGATTTTGAAAGCGGTGATTCCAGCCGGTTTTGTGCTTCTTCTTTTACAGGGGCTGGCTGACATTGCAAAAAACCTGCTAACGCTCATGGAGAAGCACAAGTGAGCCTGTGGATTGCACTCATGTTCCTGACCCTTATGGTCATGCTGCTGCTTGGCTACCCGGTAGCGTTTACACTCGGTGCGGTCGCTTTACTTTACGGCAGCATATTCCTGGGTATCGACTTTTTTAATCTTCTGCCCCTGCAAATCTGGGGCGTAATGACCAACTTTACCCTGCTGGCAGTGCCGCTTTTCATCCTTATGGGGATCATCCTTGACAAGTCAGGGCTCGCTGAAGATCTACTCGATACCATGGGCCAATTGTTTGGTCGCATGCGGGGCGGTCTTGCGATTTCAGTCGTGCTGGTTGGAGCAATGCTGGCAGCGACCACCGGCGTGGTCGGCGCAACGGTTGTGACCATGGGAGTCATTGCACTGCCTACCATGCTGAAGCGTCACTATTCGCCACAGCTTTCCACCGGTACCATAGCCGCCGCCGGAACCCTTGGCCAGATCATTCCACCCAGCATCATACTGATCCTGCTCGGCGATGTTATAGGAGTACCAGTTGGTCGACTGTTTATCGGTGCTGTCATTCCCGGCGCGATACTGGTACTGCTGTTCCTCGCGTATATCTCCATCTATACCTGGCTCAATCCGGCTGCCGGACCCGCCATCGACACCGGTAACAGTGATGAAAATCTGTTGAACAAGGTGCTGTTCACACTGCTTCCGCCCCTTGTACTTGTACTCGGAGTGCTGGGCTCCATATTCTTTGGCATTGCCTCACCGACGGAATCGGCCGCCATTGGCGCAATAGGAGCGATGATACTGGCCGCAGCTCACCGACGCCTGACACTGGAAAATTTGCAGCAGGCAATGCAGCAAACTACCCGTCTCACCAGCATGGTTTTCCTGATCCTTGTTGGTGCAACAGCATTTGGCCTGGTGTTTCGCGGAATGGGCGGTGCCGCCCTGGTGCGGGACCTGATGTTATCGTTACCCGGTGGCGAATGGGGCTTCCTTGCCGTCAGCATGGCATTGATTTTTGCGCTCGGTTTCTTCCTGGATTTCCTGCAGATCTGCTTTATTGTCGTGCCTATCCTGCAGCCCATAGCGATCGTATTGAATATCGATCTGCTGTGGCTGGCTATCCTTATCGGGATTAACCTGCAAACCTCATTTCTTACCCCGCCGTTTGGTTTTTCCCTGTTTTACCTGAAGGCGGTGGCACCCGCTGAAATCACCATTCAGCACATTTACCGGGGAATATTGCCGTTTATCGCGCTCCAGGTTCTTGTCATTATCCTTATCCTGGTTTTTCCCGAAACGGTACTCTGGTTACCCAACCTGATGGATAGCTGGCAGGGGCTGTGATCGTTGCGATTGGCCTGGCAGGGATTACGACGAGCGCAATTGTTCAATAACCGGCGTCGCGTCAGGCCTTACTCCGCGCCACAGGTAAAAGGCCTCAGCAGCCTGGTAGACCAGCATACCCAGGCCATCCGCCATACCCCCTGCCCCCTGGCTTTCTGCCCAGTCGAGAAAAGGCCGGGACCCTTCTCCATATATCATGTCATAGCAAAAGGCACCCTTGACCGTGGCCGGGGCAAGCGGGGGTCGTTCACCACCAAGCCCCGAGGACGTCGCATTGATAACAACATCTGCTGAGACCTGCAGCAGGCTGTCGTAGGACATCGCCTTTACTTCCCCGTATTCAGAAAACAAGACGGCCAGTTCCTCGGCCCGTGACAGGGTCCTGTTTGCTATGCTGATTGTGCTGACACCCTGTTCCAGGAGAGGACCAATTACTCCCCTCGCGGCACCACCGGCACCCAGCATGACAACACGGCAGCCGTCAAGCGGTACCCCCTGGGCCTGCAGGTCCATGACAAGACCGATGCCGTCCGTGTTATCCCCGGCAATAAGGCCATCGTCCTGGATGCTTATGGTATTCACGGCAGCTGCCTGCCTGGCTCGCGTGCTGACGCTGTCAGACGAGGCAAAAGCCTCTCCCTTGAAAGGCAGGGTAATGTTAAGACCCCGGCCACCTTCATCGCGGAATCGCTGCAGCGTGGAAAGGAAATCGCCTTCTTCAACCAGCACCGGCTGGTAATGCAGCTGTTCGCCGCATTGTTGCGCGAACAGGGAGTGAATGAGTGGAGACTTGCTGTGTGCTATGGGATTGCCAAAAACCGCGTAGTTATCGACACCATGCTTGAATTGAAACTGGCTGGACTGTGCCACCTCAGGAACAACCTGTAATCACCGCGCCTGACAATGGACCGGGCGCGCCAATGCGCACCTAGCCGGAGCGTCCCTGCAAGCCACCCTGGAGGCAACTTGTTTGTAGCCCCCTTTCACTCAGCAGGAAAGCCCCCGCTGAGCTTCGACGGCCCGTATCACAATACAGGATGTAGTGTTTTCCTGCGTCGAGGGAATCCGCTTTCATCCTTAACATGAAAAGCGGTATGTTGGTCGCACCTTCAATGCCGTTGTTCTTGAATTCGCTATCGAGCCTGACATCGACCCACACGGCAGTGCCTTCAGCCACCATCTTGTCCGCCTCTTCACTGCTCACCCAGCTCAGCATGGGTTCCTTCAGGAGCTCGTTAAAGTCCTCTTTTGACAGGCGCATCAGCGTGCCGTCCGTGGTCATAACGATGTTGGCATTTCTTTTTGCTTCCGACAGAAGTGCTTCTTCGCCAAAGGCATCACCGTCTCCAAGGTTTGCCAGGACCAGTTCAGACCCTGTTTTTGATGGACGCGTTACCTTGCACTTGCCGGTCTTGATAATGTAGTAATAGTCCCCGTCATCTCCCTGCTTGATGATGGTTTCGTCGGCCTTGACAGGCACTTCCTGGATTCGCATGAACATGGCCTGGATGTTGGCAGGCGGTACCTGCAGGAAGGCCTTGGATTGCAGGATTCGTGTCATCCAGTCTCCGTCATCTTCCTCCACAACTTCGTCTTCAGCGACAGAAATTTCGTCCACCTCGATCCCGGAAAGCTGGTCCCAGGTGAGCAAAATATCCAGCAGGTCACTGTCGATCCTGGTTATCTTGCAGGCACTGCTTGCAACCACGGTATGCTTGCGCGGCTGAAAATTTGCCACGGGATGCTTGGCCAGGTCGGCACCCGACTGCAGCGTCGTCTTCTCACCCGCCTCAGAGGTAATTTCAAGTTCGCCTTCTATCAGGTAGACAGTCTTCCTGTCGTTATCACCTGGTTTGAAAATTGTTTTACCTGCTGCTACCTCCTCTACCACGGCCTTACCGGCCAGTTCCTGGAAGTTTTCCGCATTCAGGGCGCTTGGTGGAACGAAGGACTTTAAAACACCCTTATCTACGAGATTGTCTGACATTATTTTCCTCTGTGTCCGTATCGAGTTACGACGCTAGCTTGTGATTGTATCGACGGACAGGTTTGTACTGTGCAAATGGCCTGTTGAGCCGCTATTTTACCGTTACAGCCGGACAAATGAAAACGGGCGCTATTGCGCCCGTTTTCAGTGCCTGACCGACCTTAAGGCTCAGAGATTATACCCACGTTCATCGTGCAGAACCAGATCAAGACCCTCAGTCTCTTCTTCGTTGCTGACCCTGAGTCCGATCATCTTGTCGAGCAGCTTGAGCAGGATAAAACTCACCAGTCCACACCAGGCGGCGGTAGCGACAACGCCAATGGCCTGGGTGAGAAACTGTCCGGCAATGCTGGTTTCCAGTCCCAGGCCACCAAATGACTCCGCCGCAAAAACCGCGGTCAGCAGCGTTCCCAGGATGCCCCCGACACCATGCACAGGAAAAACATCAAGAGAATCATCAATTTCGAGGCCACGCTTTATGTATTGCGTGGCATAGTAGCAAACGACACCTGCGACCAGGCCAATCACCAGTCCACCAACAGGTCCGACAAAGCCGGAAGCCGGAGTGATAGTGCCAAGACCTGCAACCATGCCGGTCACTATGCCAAGCACGCTTGGCTTACCATGCTTTATCCATTCGCAGGCCATCCATGCCAGTGAACCCGCTGCCGCGGATATGTGTGTCACAAGCATTGCCATGCCGGCACTTCCATCAGCAGCGAGCGCGCTACCGGCATTAAAGCCAAACCAGCCAACCCAGAGCATGGAGGCACCGGTGACGGTGATGGTCATATTATGTGGAGGCATCATGGTTTGCGGAAACCCCTTTCGATTTCCCAAAACGATAGCGGCTACGATTGCAGCAACCCCGGCATTAATGTGAACCACTGCACCACCGGCGAAGTCCATGAATCCCATGTCGCTGAGCCAGCCGCCACCCCACACCCAGTGACAAACCGGGGCATAGACCAGCACAAGCCAGAGTGCTGAAAACCACATTACTGCAGAGAACTTCATTCGCTCGGCGAAGCCGCCCACGATCAGTGCCGGCGTAATAATCGCGAAGGTCATCTGGAACATAAAAAACACTGTCTCGGGAATATCCCCGCTCATGCTCGCGGTACCCATGTCGGTAATAAAGTACCTTCCGAGACCGGTGAACTTGTTGAGGGCACCACCATCACCGAATGCCATCCCGTATACAAAGATCAACCAGAGCAGGGAAACCATGCAGGCAATGGCAAAGCATTGCATCAACACTGAAAGCACGTTCTTGGTTCGAACAAGGCCCGAATAAAAAAGCGCAAGGCCGGGCAAGGTCATGAAAAGGACAAGTGCAGTTGAAGTTAAAATCCAGGCAGTGTTGGCGCCATTCAAATCACTGGCGTTGGCCAGCGGTGACAGGCCAAGGAGAAAAACAAGACCGGGGATTGTTAGACTTGGTTTACTAAATAGCTTCATTGTAATTTTCTCCGGCAGTTATAAGGCTTCGACGCCGGTCTCACCGGTACGAATGCGGACGACATGTTCAAGGCTGGAAACAAAAATCTTACCGTCGCCAATTTTTCCCGTGTTGGTGGCCCCACAGATTGCCTCGATGGCTTTCTCAACAAGCTCTTCGTCAAGAGCCACCTCTATCTTTACCTTGGGCAAAAAATCAACGATGTATTCCGCTCCGCGATAAAGTTCTGTATGGCCTTTCTGGCGACCAAACCCCTTAACCTCGGTGACCGTTAGCCCCTGGATACCCAGTTCTGACAACGCATCACGCACGTCGTCCAGTTTGAATGGTTTTATTACCGCACTGACAAGTTTCAATGTAGTTCCCCCAGCTGATAATCCTGTGAATTTCCTGATCTAATTTGGCGCGGCAATGCGCGCCTGCGTGTGAGGCTTCAGCAGATACTGTGCCAGTTGATATTAGCGCTTGTGATTCAAGCGCTTAGGACCACCAGGGGGATATTCGAGAAGACGTAGAATAATAAAATTGCACTATAATAGTGCATGCAAAAATTAACGGGCACTAGGCTGGTGCATAGTGCCCGTTTTTGTAATGTCGATTAAGGCCTAGAGTGCATCATTACCGGTTTCGCCGGTGCGAATCCTGACGACTTGCTCCAGGTTGGTTACAAATATTTTTCCGTCACCAATCTTGCCGGAGTTAGTCACTTTGCTGATGGCTTCAATGGCGGCATCTACCATGTCATCCTGCATTGCGATTTCGACCTTTACCTTTGGCAGGAAGTCCACAACGTACTCCGCCCCGCGGTAAAGTTCAGTGTGACCCTTCTGCCTGCCAAAGCCTTTCACTTCCGTAACAGTGAGGCCGTTGATACCGACTTCTGACAGGGCATCCCGAACATCATCCAGCTTGAATGGCTTGATTATCGCAGTTACATACTTCATCTAGATTTCCTCTTCATTTCAATTCGTTGGCTTTTGACAGGCCAGACCGGGTACAGGGCATTATAACAAGGTAACTCATTGACATTCGCCTGTCTGCACCCAATTTCTGGCCTATCAAGGTGATATTTACGATCCTGGGCTGACAAATTCAGGATATGCTTCCATACCGCATTCCGACAGGTCGACGCCCTCGTACTCCTCCTGCTCGTCAACCCTGATACCCATGGCTGCCTTGATGACAAACCAGACCACACCACTGGCCACGAACACCCATAGGAATATTGCCAGTGCGCCGGCTATCTGGCCCATGAAGGACGCACCATCATTGGTCAGGGGTACCGCAAGCAGTCCCCAAAGGCCGACTGTACCGTGCACTGAAATCGCACCGACCGGGTCATCAATCTTGAGCTTATCCAGCAAGACGATGGAGAAAACCACCAGTGCGCCGCCTGCGGCGCCAATCAGGCTCGCCCCCAGGGCGGAAGGTGTTGAAGGTTCAGCAGTGATAGCAACAAGACCCGCCAGGGCGCCGTTTAGCGCCATGGTAAGGTCAGCCTTACCAAACTTTATCCGCGATACCAGTAAAGCGGCGACGAGGCCGGCAGCCGCAGCGGCATTGGTATTCAGGAACACCATGGCCACCGAGTTAGAGCTGGCAATATCACCGAGTTTCAGCACGGAACCACCATTAAACCCAAACCATCCCATCCACAAGATGAACGTTCCAAGGGTAGCAAGGGGAAGATTGGCCCCGGGTAGCGGTAGTACACTGCCATCCGCTGCATACTTACCCTTTCTCGGTCCAAGTAGAAGCACGCCGGCAAGGGCAGCCGCGGCACCCGCCATGTGAACTATCCCCGAGCCCGCAAAGTCCGAAAACCCGAATCGGTCATCAAGGTTAAGTCCAAACATGCCTTCTGCGCCCCAGGTCCATGACCCCTCGACCGGGTAAATCACACCGGTCATGAATACGGCAAAAAGCAGGAATGCCCATAGCTTCATTCGTTCAGCCACCGCACCCGAGACTATGGACATGGCGGTAGCAACGAAAACCACCTGGAAAAAGAAATCCGACGCCCCGGAATAAACCGAGTCCCCGCCGAAACCATTTTCTGCAGACGCCGCCAGGGCATCATCCACGAGTGATTCGCCACCGGCGATACCGGATAGGAACAGTTCCCCGCCATACATAATTGCGTAACCGCAGACCATGTACATGATGCAGGACACTGAAAACAAGGCGACGTTCTTGGTGAGAATCTCCACCGTGTTTTTCGATCGGACAAGCCCGGCTTCAAGCATGGCAAACCCGGCAGCCATCCACATCACCAAAGCGCCGCAGACTAAAAAGTAAAAAGTATCAATTGCGTATTGCAATTCGAAAATCTGGTTCTCCACTGAAACCTCCTCAGTAATTTTTTCTGTCGCAGATTTATTTATGATTGAATTTCAAATCCGAAGCTCTAAGAGCAGCATTCATGCCAACTGCTGAAATACTTTTAGTCTTAGGGACTTAGGTGTTTTTTGCTGGTAAGGACCGGGCGTTGCAGACTCCATCGCGCCCGCTAAGCGTGCGAAGAAATGGGGCGCTGCACTGAATTAGTGCTGAACAGGTGACTTCAATGTAGGATATTGAGCTTCTGGCGAAAAATAGCTATAAGCTATCAAGCCTGTATGCAAGTGAAAGAAATTAAGTAGATGATCAGTAAAAACAAGAATGACGATTTCGTGCAGGAGATATTCAAGCTGATCCCTGAGGACCTGCGTCGACACCGGGATGATGTCAGGAAGAATATCCAGGCAGCATTGAACGCCCGCTTAAGCAGGATGGACCTGGTTACCCGTGAAGAATTTGATATTCAATCCGAGTTACTCAGCCGTACACGGGCAATGCTTGATGAGCTGGAAAAGAGGATCGAAGAATTAGAGGAGAAACGAAATAATACACAGGCCTGATCATTAAATAACCTGTTTAAGTCATGCGCCGGGGATTGGCGCTACACCGACATTCCACAGAAAAACTCGCCATGGAGGCATGCAAATGGATATTGCAATTCTCTTCAGCCGCTCGCTTAGCGGCATAGATTCACCCACTGTAACAGTCGAAGTCCACATCTCGAGAGGTCTTCCACGCTTCACCATCGTTGGACTGCCGGAAACCGCAGTCAAGGAAAGCAAGGACCGCGTACGCAGCGCAATCCTTGCCAATCAATTTGACTTTCCACTTGGCAGGATCACCGTCAACCTGGCTCCAGCCGATCTACCCAAGGATGGCGGCCGCTTTGACCTCGCGATTGCCGTTGGCATCCTCGCTGCCTCCGGCCAGGTAAGGGCATCTGAACTGCACAGCTACGAATTTATCGGTGAACTCGCCCTCACCGGGGAGTTGCGCAAGTTAAAAGGCGTTCTGGCCATAGCAAGCAAAGTGGACACCGCATCGCGATCCCTTGTGCTACCACAGGAAAACGCCAGTGAAGCCGCGCTGATCAGGAATCTCTCGGTACTGCCGGCAAATCACCTGCTGGATGTCTGTGCGCACCTCAACGGGGAAAGAATGCTGGTGCCCAGGCCACAGGAGATTTCGTCGAATGAAATCAAACCTGGCTATGCAGACCTCATCGACGTCGTAGGCCAGCACCAGGCAAGACGTGCCCTGGAAATCGCCGCGGCAGGTCGACACAACCTGCTGATGATCGGACCTCCCGGAAGTGGAAAGACCATGCTGGCGGAACGCCTGCCCGGAATATTGCCACCGCTGACTGAGAAACAGGCGCTTGAAAGTGCTGCTATCGCATCGATCAGCAGCCAGGGCTTTGATCCGGGAAAATGGAAGCTGAGGGCGATACGGGCTCCCCACCATACTGCCTCGGCCATAGCCCTTGTCGGAGGAGGCAGCCAGCCCAGGCCGGGAGAAATATCACTCGCACACAACGGCGTCCTGTTTCTTGATGAGCTTCCGGAGTTTCAGCGCCGCGTACTGGAAGTCCTGCGCGAACCCCTGGAATCCGGTCGAATCTGTATTTCCCGCGCCAGTAACCAGTGTGAATTTCCCGCTGACTTTCAGCTGGTAGCCGCTATGAACCCCTGCCCCTGTGGCTATTTCGGGTCAACGCAGCGAAGCTGTAACTGCAGTAACGAGTCAATTATGCGCTATCGCAACCGCATATCCGGCCCCCTGCTTGACCGGATCGATATTCACCTGGAAGTTAACACGCTACCTGCCCATGAACTTCATCGGCCGGGGCAGTCTTCAGAGGCAAGCGACATTGTTAAAGAGAGGGTATTAAGAGCACACAACATTCAGCAGCAGCGGTCCGGTAAGCCCAATAGTAAGCTTAACCGAATGGAGCTTGAGGAATATTGCAAACTGGAGAAGGAACATCTCGACCTGCTTGAGACTGCTATCGAAAACCTGGGTCTTTCAGCAAGAGCCGCCCACCGAACAATTCGCCTGGCACGAACCATAGCCGATCTTGAAGCCCGCAGCGCTATTTCAACCATTCACCTGTCCGAAGCATTGAACTTTCGCCAGTCAAAGTTTCCAAACATATATTAACCCCAAATCGCGCTCCCTTTACTTGCCCCAAAAGCCACAATATTGTCAAATAAGCCATGGACAAAGACCAATATTCAATTGATGTGAAGGTGGAAACTGACTACATCCAGGAGCAATCGGATCCCGAGGAAAGTCGATACGTTTTTGCCTACACCATCACTATCACTAATACCGGCATGATTCCTGCCCGCCTGCTGCGAAGGCACTGGGTAATTACCGATGCCAACAACAAGATACAGGAAGTGCACGGCGACGGGGTGGTCGGAGAGCAGCCTCACCTTGAGCCGGGCCAGTCTTTTCGCTACACGAGTGGCGCCATGCTGGAAACGCCCGTTGGCTGCATGGAAGGCACCTACGACATGCTTGCTGACGATGCGCTTGAGTTCGACGCACCGGTACCCGTGTTCAGCCTGGCAATTCCAAACACACTGCACTGATTTTTTCATTGACCCACGCAAACCCGGAAGGCGGGCCATAGCGAATGTCGACCTATGCCATAGGTGATATCCAGGGCTGTCAGCATGAACTCCTGGCATTGCTTGAGCACATTAATTTTGACCGGGCCCGGGATACGCTCTGGTTTACCGGTGACCTGGTTAACCGTGGGCCGGATTCCCTTGAAACACTCCGCTTTGTCATGGGCCTCGGTGATAGCGCGGTTACCGTTCTCGGCAATCACGATCTGCACCTGCTGGCTATCGCAAACGGCCAGCAGCAGTACATGCACCGGGAAGACACAATTGAGGAAATTCTCGAGGCAGAAGATCGTGATGAATTACTGGACTGGTTGCGTCTACAACCACTGGCACACGCTGACGAAGATCGAGGCTTCATCATGGTACATGCCGGTCTTGCACCCCAGTGGTCAACCCGGCAGGCACTTGACCTGGCCCATGAAGTAGAAGAAGTACTTGCCTGTGACAATTACAGGGAGTTCTTTTCCCACATGTATGGAAATGTTCCGGATACCTGGAGCGAGGAAATCGATGGTTGGGAGCGACTGCGAGTAATTACAAATTACCTTACCCGGCTGAGATATTGCGATAAGAATGGTCGCATGGACTTTGGTGAAAAACGCTCTCCAGGTACCCAACCGGGGGGATTAATGCCCTGGTTCGAGATCCCCAATCGCAGCAACATCGACACCGGGATTATTTTTGGGCACTGGGCCGCGCTAAGAAAATATAGCGTGGACAGCGAAACCTATAATGTATTTGCCCTTGATACGGGTTGCCTGTGGGGAGGTGACCTGACAGCCCTGAGACTTGAGGATATGCAATACTTCAGCGTGCCCGGGTACAGGAAAAAATCACCGCAGTAATCCTGTCAATCAGGACCTGTCGAGTACCACGTAACTATAGTCGTACTCATTGCGCTCATCAGCCTGGTGAAATTCACGCGCGCTTTCTTTCCATGCACTTCGATCGTAGTCGGGAAAAAAAACGTCACCATCCGGCTCGGCATGAACCTCGGTCAGGTAAAGCCGCGAGGCAACGGCAAGTGATTCTTCGTAGAGCCTTGCACCTCCAATAATCATAAACTCGCCGGTTTTCGAGCTAATATCGCCGAGCGCGTCAAGCGTGCTTATGACCTGGCATCCCTCAGCCCTGTAAGAGGGAGTTGAACTCACCACGATATTCGGGCGGCCAGGCAAGGGCCTGCCAATGGATTCATGGGTCAGGCGCCCCATGACAATTGGATGGCCCATGGTAATTTCCCTGAAGTGGGCAAGATCCGCCGGCAGTCTCCACGGCAGCCCGCCGTCCTTGCCTATGACTCCATTGCCGGCAATGGCAACAACAATCGAGAGTTTCATGCTTAGACTGCTATGGGAGCCTTGATTACGGGTTGAGCGTGATAGTCCCGCAGCTCAAAATCTTCAAACCTGAATGCAAAAATATCGCTGACTTCGGGGTTGATATGCATCACCGGCAAGGGTCCGGGCACCCTGGCCAATTGTTCATCAACCTGCTCCAGGTGATTAAGATACAAATGTGCGTCACCGAAAGTGTGGACAAATTCGCCAGCCTCCAGTCCGGTTACCTGGGCAATCATCATCATGAGCAGGGCGTAAGAAGCAATGTTAAATGGCACACCGAGAAATATGTCAGCACTCCTCTGGTATAGCTGGCAGGAGAGACGGCCATTGGCGACATAAAACTGGAAAAAGGCATGGCAGGGCATCAAGGCCATTTTATCCAGCTCGGCCACATTCCAGGCACTTACAATGAGACGACGTGAATCGGGGTTGGTTTTTATTTGTTCAATAACATGACTTACCTGGTCGATTGTCTGCCCATTTGCGCCTTGCCAACTGCGCCACTGGGCGCCGTAAACCGGACCTAGCTCTCCTGTTTCATCAGCCCATTCATCCCAGATGCTCACACCATTTTCCTGCAGGTACCT
>CAZXDV010000068.1:0-12316 GCA_964639535.1 uncultured Enterobacteriaceae bacterium | reverse complement strand
GGTTTTGAAATTTCAATTTACGCCAGGAATGTGACCGGTGCACGTGCGATGGCACTAACTTCAAAAGGTGTCCTGTTCGTGGGTTCCTTTAGAGAGCGGGGCAAGGAGCCACCTGGGAAAGTCCACGCGGTGCTGGATGAAGATGGGGATGGTGAAGCAGAAAAGGTTATCACGGTCGCACAGGGACTCGATCATCCCAACGGCGTAGCCGTACGTGGAAACGATCTATACGTGGCTGAAATTAGTCGTGTCCTTAAATATCCCGGGGTCGCCAATGACCCACGAAGAAAAGTCGAACCTGAAGTAATCGCAACTTTTCCAACAGACTGGCACCATGGCTGGAAATACATCAACTTTGGGCCGGATGGAAAACTCTATGTACCGGTGGGCGCTCCCTGCAATATTTGTGAAGTGGGAAGTAAACATGCCCTGATTGCCCGTATGGATCCTGACGGTTCAAACAGGGAAGTATTTGCCCGCGGTATTCGTAATTCGGTTGGTTTTGACTGGCAGCCTGCGACATTGGAAATGTACTTCACCGATAATGGCAGGGACCTGTGGGGCAACAATCGTCCACCTGAAGAGGTCAACCATGCGCCTGAAGCAGGCTTACACTTTGGTTTCCCCTATCGCTATGGCAAAAACCTGGTAGACACCACCTACAGCACAAAATTAACAGACAAGGACTTTCAGCCGGCGGCGGTTGAATTACCTGCGCACAATGCCTGCCTGGGTATTGAGTTTTACCGGGGCACCATGTTCCCCGCCGCCTACCAGCAGCAGGCCTTCGTTGCCTGCCATGGTTCCTGGAACCGTAATCCGCCTGACGGTTACCGTGTGAGCTTGATCAAGTTCGAAAACAACCGCGCCGTGAGCTACGAACATTTTGCCACCGGCTGGCTGCAGGATGAACATTACTGGGGACGTCCCAACGACGTGGAGATGTTGGAGGATGGTTCCCTGCTGGTTTCAGATGATTTTAACCACCTGATTTATCGTATCACTTACTCAAATTCGCATTGATGATTGAGACTCACAGGGATCGGATGCAAGCATATTCGAGTTTTTGAGGTTATCGCTTCCCCGGAACAAGGAAAACATTATGGAATCGACAGCTAGTCTTGAGAGAGCAGTTTCTGAATATTTTCCAACCGACCTCGTTTTTATTGGAAATGACACTCAGCACCAGGGCAGTAAATTCGAGTTCTATATTACCGACGTAACAACGATGAATGAACAGTCTGGCAGTAGCTCACGCCAGGCAACGAACGATTTTACCGTAGCCTGGTTCAAGCCTGCTGAATACTATTTCCCACAATTTACCATGCAACCTAAATCCATGGCGGTTGCAGCTTTAAAGAATATTGCAGGCATCAGTTCCATCGATTTTCCAGCCTACCCGGATTTTTCAGAAAAATATGATTTAACGGCGACGTCGAGAACTACAACTACAAAACTGTTTACTGACAGTCTCATTCAAAGCGTGACTGGTAATTCAAACTATTATGTCCAGTCTGCCAACGGTTCCCTGCTCCTGGCCCTTAAAGGTTATTCGCGAGGTGGCGGCGCTTCTCCAGGTATTGGATTAAGCCAGTATCGTTTAATGGATGGCCCGGAACGGGATGTATTCATGGAAGATGCCAGGAACATGTTTGAGGCTTTTTACAGCGCCGCGGAAAAGACAAACATGACCGAAGGAAATGCCATGAATGTCGGTGCGGACCTGGAAGCTGAAATAGCAAACGCTTCGGGCTTCATGAAACGCATTTTAAAAAAAGCTATTACCCGGCAACACCTGCAATTGTTCCTGGCAACGCCTCCGCCACGACCCTTTGATTACCAGGTGAAATGTTTTTTTAAAAAACAGGCTTCTCTTGACGCGATCATTGGATGTTTTGTCGTGGCCGCGATTATCCCCGCAACCTTTGCCGCCTTTATCGAATACCAGAAGTCTCTCGGTATCAAGATTGACCTTTTATCGGGCTGGGGAATCACTACAGTTCTGCTTACCATGATCACCCTGGGCGCAGCCGTCTTTCAAATACGTCATAGGAGACGGAAACGCAGGTTATTTAGTGAAGGTGCCGTTACCAGCTCTACCATACTCGATGTTGTGGATACCAGGGCTGCCATAAACGGAGCAAAAATCTTTCGTGTTGATTACTCTTACCAGGTAGATGGCATCGAATATAAAGATAGCGTAAAGCTTCATGGAGAATCGGTAAAACGAGCGAAAGTCCGTAAAAAGAGAAATGAGAATCCAGATATTCTCGTTGACCCCGAAGATCCGGGACACAGCCTGTATGCTGATGCCATGGTTTCAACCAGCGTGGAAGTAGAAATTTAGATGTTAGCAGACTTGATCAAGCATATTTTTCTTTCCCTGTTTAAAGGCGATCAGGGCTCTCAAGCTGATACCAGCCTTGATAGTACAGGTACCAACGATAGCCCCCTGGAAGAGAAAAAGTTTATTCAAGGCTTCCAACCAGGTAAAAATGAGCCTTGCTTTTGCGGAAGTGCCAGGACTTTTTCTGAGTGTTGTGGCTCAACGGAACAAAACCGCCAACCACCGCACGGTGTTGTGGTTATAGAAAATGCTCTTGATGCAGAAAGTTGTAAATCATTTGTTGAGAAGGCAAAAAATGGACACAGGGAGTGGTTAAAAATTGGCGTGGTTGACCCTGAGACTGGTGAAATGACAGACCAGCGGGACAAGACCCGTGTCACTCAATATGCAGAGCTTGGAGAGAGCCAGAAGCAACTTAATTCACTGGTCCAGGGATTATGGACAGACACAGTAGCACCAGCTTTTAATGTGCAAATCGAGTTTTTTGAGTACCCGCACATCCTGTGTTACTCCCCGGGAGGTTTTTATGGCATGCATGCAGATAGCGATCACTTCCACGAGTCCATCGGCAAGTGGGAAAGAGTTGTAGACAGGGATATCAGTATGCTGCTTTACCTGAACTCAGAGTTTGAAGGTGGTGCCCTGCACTTCGTCAATTTCAATTATCGCTACCAGCCAAGACCGGGGGACCTGCTGCTGTTTCCATCGGACCAGCGCTATGCCCATCGTGCTGAAGAAGTCACCAGCGGTGAACGTTATAGCGTAGTGAGCTGGGCCTGTGTTGTGGGGAGTGAGCGTGTAGAGGATGGGCCTTCAGAAAATACAGTCAGCCTCGTTTAATTATCGTCTTTTAACCGGCCCATTGCAGGCTTAGATCCACCGCTTTTTTCCAGTCATTGAGCAAACTCGTTCTTTCATCAGTATCCATGGCAGGTGCAAAAACCCTGTCCTGCTGCCAGTTATTCCTGAGATCAGCAAGGCCTTCGTATACACCTGCCTGTAAGCCAGCCAGGTAAGCCGCTCCAAGGGCCGTAGTCTCCATTACCACCGGGCGCTCTACCTCGATAGCGAGAATGTCGCTGAGGAACTGCATCAGCCAGTCATTTGCCGCCATGCCACCATCCACGCGAATGCGTTTTGGCAAAATGCCGTCCTCTGCCATGGCTTGCAGCAGATCGGCGGTTTGATAGCACACGGACTCCAGGGTCGCTCGAACCAGTTCAGCCGGGCCGCTGGCACGGGTGAGCCCGAACAGCGTGCCGCGCGCATGGGGATTCCAGTGAGGAGCTCCCATGCCGGTAAATGCCGGGACCAGGTAAACGCCATCATTGCCGCTACGGGATTTCGCAAGCTCTTCCGTGACTCCTGAAGATTCAATTATCCCAAGGCCATCGCGCAACCACTGCACCGCTGCACCAGCGACAAAAATCGACCCTTCCAGGGCATAGGTAGTTTCCTCACCGAGTTGACAGGCAATCGTGGTCAACAATCGATTGCTCGAGGCCACGGCCTCGGTCCCTGTGTTCAGCATGACAAAACACCCGGTGCCGTAGGTGCTCTTTATTTCCCCGGGTTCAAAGCAGCACTGGCCGATAGAGGCCGCCTGCTGATCACCCGCCATACCAAGAATAGGAATTGACCTGCCCAGTAGTTCCCTGTCACTTTCGCCAAAATTACTGGTACAGGGATGAACTGTTGGCAATACATCAGCGGGCACGTTGAAGATTTGCAGCAATTCATCATCCCACTTCAACTCGTGGATATTGAAAAGGTTGGTGCGGCTTGCATTTGTAATATCCGTGGCGTGGACTCGACCACCGGTAAGACGCCAAACAAGGAAGCAATCAATCGTGCCAAAGGCCAGCTCTCCGGACTCGGCCTGTTCACGCGCACCTTCAACATTATCCAGTATCCATGCGATCTTTGATGCGGAAAAATAAGGATCAAGTAATAGCCCGGTACGCCGTGTGATAGCTTCTTCGCCAACATCTTTTTTTATGGAATCACATGTCGTTGCAGTACGCCTGTCCTGCCAGACAATAGCATTGTAAATGGGCTTGCCCGTTGTCCTGTTCCAGGCAACGGTTGTTTCCCGTTGGTTGGTTATACCAATTGCCACGACTGTTCCGTCGATTGCTTCCACCTGCTTCATTGCCTGGCGGCAAACCGCGAGAGTGCTCGACCAGATTGCCTCCGGATCGTGTTCAACCCAACCCTCATGGGGGTACACCTGGGGGAATTCCTGTTGACCCAGGGCTACTGTATTACCACTTGCATCAAACACGATAGCCCGGCTCGAGGTAGTACCCTGGTCGATAGCGAGTATGAGTGGCCTGCTGCTCATGCTGTTTTCTCCCCTTCGAGGTCAAGCATCTTGAGTAATTTTAGCGCAGTCGAATAGTGACTTGTGAGCTTTCCTCCATATATGCTGACGATATTCGGCCTGTGCTTTCGGTTAGGGTGAAAAATTGTTTCCCGGGAGCGGCTGAAAGGCCGCCCATCTCCCCGGGGAAGCACGCGTAATCCAGCCCAGCTGTCTATGACCTTGTCGCTACCGATACCTTCCCCGGCCTCGGAAAAATAATGATTATAAACTTCCAGCAGATAATCGATTTCTTCCGGTGACGGCTGGCATGTAGAAGGGTCACCCTGGTGTGGAGATTCCGTTGTACCCAGGAGAAGATGCCCCTGCCAGGGCATGACAAACACGGCTCTTTTGTCCTGCGGTGCCTCGAGATAATAAATTCCTTCCTCCGTGTTGCCCGGAATCTCCACGTGACTTCCCTGCACCAATTCCACCGGCAGTGATGAAAATGCCGGGCGGCACTTTTCGATAACCTGGTTAACCCATGGACCCGCCGCATTAACAAGATACCTGGCTTCCAGGATCAAATCCTTTTCTCGCTGCCGATAAACAATTTTTAACGAGTCTCCCTGACTATCACAAGACTGGAAGCAGGCGTTGAAAATCACTTTCACACCATTATCCTCGGCTTCTCCAAGTATTCTTCGGGTTAGTGCAGCATCGTCAGTCTGCGCATCGAAATACTGAAACACATCCACGAGACCCTGTTTTGACAGCCGCGGCAAACCCGCCCACTCGTGCTTGCCAAGCTTATGAAAACGACTTGTGCTGTCCAGCCCACCCAGCAGCGCATAAAGGCTCAAGCCCAGGCGAATTAAAAACGAGGAGCGACTGCTGTTTCTATAAACAGGGATGAAAAATTTCTGCATCTTTACAAGATCAGGATACTTGCCTAGCAGGCGGCGGCGATCTCCCAGGCATTCATGGACCAGGGAAAGCTCGAGACTCTCCAGGTAACGTAAGCCGCCATGGATTAGCTTGGATGAACGTGAAGAGGTGCCCCTTGCTGCCTGGTCATACTGCTCAAGAACAGTCACGCGATAACCGCGGCGACATGCCTCACTGGCAACCGCCACTCCATGTATGCCTGCTCCTATAACGACGATGTCTGCATCGAGGCTACTATCCATCATTAAAAAGTCCCGGCAGGCGCTCTGCCACGACCCGAGCATTGTCGGTTTCCACGTAGCGAGCACCCCGTTCGACACAGTCAAGAATAACCGCCGGATCTTCACTGTGATACAGCATCCAGTCCCAGGGCCCCGGCCAGAGTGACTCCTCCCCGTTCAACTTATCTATCGCACAAACCAGCACCTCGGGCTCAAGCTCATGCGCCCGTTCCAGTGACTGTTCATCATAATGACTCAGCACCCACCCGGTACGCCTGATACCAAGTTCGTGAAGGAAAGAAAGCGCTTCGTCTGCAAAACTCAGGATGATCGATCGCTCAAGTACCTGCGCCGCTGCGCTGATGATCGCATTCACACATTTCTCTACACCAAAACACTCAATGCTTTCTGTTTTTAATTCAATACATGGTGTGACCCTGTCATAGGGCAGTAGTAGTTCCATGGCCTCCTTCAGCGTTGGAACGGGTGTACCCGCGTAGGTATCACCAAAACGTCCAGGAAAAAAAGCGGAAAGCCCCTTGAGTTCCGCGTAGCTGGTTTCGAGGATGCTTCCACTGGCTGCGCACATGCGTTCAAGGCTGACGTCATGGAATAACACGGGCACACCGTCACCAGTCAGCTGCACATCGAACTCAACGGCACGCGCACCCGCTGCCACTGCCTGTTGAATGCCTTCCAGCGTATTTTCTGGATAAAGTGCCGGCAGGCCACGATGTGCGACGATAATAGTAGAGTTCATGATGAAAGTTTCATCCAGGGACTGTACTAATTATGCGGCCGGGATTTTAAAGTCATATTAAATGCGCCCCTGCAAACGACGCTAGACGGTCACTGCCATTTTGCCAGACCAGGCCGCTTTAATCGGTGCAGATTTTCCATTATTTGCACTGCCGGGGTGCAACATTCCAGGGAGTGAAAATCACATAATTATAAAATTCAATCACTTACAAACTGGCACGCTAACTGCTTTGTAATAAATATAGCGGGTAAATCGAGTTAAAAGCAGCAACGCTACGACGGCGAATGCAAATAGCGGCAGGAGGAATAAAACTATGCAATGTTACGAATACCAGGCAATGCTTACGTATGTACAAGCTGTAGTTGAACCGATGAAACTTCCCATTATCGTGGATGAAGCCCTGGCGGCAGACATCCTGGAGAAGCTCTTCATCACGGATATGTCCACCTTGCTGTCACTGGATAAACGATTGATCAGGGACAGGGCACTGGACGAACAGGTAGATGTTCGCCACGCCGCGTAAATAAAAGTTTCACCATTCCGGGGATGGTCCAGGGCAATAGCTTCCCCCAGCTGTGACCGGGCCATCTTCGGAAAACCAATTTTCACCTCCATCCACGAAAGGCCTGTAGGGAAAGGGTGTACACTTCGGTACCCTGGCAAAGAGAGTGCCGGGGTGTACCCCGCCGGGACGAGCCAGCCGTTTAAACAGGATTCAACACAACTACCGGAATTTCTCGCTCAGTCAGTGCCTGGTAATCTTCATAAGGCGCGTAAAATTCCACCATCATTTTCCACAGCTTTTGTCTTTCCTCGCCAGTGGCCACGCGTGCCTTCACGCTCATCTTTTCATTGATGACCTGGATCCGGGCCTGCGGTTCCGCTTCAAGGTTCAGGAACCAGGCCGGGTGAGTGGGTGCACCACCTTTTGAAGCCACCACGCAGTAGCCACCGTCTTCGGTTGCCTGGTAAAGCAGGGGAAGAATCGAGGGTTGGCCGGACTTGCGACCCGTCGTGGTAAGCAACAGTGTCGAGAGCATACCCTCTCCGCCCCCGAGACTGGCATCCCACAGGTGGCCGGCTTCACCGTCCTCAAGATAAAGTTTGAGATGTTCTTTTATCCAGGATGGCAAGGTGCCCGGTAAAGCTGTATCACTCATGGCATCTCCAGTGTTGAAACTTGCTATTACGTGATAATAGCAGTAAAAAAGCAGCTGTTGGAACTTACCCGTAATTCGGGAATCATCCTTAATATGCATGTAAAAATACCCGGCTACCATTCTCAATTCTTATGAACAGATCCCCATACTTTTCACGTCGAGAGTTTGTACGTTTTATCAGTGGTACCACGGCGGGCCTGCTCGCTGGCGGGCCAGGCCTTCTTGCAGCTGCCAAAGAGAAGCAAATCCCCTTTATTGAACCTTCTGATGAAGATGCGGTAAGGCTGGCGGACGGACTGGGTTACCGGGTGCTCATTTCCTGGGGAGATAAAATCAACCCGGCGGGCGACAAGTTCGGTTTTAATAATGACTACCTTGATTTTGTTCGAGTAAACGATGACCCACACGACCTGTTGTTATGGGTCAACCACGAGTCCGCTTCCTACGGTTATTTCCCGACACCTGCTGAAGGAAATAAAAAGACACGGGAAGACGTGGAACTTGAGCGCACAGAAGTGGGTGGCAGTATTCTCAGGTTAAAAAAATCGAGTGGTGAATGGAAAGTAGTAGATAACGATCAATACAACCGGCGAATTGACGCCACCACCCCCATACCTTTTGTCGCCGAGGGACCCATACAGGGTGCGACAGAAGCGACTGGTACATTTGCCAATTGCGCAGGGGGTAGAACACCGTGGAATACCATTCTCAGTTGCGAGGAAAACTATCATTACTATACGGGCGAAGTTGATCTAAGCGAAGAACGCAGGTACACCATGCAACCCACCGTGGGCTGGGAGCGTTTCTACGATATGACGCCGGAGCATTTTGGCTGGGTAGTTGAAATAGATCCTTTTACCGGCAGCGCAAAAAAACACACGTCCATGGGTCGATTTGCCCATGAATCTGCAACGGTTGTAGAAGCGGCGGACGGGCGCTGCGTGGTTTACAGCGGAGACGATAAGACAGACCAGTTTCTGTACAAGCTGGTGGCAAGTGAACCGGGCAGCCTGGACCACGGTAAACTTTATGCAGCGGATACTATCAATGGCAAATGGCTATTGCTGGATTACCTTGAAAATCCCGCCTTGCACGGGCATTTTCGAAGCCAGCTTGATTTACTCGTTAGAACCAGGGAAGCGGCTGCGCTGGCTGGCGCTACACCCCTTGACAGGCCGGAAGACATTGAGCGTGACCCGGCGTCAGGAGCGGTATTTGTCACCCTCACGAAAAACAAGCGGGCGGGCAGGCCTTTTGGTTCTATATTGAAAATTGAAGAAGATAATAACGATCCCTTATCCCTTGCTTTCAATGCTTCGACTTTCCTCACCGGCGGCGAGCATACCGGTTTTGCATGTCCGGACAACCTTGCCTTTGATAAGGTCGGTAACCTCTGGTTCACCTCTGATATTTCCGGTGAAGAACTCAACCACCCGCCGTATTCTTCCTTTAAAAATAACGGGCTGTTTATCGTGCCAATGCGTGGAAGACAGGCTGGCCAGGTTATCCAGGTCGGTTCAGCACCGGTACATGCAGAATTTACCGGGATACGTTTTTCAGATGATGGCCAAAGTCTCTTCCTTTCGGTGCAGCACCCGGGTGAAGAGTCCACCGGTGTAGATAATCTCAAGAGTCACTGGCCCAATGGAGGCAGCGCTCTACCACGGCCCAGCGTCATTGTCATTGAAGGAGAGTTTCTCAATACTTTTTGTGCGTGACATATCCTGTTCAGTTCAGTCACCTGTTTTTCATAACCAAACTCATACTGTCTTGAAACACTAATACCCCTGTCAAATACGACCCTTAGCATCACGTTTTTCTTAACTGTTAGGGACGTAACTCAAATGAAACATTACTTTCGACTGCTTTCATGCGCAGTCATTCTCGTTGCCAGCACTACTGCAAGCGCCGAAGGTCGACTGGAAGGACGAATAAGCGACCAGACTAATAAGATTTTTTTTGACGGCGCCATTGTCCGCATCCAGGAACTGAACCTGGATACGCGAACTGAAAACGGAGGTCAGTACACTTTCCCACTGGTCCCTGCAGGCCAATACACGCTCGAGGTGGAATACATCGGCGCTGACACAGTCACTCAGCCAGTTGAAGTCTCGGATAGCCAAATATCTACGGCCAACATCTCAATCGGAGAAAATGTCAATATCATTGAAAACCTCATTGTATACGGACAGGCAGCCGGTTCCGCCCATGCACTCAATCAGCAACGAGCCGCGGACAATCTTGTTTCTATTGTCTCTGCAGATTCCATTGGCCAGTTTCCCGATGGGAATGTTAGCGAAGCCCTGCAACGTGTTCCTGGTGTCTATATTGAAAGGGACCAGGGCGAAGGACGCTTTGTTGGTGTTCGAGGTATCGACCCTGACCTTAATAACTCCAAGATCAATGGCATAAATATACCAGCCCCGGAACGAGACCGACGATCGGTAGCGCTTGATGTGATTCCCTCTGACTTACTTGAATCGCTGGAAGTCACCAAGTCGGTTACACCCGATATGGACGGTGATGCTATTGGTGGTTCAATCAATATAAAAAGTCTCAGTGCCTTTGACCGCGATGGTTTGACTTATAAAATCAACGCTGAAGGTAACTATAACGAGCTGGAAGATGAAGTTGCACCAAAGGTTTCCGGTAAGTTTACCAATATATTTGATGTCGGAACCGGTGAGCTGGGCGTAGCGTTCGCCGGAAGTTGGCAGGACCGAAATTTTGGTTCGGACAATGTCGAAACTGATGGAGGCTGGGATCCGAATATCGAGGACTCCGGCTTTGCAGGTACGGAGGAAATTGAACAACGCGACTATGTATTGAGCCGTGAACGTCTCGGTTTGGCGCTAAACCTGGACTATAGACCCAACGAATTGTCGGAATACTATGTGAGAACACTTTACAGTGATTTTGAAGACCAGGAGTTTCGACGTCGTGCTGAGTTTAAACTATCTGATGGGAACCTTGCCCAGATCAACGACAACAGCGCTACCTGGACCGACATAGAAATGGATCGTGAGCTAAAAGACCGGCTTGAAACCCAGACTATTATCTCCATCGTCGCTGGTGGCAAGAATTTCATCGACGACTGGACTCTTGAATACAGTTACGGCTACTCGAAAGCTGAAGAAGAAGAATCCGGCCGCAGGGACACACAGTTCTCCGAAGCCAACCCAATCGCCAGTGCAGGATATACCACGATCGGCCGAACCCCGGAATTATTTGTTTCTGCCGATGGACTGGATCCCGGCAACTTCGAGTTTGATGAACTTGTTACCGAGGACAATTTTACCGAGGACGAGCAGCATAGCTTTCGTTTCGATATCACCAGAGATATGGATTTCGGTCAGTACACCGGTTACATCAAGGCTGGCATCAAGTACCGTGACAGGGAAAAAATCGATGATGTCAACGCGGTTACCTATGATGGTAACTTCACCGGCGATCCCACCCTGGCAGACTTCGTGTCAGGAGATATCGATTATGGTCTTGGTAATCTTGGTCCACGCATTGACCAGGATGCCCTTAACAGCTACATCGATGCCAATATCGGGAGTTTTGATATTGACGATGATGAAACGCTGCTGAGTTCGGCTCGCGACTACACCATGTCTGAAGACGTGCTGGCAGGCTACATCATGAGTCGTGTGGATTTCGACAAGCTGCGTGTCGTATATGGAGTTCGCGTGGAAGATACCAGTTTCGAGGCTAATGGTTTTAACGCGGCCGAGACTGATGCCGGTCCGGTTATCGAGGCTAACAGTTTCAGCCGGGATTACACTGACGTGCTTCCCAGCATTAACGTTCGATATCGAGCAACGGATAATCTCATTGTACGTGCAGCTTATACAAAGACCTTGTCCAGGCCGTCGTTTGGTTTTCTCAATCCTTCTCCCGGGGCCATTGAACTTGATGGTACGGATCTTGAAATTGAAGCAGGTAACCCTTCCCTGGATCCTTTCAAGTCCAATAATATCGACCTGTCGATGGAGTTCTATCCAGAAGACATCGGTATCTTTGGTATTGGATTTTTCTACAAGGATATTGACGACTTCATCTTTAATGCGGACGTCAGCTCTGCCATTGATATTACCCAGTTCACCGGTTCAATTGATATCTCTGCGGTAACGGATATCGAAGTGTTTCAACCAAGAAATGGTGAGAGTGCGGAGTTATGGGGAATTGAGTTCAACTGGACCAAGCGATTCAGCAACCTGCCAGATCCGTGGAGCGGCCTGATGCTGATGACAAATGCTACCTACACCGACAGTGATGCAGACCTGGGCCTTGGGGCTAATGCCGGTCGCAGCAGCAAGATTAGCTTGCCTCGACAGGCGGACTGGGTTGGCAATGTTGTGCTGGGTTACGAATATGGTCCAATCAGCATTCGTTTCTCCGGGGTGTATCGAGATAAGAGATTGCTGGAACTGGATCTCGGTGAACAGGCTAACGATCTTTTCCAGGATGACCACCTGCAGTTTGACCTGACTGCCAAGTACGACTTCAACGAAAACATCCAGTTGTATGCTAATGCTATTAATCTCACTGATGAGCCACTGTACAACTATC
>CAZXDV010000067.1:0-12413 GCA_964639535.1 uncultured Enterobacteriaceae bacterium | reverse complement strand
CTGCCAATACCGGCAGAATTGAGGACCGAGTGATGTCATCCCAGGGCTTACTTGTTGGTCGAATCTCGAATATCAACCGCATGGGGCTCGGGGCGCCGTTCCTTGTGATGATCATCCTTTCAATGATGGTCATTCCCTTATCCCCTTTCATGCTCGACATGCTGTTTACCTTTAATATCTCGCTTGCGCTTGTCGTCCTGCTGGCAGTTATCTACAGTAATCGCCCCCTGGATTTTGCGGTGTTTCCGACTGTACTGCTTATAGCCACCTTGCTCAGGCTCAGTCTTAATGTCGCTTCCACCCGTGTCGTGCTGCTCAACGGACATACAGGGCCTGATGCAGCAGGAAAGGTTATCCAGGCATTTGGTGACTTTGTCGTAGGTGGCAACTATACGGTGGGTTTTGTCGTGTTTGCTATCCTGGTGATCATCAACTTTGTGGTGGTCACGAAAGGTGCAGGCCGCGTATCTGAAGTCAGCGCCCGTTTTACCCTCGATGCCATGCCAGGTAAGCAGATGGCAATTGATGCGGATCTCAATTCCGGAATTATAGACAGGGATGAAGCTATACGTCGGCGTTCGGAAGTTTCCAGCGAAGCTGATTTTTACGGTGCCATGGATGGTGCCAGTAAATTTGTTCGCGGTGATGCCATTGCCGGGCTACTCATATTGTTTATTAACATTATAGGTGGGCTGGTAATCGGTGTGGTACAGCACGACCTCGCAGCCATGAGTGCGGCACAAATCTATACATTGCTGACCATAGGTGACGGACTGGTTGCACAAATTCCATCGCTGCTATTGTCCACGGCAGCTGCCATCATGGTTACAAGGGTTTCGTCCGAGCAGAACATGGGACAGCAAATCCTGCTGCAACTTTTTCACAATCCGCGCACGCTGGCGGTAACGGCCGCATTGATAGGCATCCTTGGCCTTGTTCCTGGCATGCCAAATATTGCGTTCCTGGCTGTTGCGACAGCTGCTGGTGCCTCTGCCTACTGGCGCTATATGAAACAGCTTGAAGTCGCAGAACCGTTGACTGAAGAAGAGGAAATACCCGGTATCCAGCCGGCCCAGGAAGAGAAGGAACTGGACTGGAATGATGTTGAGGTCATAGACCAGATTGGTCTCGAAGTCGGTTATCGACTCATACCCATGGTCGACCGGGAACGGGGCGGCAAGTTGCTGTCGAGAATAAAAGGAGTTAGAAAAAAACTGACCCGCGAACTTGGTTTCCTCTTACCCTCGGTACATATTCGAGACAACCTGGATCTTGAGCCCAGCAGTTACAAAATTACCATAAAAGATGCAACGGTGGCCCGGGCTGAAGTTCATCCAGACAGCGAACTGGCGATAAACCCGGGACAGGTTTTTGGTGAACTTCCAGGTGCAATGAGCAGGGATCCTGTTTTTGGGTTGGAGGCGGTGTGGATCGATCCTTCATTGCATGACCAGGCCCAGACCTATGGTTATACCGTGGTTGACGCCAGCACGGTTGTTGCAACACACATGAGCCAGGTCCTGCAGGACCACGCCTATGAATTACTTGGACATCACGAGGCCCAGGAAATTCTTGACCGCTACAACGCTCACGCACCCGGAATTATCGAAGAAATAATACCAAAGCTCTTGCCGCTTGGAAGCGTAGTAAAAGTCATGCAAAACCTGCTTCGCGAAAATATTCCAATTCGCGATACACGAACGATTCTCGAGACCCTCGCCGAGAATGCCGCAAGGACCCAGGATGTTGATGTACTCAGTGCCGCGGTAAGAATTGCCCTTGGGCGGTTAATCATGGAACGAATTGCCGGTACAGAAGGCGAAATACCTGTAATCACCCTGGATATGTCGCTGGAACAGATATTGCAGCAGTCATTGCAGGGAATGATGGAAGGTGGTGGAAGTATTGAACCCGGGCTTGCTCAGAAGATGTTGTTGTCCCTGAAAGAGTGTGCTGAGCGCCAGGAAGTTAATGGAGATGCTGCGATATTACTGGTTCCAGACAATCTCAGGGAGATGATGGTGCGCATGGTAAGACAGAACGTTCCGCGGCTCAACGTGCTTGCCTTTAGCGAGGTGCCAGAAAACAGGCAACTAAAAATTGTCAGTACGGTTGGTGGAGAGGTAGAGACACAGGAAAACGCTGCTTAGTAAAGATATTGTGAAATAGCCAGGTGAAAAGTAAAACATGAAAATACGTAAATATTTTGCTCCTGATATACGCCAGGCCATCAATATGGCGCGGGAAGAACATGGGGAAGACGTCGTTATCCTCAGTAATCGAAAGGTATTGGGCGGAGTAGAACTGGTGGCGGCCGAGGACTATGACGACCGCTTGTTCGACAACAGCATCCAGTCACGGTCAAGTGACACAAACCTTGAAGCGGGTGGCAATGATACGGGCGATGCCAGCGAAGTATCGGCACCGGTCGAGGATGGCACTAATTCGCCTGGCAGGAAGGATGCGAAACACCAGGTCAATGGAGAGCCGGCACTTGATGAGGTAAGAAAAGAGATCAATTCGTTACGAGACCTGCTGGAAAACCAGATGTCAGGGTTGGCATGGGGAGAGGTAGGCCGCCAGCACCCGCTATGGGCAGGCCTGGTAAGAAAGCTCGGGAATATGGGGGTTAATCCCTCGCTGTCCCGGCAGCTGGTACAGCAGATTCCTGAAAATTACCCCTTTGACCAGGCATGGAGAACCACACTGGCCCTGCTAAGTTACAGGATCCCTGTAGAAAAAAAGGAAGTTCTTGAACCTGGTAATGTTCTTGCGTTACTCGGCGCAACAGGAAGTGGTAAAACGACCACGATCGCGAAAATGGCGACGCAGTGCGTGTTGAAGCATGGTCCGGACAGTGTCGTTGTTGCCTCAACGGATTCCTACCGCGTGGGTGGGAAAGAGCAGCTACGAAGTTACGCACGTATTCTTGGTATTCCTATGCGTACCATTCACAACAAGTCAGAGTTGGTGGATTTACTGGACCAGTTCCAGGGCCGAAAACTTGTGCTGGTGGATACGGCAGGTCTCAGCCCGGTAGATGTCAGGCATAAAGAACAACTTGCAATACTAAAACCATTCCAGGCACGTATGAACTCCTGCCTTGTATTGCCAGCAATCGCACAAATGCCCGCGCTTGAGCAAATCACCAGGTTATACAGTCCACTTCGTCCAGGCAGCTGTGTCATCACAAAGCTGGACGAGGCCAGTTCGATTGGGGGTGTCATCTCCGTTGCAGTTCAGAAAAAATTGAAAGTGATATTCCAGAGTGATGGCCAGCAGGTACCGGAAGACCTGCACAGGGGAGATGCTGCGAGGCTTACGGCCCGTGCTGTATCTGTCATGAACCGTCACTCCATAGAGCAGGAAGACGTGTTATTTGAACAGCACTATGGAAATCATGTTGTGTACAACCCAATGGGTGATAGCTATGAACACTAAGGATAAAAACCCGGTGAAAGTCATAGCTGTATCCAGTGGTAAGGGCGGCGTTGGTAAAACCAATGTTTCCATCAATCTTTCAATGGCATTGTCTCGCACTGGAAAAGATGTTCTGCTGCTTGATGCCGATCTTGGCCTGGCAAATGTCGATGTCTTACTGGGTCTTCATCCCCTTAGAAACCTGTCGCATGTCCTCAGGGAGGAGTGCAGGTTGAACGATATTATTATTGATGGCCCTTCAGGTATTCGGATTGTCCCCGCAGCATCCGGGGTAAAAATGATGGGGCAGCTTGATGAGAGGCAACATTCGTCCCTGGTACATGCCTTTGACGATGTCACGCAAAACACAGATGTGCTTGTCATAGATACCTCAGCCGGGCTTGTTAATAGCGTGCTTTCGTTCTGCGCAGCAGCCCAGGAAGTACTGGTGGTTGTGTGTAATGAACCTGCTTCAATTGCAGATGCCTATGCGCTCATCAAGGTGCTTCACCTTGATTACCACGTGAATCACTTTCGTATTGTCGTAAACATGGTTGATGAGCGCCAGGAAGGGCATGGACTTTTCAGGCGCCTGGTAGCCGTATGCGACAACTACCTTGATGTGGTGCTTGAATTAATGGCCATCATTCCTCGCGACGAAAAAATAGTGAAATCCGTTAAAAAACAACGAGCTGTCCTGGATTGTTACCCGGGGTCACCGGCAGCGCTGGAATTCAAGAAAATGGTGGATGCGGTCGATAAATGGCCAAGAACGGTTCGTTCAAGGGGTAGCGTTGAGTTTTTCCTGGAGCAGGTCATAACTGCCCAGTCGCTTGACCAGGTGGGGAGTGCGCCATGAACAGCCAGATCGCAGCGTACACGCAGACTGCCCAGGTATCGGCGAACTCGCAGGATCAGATAATTGAAGAGCATGCGGGCCTGGTGAAAAGGATTGCTTATCACCTTATTAGCAGGTTGCCCTCTTGCGTACAGGTCGAAGACCTAATCCAGTCAGGAATGATTGGATTGCTGGAGGCGGCTGGCAATTACGACGCCAGCCAGGGAGCCAGTTTCGAAACATATGCAGGGATTCGAATACGCGGCTCCATGCTGGATGAAATACGAAAAGGTGACTGGGCCCCGCGATCGCTGCACCGAAAGGTAAGGGAAATATCCCAGGCGATTCGGGATATTGAAAACGAGCAGGGAAGGGATGCGAAAGATACTGAAGTCGCTGAAAGGCTTGACATTAGTTTGAACGAGTATCACCAGGTGCTACAGGATGCAAATAGTCACCACATTTTGAGCTTTGAAGATTTGCCCACCAAGGATGCTGATATGTCCGATGGCCTGGGCGAAAAGATCCCGGGGCCCCTGGAATCCCTGGAGGATAACGATACGAGGCAAATACTTTCACAGGCTATCGACACATTGCCTGAAAGAGAGCGATTGGTAATCGCTCTTTACTATGAGCAGGAGATGAACCTGAGAGAAGCAGGAGATGTCCTGGGAGTAAGTGAATCGAGGGTATGCCAGATTCATTCCCAGGCAATGTTCAGGCTGAAAGCAAGGGTTGCCCAGATGGTCGAGCTGGACGAGGAGTGACAGCTTTAATGGGGGCCGCTATCGGGCAGCGACAGTTTTGATATACATGTAGATGGAGATGAATCGTGAATAAAGACATGAAGATACTCGTGGTAGATGATTTTTCAACCATGAGGAGAATCATAAAGAACCTGCTTCGCGATCTTGGTTTTAGCAACATAGAGGAGGCAGACGATGGAAGTACAGCCTTACCCATGTTGAAAAATGGTGATTTTGATTTTCTTATCACAGACTGGAATATGCCGGCCATGCAGGGAATAGACCTGCTTAAGGAAATCAGGAAAGACCAGGAACTTGCTTCCCTGCCAGTGATGATGGTCACAGCAGAGTCAAAGAAAGACCAAATTGTTGAAGCGGCAAGAGCGGGTGTGAATGGTTACATAGTTAAACCTTTTACAGCGCAGACGCTTAAAGAAAAGATCGAAAAGATCTTTGAACGCTTTGACGCTGCAGCATGAGCCAGGTAATTGGTATGGAAGCGGTCACGGCCAGGAGAACCCCGGATTACGATGAGCGTGTCGATATCGCCAGGGAATTAGTCACAGCGCTTGAGAACGGCGATAAAGAAAAGAGCAGTGAATTAATCAATATACTATCGAGCGATTCCGAGGCCAGTCTTTTTAACGAGATCGGCAGGCTGACAAGAGAAGTCCATGATGCGATATCCAACTGCAGTGACAGTGAGCGATTCTCAGAAATAGCCAACAGCGATATACCTGATGCCAGGCACAGACTCTGTTACGTAATAGACAAGACGGAGGCCTCTGCAAACAAGACGCTGGATATTGCTGAACGCCTGCTGGCAGATGCCGGGAAAAAGCTCGAGCTGTCACGGGAACTGAAGAAAAAGTGCGAAACAATGGTGTCAGGTAATATGGCACAAGCAGAAGCACAGCAGTTCGCAACAGCACTACTTTCCTATTTTCAGAAACTGGACGATGAGTCTGAGGTGTTCCGAAATTCCATTGCTGAACTCATGGTCGCCCAGGATTTCCAGGATCTTACTGGCCAGGTGATACGCCAGGTAATCGAACTGGTCCAGGAAATTGAACATCGCCTGGTAATCGTTATCAAGAGTGCCAATCCTGTAAAAGACAGGAAACCTGTGCTTCTGAACGATATTTCTGCTGAAGGCCCGCAGGTTGGCGGAGCCAGCGGCAAGTCGATTGTCAACGACCAGGATGACGTTGACGAGTTGCTTTCAAGCCTGGGCTTCTAGGCCATGTGATTTCAGATTTAAGCAGGTTTATCCCATGTCCATAGATATCAATGACGACATTGTCCAGGATTTTCTCGTCGAAGTGGGTGAGATTATTGAGCAACTGGGCGAAGAGCTTATTGAGTTGGAGTCAGAACCTGGAAATATGGATATTCTTAATGCCGTATTTCGTGCATTCCATACCATAAAGGGCGGCGCTGGCTTCCTCGGCCTCGAAGCATTGGTGGATATCTGCCACAAGTCAGAGAATATATTTGACCTGTTGCGACATGGCGAAAAAGAAGTAAGCCAGGACCTGATGGACAAAATCCTGCTCGCCCTGGATGCGATCCAACAAATGTACGCGGAAATACAGCAGGGGATTAGCCCCAGGGGGGCATCCCCCGAGCTACTTTCGAGTCTTGCGGAACATACGAATAAGGACAATGTGCAGGCAGGTGCTGAGCAAGCTTCCCGGCCTGTCGAAGCCCGGGCGGTGGAAGATTCAGCGGCTGCTGCCGGTGACAGGGAAGAAACGGAAGAAAGCACCACCGCAGCAGATGAAATCACCGATGAAGAGTTTGAAATGTTGCTGGATGAACTTCACGGCAAGGGTAACGCCGTATCTGCAGTGGCAGTGGCAGTGGATAGCGGGGGTAACGATCCCGAGCAGCTGAACCGGCCGCTAGCAGCAGCGGATGGCATGGCAACAGTCAGTCCCATCAGGATGGAAAATGATGCTGGCGAAATATCTACGATTACCGGCCCGGCTGTGAAGAGTGGAGCTGCCAGCGGTGTCGACAACAAGCAGGCACAAAATACCAGCGACGGCAAGAATTCAATCCAGGACAACAAATCTGCGGTGACCCCACCGGATAAACGGAATACTACCGACAGTACAGTGAGAGTAGAAACCGATACCCTGGACAGGATCATGAACATGGTTGGTGAACTGGTCCTGATCAGGAACAGGCTGGTAAACCTGGACACGCTCATTGGAAATGACGAAATGTCGAGTACTGTAAACAGTCTTGACGTGGTGACAGCTGACCTGCAGGCGTCGGTAATGAAAACACGCATGCAGGCGGTAAAGAAAATTTTTGGACGTTTTCCACGGGTTGTTCGTGACGTGGCCAGGAATCTAAACAAGGAAGTTATATTAAAAACCGAGGGAGAAGACACCGACCTGGACAAGAACCTTGTCGAAGCGCTGGTCGACCCACTGATTCACCTGATAAGAAACGCGGTAGACCACGGGATTGAACTGCCAGACGTACGGGAGGCGGCTGGAAAGGCACGCCAGGGCAGTATTTTACTCTCGGCCGAGCAGGAAGGTGACCATATCCTGCTGAAAATATCAGATGATGGTGCAGGTATGGATGCAGGTGCCCTGAGGAGAAAGGCAGTCAGTAAAGGTATTATGGACGAATCCAGTGCCAGTCGTCTTAGCGACCAGGAATGTTTCAACCTGATTTTTCTACCAGGATTTTCCACCAGGGAGCAGGTGTCAGATATTTCCGGGCGAGGTGTGGGAATGGATGTTGTCAGAACACGCCTGAACCAGTTTAGCGGCACGGTATACATTGAATCTGAGCCTGGTAAAGGAACGACGATCCATATTCGCGTTCCGCTCACGCTTGCGATCATGCCGACACTCATGGTGGAACTCGGTAAACAGGAGCAGGTATTTGCACTCCCGCTTGCAAACGTGAATGAAATTCTCGACTTCGACCAGGATAGTCTCAAGGTGCTTGATGGGCAGCAGGTACTCTTGCTACGTGGTAAACCTCTGCCGCTTTACCAGCTGGGTAACTGGTTAACCCCCCGCTCGGCCCAGGCTGAGATTGAGGGTCATGTGGTCGTTGTCAATATTGGTACCATGATTATCGGCTTGCTGGTAGACAGGCTTATAGGTCGGGAAGAAGTTGTGATAAAGCCCCTGGGTGCACTTCTGCATGGGACCAGGGGAATGAGCGGTGCTACCGTTACCGGTAATGGGAAGATAGCGCTAATACTGGATTTACCTGGGCTGGTGCAGTCATATGCTGGCTATCACTAGTAGCAGTCACGAGGACTGTTCCAGGTGAAAGTGATCACGGTCGCCAATCAGAAAGGCGGCGTTGGCAAAACCACGACATCCGTATCTTTAGCCGGTCTACTGGCACAGCAATCTGAAAAAACTCTCCTGGTTGACCTTGATCCGCACGGCTCGCTCACCAGCTACTTTGGACTTGATCCGGATAATATAGAGGAGAGTGTTTGTTCGCTGTTTGACCGAAAAGTGAAAAACTCTCGAATGCCGCTCGCAAGCATGTTGCGGCGTACATCACAGGAAATGCTGGATCTCCTCCCGGCCAGCCGTGCATTACTCAGCCTCGAACGGCAAAGTATCAGGCATGGTATGGGATTGATAATCCACGAGGCGCTTAACTCCTATAGTTCTCATTACAATTACGTGCTGATCGACTGTCCCCCGACGATGGGAATATTGTTGCTAAATGCCCTTGCAGCCTGTGATCACCTGGTTATACCCGTGCAGACAGAGTTCCTTGCAATCAAGGGACTGGAACGAATGCTGAATACACTTGACATGGTCAGCCACTCTACCAGGGAAGACCTGCAGTATACGGTTGTACCGACAATGTATGACCAGAGAACCAACGCTTCGCGCAAGAGCCTGCAAAATCTCCAGGAGAACTTTGCTGACAATCTCTGGAAGGAATACATTCCGGTGGACACCAATTTTCGCGAGGCAAGCAAAAAGGGGCAGGCACCTTGCGAAACCCACCCCCTGTCCCATGGAAACCAGGCCTATGTGCGGTTACTTCAACACTTACTCCTGTGCCTGGAAGAAAGCCCGGTCTCCCTCTCAAAAATTGCCTGAAGATTCACCCTTGAAGTCAAAAAATGGCATGAAGAATGCTTCTTAGTCTGCAGGTAAGAAAATTTACCTTGAAGTGACAAATTTCGGTGAATTCTGAGGATTGCCCATGAATCAAAGTGCTTTGGAAGAAATCAATGAAGTGCCTGAGGATGCCCAACAGTGGATAACTTTTCGCCTTGGAGAGGGCGCTTATGGCGTCAATGTGCTGAAGGTACAGGAAGTACTCAAGTACACCGAGATAACACCTGTTCCCGGTTCGCAGGACTATGTCCTTGGCATTATTAACCTGCGCGGATACGTGGTGACCGTTATCAACACAAGGACCCGACTGGCCATGCCATCGAAGGACATTGACGAAGAGACCCGGATAATATTCGTTGAGGTTCGGGGGCATATTATTGGCATGCTGGTGGATTGTGTCACCGAGGTTGTCAGTCTTAATACGTCAGATATTGATCGTTCTCCTGGTACCAGCGGCGATGACCAGGGGAAAGGTGGATATATCGAAGGGGTATTTAGCAATGATGAAGAAATACTCATCCTGATGGACGTGGAAAGCTTGTTTGAAGATGACGAGTTATCAGAGGTGGCGGCCTACTAGGCGGGTATCACACCCATGACGGATGTTGGCAAAATTCGACCTGGAGTGAAAATCATGCCGCTACAACAGGATAACAGGCCAAAACAGAAACGGCAGGGAAAGGAAAAAGAGGACAGGCCGGAAAACATTGAGAACAAGATAGAAAAGAATCACAGGGTAGATGAACGAATCTAGGCAGGTTTAACAATGGCAAATATTGAATCGTTTTTAATTCCAGGTATGTTTTTTGTTCCCGTATTTATCCTCCTGGTGATCGGAATTTCATTACAGTCGAGGAAGTTGCGAAGACTGGAACGGGCCCTGGCACTTCAGTCCGACAGGCTGGACGAGTGTAGTTCTGAAATATCTGCTCTCCTCAAGTGCGAAAAGGGCATTGGCAGTCGCCTCAAGCAGCAACAACAGCAGGTGCGAAATATCATTGAGCGGCAAGACAAGCTTGAGGTCAGCGATGGAGCAGGAACCAGCTATCGTCAGGCAATGGTGCTGCTAAACAAGGGGGCAAGCACAGATGAATTGATCGATGCCTGCGATATGTCCCGGGGTGAACTGGATCTCCTGTCTCGCCTGAACAACGCTTCTACTACGACCAGGCCCCGGTTTTCCCGGCCAGCCTGAGTTCTAACCCATAAGTGAAATATCGCGGATAATTGCACCGCGAGCACTTTTTGTTTACCCTTCGCGCTCTATTTCGCCCGGTTTGAAGCACCTGGCCCGATTCTCGGGCGGTAAATTACAGTATTCGAGGTGGTGCAGGGTTGAGTAATCGCCTAAGCGTTTGCGAATCAATCCCGAAAGAGGGATGAGAAAAGAATTGGAGAGGTGGCTGAGTGGTTGAAGGCGCACGCCTGGAAAGTGTGTATACGTTAATAGCGTATCGAGGGTTCGAATCCCTCTCTCTCCGCCAGAAACACAAAAGCCCCTTCACGGGGCTTTTTTGTTTCTGACTCCGGGCTCGGTTTCGAACCCGAGAAGAGGGTTCGACAATCTTCCGCAGGAAGATTACTCGCTACATCCCTGTAGCTCGCCCGTTGGGCCATCTTGCTTTGCAAGATGTTCAAAATCTGTTCCATACGATTTTGTGGACGTTGGAACGAAGTGACAACGCCCCGTAGGGGTGAACAATCGCTTTAAGCGATTGTGAATCTATCCCTCTCTTTTCAGCCAGAAATAAAAAACCGCCCTTGTGCCAGTTTTTTATGTCGTGCCAAACAAGCGGTCTCCTGCATCACCCAGTCCGGGAAGAATATAGCCCCTGTCATTCAGTTCCCTGTCGATGCTAGCTGTGAAAATCGGCACATCGGGGTGCGCAGCACTGAGTGACTGTATGCCTTCCGGCGCAGCAAGCAAGCATATATATCGAATATTTATGGCGCCTGCAGACTTGATCCTGGTGATTGCAGCCTCTGCAGAGTGTCCCGTTGCAAGCATGGGATCGACAACGAGGCACAGGCGCTTATCCAGGTTAGAAGGTGCCTTGAAATAATATTCCACAGCCTCCAGGGTTTCCTCGTCCCTGAATAATCCCACGTGCCCAACCCTGGCCGATGGGATAAGTTCCAGTAATCCCTGTAGCAGTCCGTCTCCAGCCCTTAAAATAGAGAATAGACACATTTTCTTGCCTGATAAAATTGGCGCCTGCATTTTTTCAAGTGGGGTTTCAATTTCAAGCGACCCCAGGGAAATATCGCTGGTTGCTTCATATATGAGCAGGTGGCTGATTTCTCTTAGAAGCCGTCTGAAATCACCGGAAGATGTCTCTTTTTTCCGCATCAGTGTAAGCTTGTGCTGTACCAGGGGGTGAGCGACTACAGTAACGTTCTGTTTATCAGAAAGTGAATTCATAATTTTTCTCCCCTGGATATAAAACGATGTAAAGAAATTATTAATGCCCCGGTTGCCTGACTATTACCCTCGCCTGCGGTGCAATTTCAGCAATGATGCTGCGTGTAAAACCTTCCTGGCTGATCGTGTTGCTTTCAGCTTCAATGAGGACAACCTCTTCTATTTCCGAGAATTCTTTAGTGCTGAATCTCATTCGATCAAGCGCGGAAAGTACTGGTGAAAGGCTGGGATTAAACGCAGCATTTTCGATATAAGTTCCACTGAATAGGCGTGTTGCGGTTTTTACTTCAACAGCTGATAGTGATCTGGAATAAGGCGCATAGCTGTAATGAAGATGTTCGTACTCCGAGCATAATTTATCATCATCGTGCTTGAGCCTGCATTGTTGCCCGCCGTTATCTCCGTCAAATAAGGCGTTCTCTATCCCAAGGTTGGCAGGACCAAAGGAATGAGGCAATAGCATAGAGAGTTTTGTTGAAGGCTTGCCACGCACGATAATGTCAATATCATCGGCGCGATCCAGTTCATTAAGGAACTGCCTGCAATGGCCACAGGGAGGAGCACTTACTGTAATTCTGGTGATTGCTGTTTCGCCGTGAAGCAGGGCATTGTTTATCGCAGATTGCTCGGCATGTACCGTAAAACCAAGTGCGGAACCGGGAATCTCGAGGTTAGCGCCGAGGTATAGGGCACCGCTGTTACCCTGGCTAAGGGCTCCCACGTGAAAATTTGAGACAGGTGGAAGGGAAAACTGGCTGGCCAGCGGTAAAAGTGCCAGCATTAACGAGGTGATTGGATCCGCCGTGTCTTCAAACTCGAGCAGTAACTTCCCGACGATATCTGCACCCAAAGAACCATCAAAC
>CAZXDV010000066.1:1448-12426 GCA_964639535.1 uncultured Enterobacteriaceae bacterium | reverse complement strand
TCGACGTGAAACCAGCCCGGAAGACATTCACGGCATGCATGCGGCCGCTGGCATACTGACATCAACCGGTGGTTCCACCAGTCATGCTGCGGTGGTAGCCCGCGGCTGGGGAAAATGCTGCGTGGCAGGGGCCGGGGAAATCATCATCGATGCAAAGCGTCATATAATGAAGGTGCATGACCGCAAGATATCGGTAAATGACATTATCAGTATCGATGGTTCTACCGGTGAAGTCATACTGGGTGATGTTGAAAAACGCCCTCCCACTTTTACCGCCGAGTTCAGGACCCTGATGAAGTGGGCAGACCAGACACGAAAAATGGTCATACGTACAAACGCCGATACACCCGATGATTCAAAGATTGCCCGCGGCTTTGGCGCCGAGGGGATCGGTCTTTGCCGCACCGAGCACATGTTCTTTGGTGACAAGCGCATCATGGCCATGCGCGAGATGATCCTTTCCCAGGATGAAAAGTCACGACGAGATGCCCTGAAGAAATTGCTGCCGTTTCAGCGCAGGGATTTTGAGGGCATTTTTAAATCCATGAACGGCCTGCCGGTGACCATTCGCCTGCTTGATCCACCCCTGCATGAATTTCTGCCAACGGAAGAAAAAGCCCAGCGCAAGCTGGCCAGGGCCATGAAAGTACGACACGACCATATCGTGAGAAGGGTAAACCAGTTACACGAGGTGAATCCCATGCTCGGTCACCGCGGTTGTCGCCTGACAGTGACCTTCCCTGAAATCCTGGAAATGCAGGTCACTGCCATTGTTGAGGCCACCATCAATTGCAAACGTAAGCGTATTGATGCACAGCCGGAAATCATGATCCCTCTTGTGGGTATTGATAATGAACTGATCATGCTGCGGGAACTCACTGAAAAGACCATTGCGGCAGTAAAACAAAAGAAAAAATTTCGCGGAAACCTGGACATACCTATCGGCACCATGATTGAAATTCCACGTGCTGCCCTGACCGCCGACGAGGTAGCACAGCACGCAGATTTTTTCAGCTTTGGTACCAATGACCTGACGCAGATGACGCTTGGCTACAGTCGTGATGATATCGGTACGTTTATGCCGGATTACCTGGAAAAGAACATTCTCGAGACCAACCCTTTCCTTACCCTGGACGCGACCGGTGTCGGGCAGCTTGTTGAAACTGCAGTAGAGAAGGGGCGCGGTACAAAACCCAAGCTGAAGTGCGGCATCTGTGGAGAACATGGCGGCGATCCTGAGTCCATCGTGTTTTTCCAGTCAGTACAACTTGATTACATCAGCTGTTCTCCTTTTCGTGTACCCATCGCACGTCTTGCCGCCGCACAGGCAGCGTTGAAGAATCAGCAACTCACACTGTTTCACTAACTATCATGAACTTTCTCCTCATTCACGGCGCATGGCACGACGGTTCCTGCTGGGACAAGGTCATCGCTGAGCTTGAGAAAGCGGGACACCGGGCATGGGCCCCTACGCTGCGAGGTAATGGGCCGGGAGTAGACAAGACTGGCATGACCCACGCCAACACAGTGCAGTCGGTGGTGGATTTTGTTATCGAACAGGATTTAAAAGATCTCGTCGTGGTTGGTCATAGCTATGGAGGAAGCATCATTCAAAAACTGGCGGAGCATATTCCGCAGCGAATCAAGCGCCTGGTTTTTCAAAATGCCTTTGTCCTGCTCGACGGGCAAAGCATGCTGGATGAGAACCCACCTCACTATGTTCCACTGATGGAGAAACTTGTCTCAGAAAGCAACGACGATAGCTTTACACTGCCTTTTGAAATTTGCAGGGAGGCTTTTTTTAACAGCGTGGACCTTGAAACGGCACGAAATCTCTGGAAAGAATGTTTTTCTCCGCAGCCTATTCAACCCTTTCGAGACAAGCTGGATTTAAAGAAATTTTATTCACTGGAAATTCCAAAAAGCTACCTGAACTGCACCGAGGACATTGCCCTGCCACCGGGTCCCGAACACGGCTGGCACCCAAGGATGTCCAACCGCCTGGGCCTGTATCGCCTGGTGCAGATGCCCGGCGACCACGAAGCCATTGTTACCAACCATGAAATCATGGCTCAAAAACTACTTGAAGCGGGCAGGGATTAAGTTATTTATAATGTCATTTAGCCGGTACTCAAAAGGGACAGTAATATGATAGAGAGACTAAGTTCAGCAAACCTTCCACCCCCGCGATTTCGTTACTGCCCACTAATTAAAGCGGGTCCGTTTTACAAGACAGCAGGCATGATCGCCCTGGACAAGGATTCCGGCGAACTTGAAGCTGGGGGCCCGGAAGCGGAGACACGCAAGATTCTTGAGAACCTGTTAAGCGCACTTCCGGATTTCGACCTGGCACCTTCCGACATGATCAGTGCGACAATTTACACAACCGACTTTGACAAGTTTCCTGATATCAACAAGCCCTGGGAAGCTGTATTCACCGATCCTGGCGCCTTGCCTACGCGCACTGCCGTCGGCGTCAGCGCATTGCCTATCGGTGCCAGCGTCGAAATAGAATTCATGTTTTATAAAGGTTAATCATGAACGACAAGACCAGGGCCAGCCTGCTTTCCGACAAGCCCACGCCAAGGGGAGCATACCCACATATAAAGCGTGCCGGTGACTTCCTCTATGTTTCAGGTACCAGCTCAAGAAGGCCGGATAATTCTTTTGAAGGGGCTGATGCCGATGAATTTGGGACCGTGTCACTGGATATTCGCAAGCAAACCAGGGCAGTATTGAAAAACATCGAGAGCACGCTGCAAAGCGAAGGTGCCTCCCTGGACGACCTGGTGGAGCTGAATACATTCCTTGTCAACATGAATGACTTCGGCGGCTACAACGAAGTTTACGGAGAGTTCTTCACTTATGAAGGCCCGGCTCGAACCACGGTGGCCGTCCACCAGCTGCCCCATCCTCACCTGCTCATTGAAATAAAGTGCGTGGCCTATAAACCCCTGTAACAGGAATACCTATGCCAAGCAAACACCTCATGCAGGCCTTCAATTTCCAGCAATGGATTGATGAGCATCGAGAACTGTTGAAGCCACCTGTTGGTAATGCACAGATCTGGGAGGACGGCGATCTCATGGTTACCGTTGTGGGTGGACCCAATGAAAGAACGGATTACCATGATGATCCTGCGGAAGAGTTTTTTTACCAGGTGCAGGGGAACATGTACCTCAATATCATGGAAGAAGAGGGCCAACCTCCGAAACAGGTCCCCATCAACGAGGGAGATATCTTTTTCCTGCCAGCCCACGTCAGGCATTCTCCACAACGACCTGAGCCCGGCAGTATCGGCCTGGTGATTGAGCCAAAACGCCCGCCGGGTGAACCCGATGGGCTGGAGTGGTACTGCATGGAATGTCACCACCTGGTGTATCGTGCCGAACTTATACTGGAAGACATCGCCAGGGACCTCGCCCCGATAATGCAAAATTTTTATGCCGACGAATCCCTGCGGCATTGCCCCAACTGCGGAGCCGTGCATCCCGGAAAACTCGCTTCGTGACTGTCGTCGATATACACAGCCACTTCTACCCCAACCAATTGCCGGATTTCTCCAGCCGCTTCGACGGTGAGTGGCCAGGCTTCTATGCCACGGATGCAGGTAAGGGCATGATTACCCTGGGTGGTAAAGACTTTCGTCCTGTTTACGAAGCCTGCTGGAATCCAAATGTTCGTGTCGAAGAAATGGACCAGCACGGTATCGATATACAAATTCTTTGCGCTACCCCCTTGCTGTTTGCTTACGATAAGCCCATTGAACAGGCTGCTGAATGGGCAAAACAGGTTAATGACAGTGCACGGGAACTATGCGCGAATAATGCACAGCGACTGCGTACGCTTTGCCAGGTGCCGCTACAGGATATTGACGCTTCCTGTGCCGAGCTAAGCCGTGCGAAAGAATGTGGACACGTCGGTGTGCAAATTGGTAATCATGTTGGTTTAAAGAACCTTGATGATGAGGGCATCATCACTTTCCTGCAACACTGTGCCGATGAAAATATGCCGGTACTGATACACCCCTGGGACATGATGTCCGCCGAGCGCATGCCCCGCTACATGCTGCAATGGCTCGTGGCAATGCCCGCTGAAACACAGCTATCAGTGCTCTCACTTATCCTCTCGGGTGCTTTTGAAAGAATCCCTGTTTCGCTGAAATTGTGCTTTGCTCACGGCGGTGGAAGCTTTGCATTCCTGCTGGGGCGCGTGGAGAACGCCTGGCAGCACCGCGATATTGTTCGGGAAGATTGCCCTCACCCGCCTTCACATTACTGCAACCGTTTTTACGTAGACTCAGCGGTGTTTGATGAACAGGCCCTGAAATTACTTACTGGTGTTATGGGTACAGAACGGGTCATGCTGGGTTCGGATTACCCCTTTCCTCTTGGCGAGCAGGAAATCGGCAAGCTCATCAGGCAAAGCCAGCAGCACAACGAGGATGAGAAAGCTCGACTACTGGGCCTGAACGCGCTTGAGTTCTTCGCCCTGGGCTAGGTAACGGTTGCCCGCGCGCGGTACTCCGGACGATTCCAGCTTTCAGTATCGATGATGTCCTTCAGTGTGCTGGCTGAGCGCCATACGTCCATGTAACTGTTATAAAGTGGTGCAAAACCAAAACGAATAATATCCGGGGCACGAAAGTCCACCACGATCCCCTGGGCCTTTAGTGCCTGTGTAATGGCGTAACCGTCATCATGGAGTATAGACACATGACTGCCCCTGCGATCGTCATCCTGTGGTGATGCAATGCCAACCTCCGGGCAATGCTCTGCCAGCAATTCGATAAAAAGCCTGCCCAGTGCCTGTGATTTCTTTCGAATTTCCTGCATGTCCACGGACAGGGTCAGGTCAATGCCGGGTTCAAGCGCTGAAAGTGCAACAATGCTTTGCGTGCCCGACTGCAATTGTCGAATATCATCCGCTGGCCTGTACTGGTCACTGAACTCAAAGGGACTGGCATGACCCCACCAGCCGGTAATCGGCTGCTGCATGCTGCCCTGGTGTCTCTCAGCCAGGTAAAGAAAAGCTGGCGCACCAGGCCCGCCATTGAGGTACTTGTAGGTACAACCCACTGCCATGTCGACATTTGACTTTGACAGTTCGAGTGGCATGATGCCGGCGCTGTGGCAAAGATCCCAGATCACCATCGCCCCGCTTTCCTGGGCTCGAGCAGTGACCGCTGCCATGTCCCAGGTCTCACTGGTCTTGTAATGGGTGTGGGTCAGAACAACGAGGGCCGTGTTTTCATCAATCGAGGTTTCTACTTCGTCTCGTTCCACCGCGACCAGTTCCACCCTGTCACCCAGCATGGCCTCGATTCCCTGCATGACATAGAGATTGGTGGGGAAATTACCCAGTTCGGTGACAATACGAGCCTTGCCTTCCTGCACAGAAAGGCCTGCGACGATCATCTTGAACAGGTTAACCGAGACACAATCCCCGACCACAACTTCACCACTTGCCGCTCCAATTAGCTGCGCAATCTTGTCGCCAATGGCCCGGGCCTTGATAAACCAGTCGTTTTTATTCCAGCTGTCTATCAAGTCCACCGCCCACTCTTTCTCAAGGTTTTTTGAAACAGCTGCTGGTACGGCAAGGGGCATGGCACCCAGTGAATTGCCGTCGAGATAAGTAAGCCCTTCGGGCAGATGAAACAAGGCTGCCTTGTCAGCGAGAGGGTCTTTACTGTCCAGGGCTTCTATATATTCAAGGTCAAGACTCACCGTGTTTTTCCTAGTTTAGCGTTTATATTTGTCAGGTATTTGGGCGCCTGTACCAGGCCTTACAAAATGATTGTACACGCACCAGCGGAGGAAAAAGCATTATCGGCAAAAACAATACAAGTAACTTTCCCTGGGAATACCAGTCAACCTTGCGCACGGATGTGCTGATGGGCCAGTCAGTGATGATGTCAAAACTCATTTCCCTGTCCCTGCCCCAGCTGGTAATTGCCCGCGATAACCAGATCTCCTCGCTGGCATAAACTTCTTCGCTAAAACCTCCCACGTCCTCAAAGGCATCCCGGCGACAATAAATAAAGCAACCGGCAGCAAGAGAAAGCTTGACCGCAATCCAGTTCCAGCAATTTAGAAAGGCCTGGGCTAACCAGGGCACTTCCCTCTCGAACCTGACCAGGGTGCCCCCTCCGCAACAGTGTTGGCCCTGTAATCGTTCAAGGGCAGCCCACAAAAGCGCTTCATTCAACTCCGTATCAGCATCAAGAAATACGAGGAAGTCGGATAACGCTGCGCCTGCACCGGCGTTCCTTGCTCGAGAGATCTGGTTATAGGGCTCAAATACCACGCGGGCACCCCAGTCCCCAGCGATGCTCGCAGTATTATCAGTGGAGTTGTTGTCGACAACGATGACTTCAATATCAACGGGACGGGACTTGATTACCTTTCCCAGGCTTTCAAGGGTGCGTGGAAGAAACGCCTCTTCGTTATAGGCCGGAATGATAATAGATAAGACGGGCACGCCTTTTATTCAGCTTCCCCGCGTGGTGCTCTTTTCCGGATACAGGCTGGAAACGCAGTGATTAACTGTCGATTATTTTCCAGGTGCCATCTTCATCACGACAGGCGGTATCGGTCACAGTCTCTTCCTGCCCATCGACAAAAATGGTTTGGGTAAATTCCCGGCAAGGCCTTCCATCTGCTGCAAAATAGGTCTTGGTTGGCGTGACAGAACCCGCATGACCACTATCGGGATTTGACCAGCCGGCAGCGCGCCCTGTCTTTTTGTATTCCAGCGCACTTTGCGTAGTGTCGTAGTGGTAATCCTGGTCTGCACAGTCCAGCTTGCGGCCGATGTTGTTGCCGATAAAACCACCGGCAAGGACGCCACCGGCGATGGCGAACTTCTTGCCACTACCACCACCAATCTGTGAACCTACCAGTCCTCCCAGGGCTGCGCCAAGCAGTGTGCCAGCGATTTCTCCACCACCACCTTTTTCCCTGATACATTCCGCCTGCGCCGTGATACTGCTTGCTGCCAAGAGAACTGCCAACCCCAGGTACTTGAATTTGCTATACATTTTAACAACTCCATTGAAAAGGCTGAAAACACCTAAAAGTTTGATCATTGTTCACAGGGGCCTTCCCCGAATCCTGAGTATAGACAATCGCGGGCGGGAAAACTCAGGACTTTGTCACAATTGCACTGAAATCGACAGGCCAGGATGTGTCCGTGTTAAACAAGCTTCTCCTCCGCCACTACGATGCCGTCTTCATCAGCATAAAGATAATCGCCCGCTTTAAAACTCACGCCACCAAACTCGATATCAATGTCTCGCTCACCAACACCCTTCTTGACGCTTTTCTTTGGGTTTGTATTAATTGCTTTAACACCAATATCCATGCCAGCTATCACGGCGGAATCCCGAATGCAGCCGTAAACCACGATTCCCTGCCAGTTATTATCCACGCCCAGCTTTGCCAGCATGTCACCAACAAGCGCGCAGCGTAAAGAGCCACCGCCATCCACCACCAGCACGCGACCTGCCCCGTCCTCTTCAAGGGCAGAACGAACCAGGGTGTTATCTTCAAATACCTTCAGGGTAGAAACCGGGCCGGAAAACTGCTTGCGCGCACCGAAATCGCGAAACATGGGAGTGACTACGCGTACCTTGTCACCATGCTCATCGTAGAGATCTGCAGTCGCGACGCTCATTATTTTTTCTTGTCTCCTTTCCTTGGTCTTTGCCAGTCGTCAATACTGACCTGTTTTGCGCGACTGATAGTCAGCTGGTTTTCATCAACATCCTTTGTCACAGTTGTCCCGGCACCGATGGTCACACCATTAGCGATAGTCACCGGGGCAACAAGCTGGGTATCCGAACCGACAAACACGTCGTCCCCGATAATGGTCTTGTGCTTGTTGGCACCATCGTAATTGCAGGTGATAGTACCGGCGCCGATGTTGCTCTTTTTTCCAATCTCGCTGTCGCCGATATAACTGAGGTGATTGACCTTTGAGCCCTGGTCGATGATGGATTTTTTCACTTCTACAAAATTCCCGATATGCACATCTTCAGCCAGGCGTGTCTCGGGGCGAATACGCGCAAAGGGGCCAATCTTGCTGCGCGAACCAATCACCGCATTCTCTATGACGCAATTGGCATTAATGGTGACATGATCGCCTATATCGGCATCCTTGATGACACAATTTGGCCCAATGCTTACGTTATCACCGATACTGACACTGCCCTCGATGACGGTATTTACGTCAATCACGATATCACGGCCGGTTTCCAGGTCACCCCTGAGATCAAAACGATGGGGGTCAAGCATCGTCACGCCCTGCATCATCAGGTGGTTGGCCTGGACGAGCTGGTAATATCTTTCCAGTTCTGACAGTTGCTGACGATTATTCACACCCTGTGTTTCAAGCACCGACTCGGGCGATACAGAGTTAACCCGGACTCCCTCAGAGGTCGCCATCTCGATTACGTCGGTCAGGTAATACTCTCCCTGGGCGTTATCGTTGCTGAGATTTTCCAGCCAGGTTTTTAACTTGTCAGCCTTCACCGTCATCATGCCGGTGTTGATCTCGTCAACCTGGCGCTGCTCGTCGGTGGCATCTTTTTCCTCGACGATACTGGTTATCTCGCCACTGTCATCGCGGATGATTCGGCCATAGCCATGGGGGTCATCCATGATGGCAGTCAGCAGGCTGAATCCACTGTCCTCAGCCGCTGCCACAAGTCGTTCAAGGGTTTCGTGAGTGATAAGCGGAACGTCACCATAAAGGATAAGCACATTGTCCTCGTCGGCAATGGCTCCGATGGCCTGGGCCACGGCGTGCCCCGTACCAAGCTGTTCGGCCTGTTCGGCCCAGCTGACCTCAAGATGGGAAAGTGCTTCGAGTATTTCTTCACCACCAAAGCCGTAGACGATATGAATGTCCCGTACATCAAGCCGACGTGCCGCGATATAGACATGTTCGACAAGGGGGCGCCCGGCCAGTGGATGAAGGATCTTTGGCAGCGCGGACTTCATGCGTGTGCCCTGCCCTGCTGCCAGGATAATTACTGATGTCGCCATAGCTTTGACTATAAGCGCCTAAAGAAAAAATTAAAGAGAGACCGGGCCCGCTTTAAAACTCAAGACCTACCTGCCAGCGCGTTTGCGCAGTCGCTGTATGGCCTGCAACTGGGCTGCAAGTTCTGCATTCTCGGCCAGGGCCGTTGCGTAATCCTTGCTGGCCTCACGGTCATGCAGCTGACGTTCTGCTTCTTCCTTCGCTTTCATAACGGCGGCTTCATCCAGGTCCTCGGCTCTCACCGCGGTGTCGGACAGCACGGTGACCAGTTTTGGCTGAACCTCCAGCAGTCCGCCTGAAACGTAAAAACCTTCTTCTTCCCCGCCTACATGCTTAACTCGTACTTCTCCAGGTCCAAGCTGGGTCACCAGCGGCGTATGACCAGGTGCAATACCCATTTCACCCAGCTGTGCGGGCGCAAAGATCATCTCTGCTTCTCCAGAAAATATCTCGTGCTCTGCGCTAACGATGTCTACGTGAATCGTGCTCATAGTGAGTATCGCCTGTTATTCCATTTCTTTGGCTTTTTCGACGGCTTCTTCAATACCACCAACCATGTAAAAGGCCTGCTCAGGCAGGTGATCATATTCACCAGCTACAATCGCCTTAAAGCCTGCAATGTTGTCTTTGAGTGATACATACTTACCGGGCGTGCCGGTAAACACTTCAGCAACGCTAAACGGTTGAGATAGGAAACGTTGAATTTTCCTGGCTCGAGCCACGGCTAACTTGTCATCTTCAGACAACTCGTCCATACCAAGAATCGCAATGATGTCTCGCAGCTCCTTGTAGCGCTGCAGCGTATTCTGTACTGCGCGGGCAACCTCGTAGTGTTCCTGTCCCACGACCAGCGGATCAAGCTGGCGTGAAGTGGAATCAAGCGGGTCCACAGCCGGATAAATACCCAGCTCTGCAATCTGTCGTGAAAGCACAACCGTTGCGTCAAGGTGAGCAAATGTCGTTGCAGGAGAGGGGTCAGTCAGGTCGTCAGCAGGGACGTACACAGCCTGGATAGATGTAATAGAACCCGTCTTGGTTGAAGTAATACGCTCCTGCAAACGGCCCATTTCTTCAGCCAGCGTAGGCTGGTAGCCCACAGCTGAAGGCATACGTCCAAGTAGCGCTGATACCTCGGTACCTGCCAGGGTGAAACGGTAAATATTATCAACGAAGAACAGTACGTCTCGGCCTTCCTCACGGAATTTCTCGGCCATGGTCAGACCTGTCAGTGCCACGCGAAGCCTGTTACCAGGCGGCTCATTCATCTGGCCGTACACCATCGATACTTTAGATTTCTTAAATTCTTCGACATTAACAATGCCGCCTTCCTGCATCTCGTGGTAGAAGTCGTTACCTTCACGAGTTCTTTCACCCACACCGGCAAATACGGAAAGACCGGAGTGCTGGGTCGCGATGTTGTTAATCAATTCCATCATGTTAACGGTCTTGCCCACACCGGCGCCGCCGAAGAGGCCAACCTTACCACCCTTGGCGAAAGGACATACCAGGTCGATAACCTTGATGCCTGTTTCCAGTAGCTCGGTGGTTGCGCTTAGCTCTGTAAATTTTGGCGCTTCGCGGTGAATACTCCATTTTTCTTCCGTCTCGATAGGCCCACATTCATCAATGGGATCTCCAAGTACGTTCATGATTCGACCCAGGGTATCTTCACCAACAGGAATTGAAATCGGCGCGCCGGTATTATCTACTTTCAGGCCACGCTGGAGTCCATCTGTTGAACCAAGAGCAATAGTCCTGACTACGCCATCACCAAGCTGTTGTTGTACTTCCAGCGTTGTTTCAACGCCGACAGCGTCTACAACCAGGGCATCGTATACCTTGGGTATCGCATCGCTGGGGAATTCTACGTCTACTACAGCACCAATGATTTGTACAATGTTTCCAGCACTCATTGTTTGTTTCCTCTTTA
>CAZXDV010000066.1:0-1348 GCA_964639535.1 uncultured Enterobacteriaceae bacterium | reverse complement strand
ACAATTTCTGAAAGTTCCTGGGTAATCGCAGCCTGCCTGGCCTTGTTATAGACCAGCTGTAATTCATCAATCAGGTTGCCTGCATTATCAGATGCACTCTTCATGGCAACCATTCGCGCCGCCTGTTCACAGGCAATGTTCTCTACCACGGCCTGGTACACGAGTGATTCAATATACCTTTCCAGCAACAGGTCCAATACTTCCTTCGCATCAGGCTCATATATATAGTCCCAGTGATGGCTCATATCTTCGTCTTCTGCAGGTACAGCAGGTATCAGCTGTTCCACTGTCGGGTTTTGCGTCATTGAATTAACAAACCCATTAGAGACGACATAAAGCGCATCAATTTTTTCTTCCATGTAGGCATCCAGCATTACTTTCACGGAGCCAATCAACATGTCGAGACCTGGTGCGTCACCGATGTGCGTCTTTTGCGCGACGATGTTGGCATTGAAACGGGAAAAGAAGGCTGCTGCCTTGTTACCGATCACACTCAGATCAATTTCTATACCCGCTTCGTCCCAGTCCTTCATTCGCTTCAGCAGTTCGCGAAACAGGTTGGAATTGAGACCGCCGCAAAGACCACGATCACTCGACACTACGATAAGCCCAACGCGTTTTACTTCATCACGCGCAACCAGGTAGGGGTGGTTATACTCCGGGTTTGCTGCGCCCAGGTGAGCCATGACATTCCTGATTTTCTCAGCATAGGGACGTGCCGCACGCATCCTGTCCTGGGCCTTGCGCATTTTACTCGCCGCCACCATCTCCATTGCCTTGGTGATCTTCTGCGTGTTTTTAACACTCGCGATCTTGGTTCTAATTTCTTTACCGACGGCCATTATTCAGTCTCGATTATTTACTTTAACGTTTCTCGATTTCTACCAGGTGTGGTTTTTCTTGAATTCTTCGACGCTGCTCTTCATAGCAGCCTCGATGTCATCGTTGAACTCACCTTCGTCGTTAATCTTCTGGATAAGATCCTTTTTGTCACTATTCATGAACGCCAGCAGTGCGTCCTCAAATGCGCCAATCTTCTCAAGTTCGACATCATCAAGATAACCGTTCTCCACGGCGTAGAGACTGATTGACATTTCAGCCACGCTCAACGGTGAATACTGCTTCTGCTTCATCAATTCCATCACGCGTTGGCCACGCTCGAGCTGTTTCCTGGTGGCCTCGTCAAGGTCGGAAGCAAACTGCGAGAAAGCCGCCAGCTCACGATACTGCGCGAGGGCCAGTCGAATACCACCACCGAGTTTCTTGACAATCTTGGTTTGAGCCGCGCCACCTACACGGGATACAGACAGACCCGCGTTAATAGCTGGCCTGAAACCGGAGTTAAACA
>CAZXDV010000065.1:0-12597 GCA_964639535.1 uncultured Enterobacteriaceae bacterium | reverse complement strand
GAAAGGTTCAAGGTCCATATCTATGTTAATTGCCAGGCCGTGATAGGTACAGGAACGACGCACCCGCACACCGAGAGCTGCAATTTTCTTTTCATCTGCATACACGCCTGGTGCCCCTGTTCGCCTGGTCGCTGCTATTCCAATCTCTTCGAGATAATTAATCACGGACTGCTCAAGCAGGCAGACGTAATCCCTGATGCCGTATTTTCTTCTCTTTAAATTCAGCATCAGGTAAATAACCAGCTGTCCCGGCCCGTGGTAGGTGACCTGGCCACCACGGTCAGTCCTCACCAGGGGTATGTCGCCCAGCTGGTGCACATGCTCCATGCGGCCTGCCATGCCCAGGGTAAAAACAGGGTTATGCTGTAACAGCCAGATTTCATCCAGCCACGATGCTTCTCTTTGGCTGGTAAAAACAGACATGGCTTCAAAAGCCCGCTGGTAATCAACCTGGCCCAGGCGCCTGATGACGATGGATTCGTTCATAGCGCCATCAAGACGCGCTCTTCAGCAGTAAGGTCCATGTAGATATTGTCCAGTTGTTCACGGCTGGTGGCCTCGATAGTCACAGTGACTGAAACAAAGCGACCACCCTTGCTGCGGCGCGACTTCACAGCGCCTTCCAGCAAATCCGGTGAGTGCCTGCGTACCAGGCCAACCACCAGGGCGTCAAAATCTTCTTCGTCCTTACCCATCGCCTTGATTGGAAATGTACAGGGAAAGGTCAGTGGACTTTCTTCAGTATCCATCACAATTTTTTTGACAAGTGTTTCATAATATTAGATAAAAAGCGTAACATATACAGGCGTTTTTGCCTGATTATTCAGCAAAAATGCCCCATTTTCGTACGCTCAACAAGCAGGTGACACCATGAAAATCTCGAGTTTTATTTTTTCCGCACTGGTATGCCTTGGCATGTCAATGTCCGTATCAGCCCAGGAGTCCTCTTCCGGCGATATCGCTGGTAAGTGCAAGTATCCGCGGCAACCCGCTATTCCCAACGGCCGCACGGCAACAGAAGAAGAACTTGTAGCCGCGCAAAAGAAAATGAAAGCCTACATTGCCGAGGGCGATGAATATATTGCCTGTATCGCCAGGGTAGAGAAAAGCTGGGGTGACGAGGCAACGGATGAACAAAAAGCCATTGTTGTCCTGTTCAACAACAAGGTGGTAGATGACATGCAGGCCGTTGCTGACCTGTTCAATTCTGCCGTTCGCGCTTACAAGGGTCGACGATAGGCACAGGCCAGGCTAATTTATTGAAAATTAAAAGATAATTTCCAATGCGCCGGGAATGCTGTTTTTGTATGTAAGTGTTCACTATCTTTTTTGAGAAGCCATGACAACATTCCCACGGCTAAACATCCAGGCACCGAAAACACATGAGTGACACCTTGCATGACACCAGCATTCTGAGGGATATCCCGATATTCAGCAGCTTGTCGGATGCGGAGCTGCTTGGAATCCTCGAATCACCGGACAACGGCATAGAAGAGTTTGCAGCCAAGGATACGATCATCCGCGAGTCCGAGATTGGTGATTGTATGTACGTACTGCTGGAAGGGGTGGCAGAAGTGACCATTCGAAGTGGGGGTGGAGGCCGCGAAGTGACCATTGCGACGCTGCGTGCGGGTGACTTTTTCGGTGACGTCTCCCTTATGCCGGAGAATACGGACAGGCGTAACGCCAGCGTGCGCGCGATTCATCCCTGCAAGGTGTTTCGAATCGACAAGAAGCACGTGCTGATGAGCGTGCAGGGCGATATCGACGAGTCTGAAGAAATCACCATTCGCAGGCAATCACCCATGGAGCAGGAAATTGTCGAGCTTCTGCGTGGAATGCGCCTTTTTAACAGCCTGACCCAGGAAGAATTGATGAACATCGGCAACTGGACCGAACTGGTTACGGTGGGCCCCGGTGATTTCGTACTCAAGGAAGCCGAAGAAGGCGAAGTACTCTACGTTGTGCTCAACGGCACGGTCGAAATTTTTACCCAGGACGACGATGGCAAGCTAAGTATCCTTGCCGAACATGGCCGGGGCAATTATTTTGGCGAGCAGGCACTGTTACCCGGTAGCAGCGGCAAGCGAAATGCCTATGCGCGCAGCAATGATGAAGTGAAATTGATCCAGGTACCCAAGGATTTCTTTCGCCTGGTCATCAACAGGGACAGCGTGCTTTATGATGCCCTGAAAAAAATCGGCGAGGCCCAGAAAAAGGAAATTGATGATATCCAGAAGTCCTGATTACAGGCTTCTCTTTTGTCGTAATCCCGTCTTTTGTTAATTAAACCTGTTACCTGCTGTAAAGTATGAATGCGCTTGAGATTCAAAAACTGGAAAAAACCTACAAGAATGGTCATGTCGCCTTAAAAGGTATTGATCTGCAGGTAAAAGAAGGAGATTTTTTCGCATTGCTTGGTCCGAATGGCGCGGGAAAATCTACTACCATTGGCATCATTTCTTCGCTCGTCACCAAGTCCGCAGGAAGCGTTTCAATTTTTGACTATGACCTTGACCGCAATACCTACGATGCAAAATCATGTCTTGGAATTGTTCCCCAGGAGATCAACTTCTCCCTGTTTGAGAACGTTTTTGAGATAGTGGTTAACCAGGCCGGGTATTACGGAATCGACCGTAAGACTGCCAGGCAAAGGGCTGAAAAATATCTAAGAGCGCTGCAGCTATGGGACAGGCGGGGCGAAATGTCACGTAACCTGTCCGGCGGGCTTAAAAGAAGGCTGATGATCGCCCGGGCCCTGGTCCATGAACCCCGAATCCTGATCCTGGATGAACCGACGGCCGGTGTTGATGTAGAACTTCGCCGCAGCATGTGGCAGTTTCTCCAGGAGCTCAACGGGAATGGAACGACAATTGTACTGACCACACATTACCTTGAAGAAGCGGAGAACCTCTGCAGGAACATTGCAATTATAGATAACGGTACGATCATCGAAAACAGCTCCATGAAGGAACTGCTTGGAAAGCTGAATATTGAAACTTTTGTTCTTGAGCTTGCCAGTCCCGTAGAGCAGCTACCCGAGAACTCAATCTATAGTTTTCGAAAGACCGAGCCTACCCTGCTTGAAGTTGAGCTGGAAAAACAGCAGAGCGTTAACGAGCTCTTTGATTTCCTTGCGAAATACAACATCCAGGTACTGAGCATGAGAAACAAGTCCAATCGACTCGAGGAATTGTTTATTCGCTTGCTGGACAAGAAAGACTCGAAAAGCTGAACATGGCCATGCAAAAAAGAAGAATACTCGTTGCCTACTCTACTATCGTGAGGAAAGAAATCTCGCGATTCATGCGGATCTGGGTGCAAACCATACTTCCTCCTGCTATCAGTATGACACTGTATTTCATCATTTTTGGCAACCTCATCGGTTCACGTATCGGGAAAATGCAGGGTTTTAACTACATGGAATTTATTGCGCCGGGAATTATTATGATGGCGATCATCAATAACTCATATTCCAACGTTGTCTCGTCTTTCTTTGGCGCAAAAATGCAGCGACACATTGAGGAAATGCTGGTTGCCCCGATTCCAATTTTCTTTGTCCTGGCCGGTTATATCACCGGGGGGGTTATACGCGGATTATTCGTCGGGCTCATCGTTACAATCGTCGCCCTGTTTTTTACAGATTTACAGATTGTTTATCCGGGAATCGTCGTCGCCACCGTAATACTGACTTCCATACTGTTTTCGCTCGGCGGATTCGTCAATGCTGTATTTGCTCAGAAGTTCGATGATATATCCATCATTCCGACATTTGTTCTGACACCATTGATTTACCTTGGCGGTGTTTTTTACTCGATTGATTTACTTCCCGACTTCTGGCAAAACGCTTCGAGACTTAACCCGATTCTATACATGGTCAACGCGTTTCGTTACGGAATACTCGGTGTTTCCGATATCAGCATTTCCTTTGCTTTTTCTATAATTGTTATTTTTATAGCGATATTATTCAGCTATTCCCTGTATCTCCTGTTCAAGGGAACTGGAATAAAAACCTGACAAAAAAGCACTTCCACGGAGTACGGGCTTACTACCCTTTTAACCTCTGTATCACTTCATTTGTAAAGGCTTTTGTACCCATACTTCCGCCAATATCGCCGGTACACTTTCCTTCAGCTATGGATGAAAGTATCGCGAGCCTGAGTTGATGTCCAACATCATAACGATCAATGTGATCAAGCAGCATACCAAAAGCAAGAAGCATTGCAGTCGGATTACACTTATCCTGACCGGCGATGTCCGGTGCTGTACCGCCTGAAGGATCAAACATCGCAATATCAACCTCGTCATCTTCGGTAAAGCTAAAATTACCGCTAGCACCGGTACCAATACTTCCAATCAATCCACTGGCCATATCGGAGAGAAAATCACCATACTCGTTGATGACTATCACGACTTCGTAATCTTCCGGCTTGAGAATGATCTTTGCCAGCAACGCATCAAACAATTCAACATTGTGAGGAATATCCCGGTAGTTTTCATGAACTTCCTCCACCACTTCCTGGAATAGGCCATCAGTGGCTCTCTGGATGGTATGCTTGGACGATGAGGTCACTCTCAGGTTCTTCTTTCGGGCAAATTCAAAGGCAAAACGCGCAGCCTGCCTGCAGGGGTCACGTTCCACCAGCCTGATGGAAATGGCAGAGTCCTTACCGATTTTTCTGCCGGGGTCGTCGTAGGTACCACCGGTCGCAATCCTTACAATATAAAGAAAAACTTCCTCGGTAAAATTTGACTCGATGCCTTTAATGGATATGACGGGGCGCAGGATAACACTGAAGTTACACATTCGCCGAATAATGGCATTGGGGCTGCTGAAAGTCGTAATCGTTGGATACTTAATAGACAATTTCGTTTCGTTCATGGATGCCACGAGATTATCAAACAGATCGCGATTTCCCGATTCCCGGTTTTTCAGGGAAAGATCGTGAGGGATAAAATCAAAATCCAGGGGAAGGGCGTCAGCGACGGCGTAAACCGACTCTCTTAATTCTGGCCCAATTCCATCGCCCAACAACTCCGTCACCTTTATTGCAGACATTAATTTCTCCTACAGAAATTTCTCGGTATATGACCTGCTATACCAGTATTAAAGAGTAATTCGATTTTCCCTGAAATCCCGAAAAAGATCATTAGCCTTTTTCCAAATTGGCCCGGGCTTGCCATTGCCCACTACCCTGTCATTGACCTTGACTACCGGCGCCAACCCCATGGTCGAACTGCTTATCCAGATTTCCTCTGCAATATCAAACTCTTCGGTAGATACGCGTTTTTCCTTACAGTCGATGCCTGCATGGTTTAACAATTCCACCACCAGGTCACGGGTAATGCCGGCCAGGATATTGCCATCTTTCTCGGGTGTGATTACAGCACCCTGGTAAACAATAAAAACATTACTACTCGCACCTTCGGTGATCATTCCATCCCGAGTAAGTATGGTCTCTTTTGCTTCGGCTGCGCGAGCCAGTTGTTTCAACATGACATTTGCCAGCAGGGCAGTGGACTTGATATGACAATATTCCCACCTGATATCCCTGTGCGTAATTACTTTCACTCCCTCAGTCCAGTCACGATGCTGGAATTCACGCGACATGATAAACACAGTCGGCTGTAAATCGCGGTCATTGAGGTGGTCCCGGTCACTGGCACCCCTGCTTACCTGCACGTAAAGGGAGCGGTCCCCCTCGCAGGGGTTTTGTTCGAGAACTTTATTAAATATTGACTCCCATTGAGCGTCTTCCAGGGGGTTGCTGATTTCAATTGAGCTGAGACTGTTCTGTAGTCTCTGCAAGTGTTCCTGTAATCGAAAAATGGTTCCGCTGTAAACAGGGATTACTTCGTACACCGCATCGGCAAAAGTAAAGCCTCGATCAAGTACAGAGATCCTGGCCTCCTCCAGCGGCAGGTAGTCACCATTGAGGTAGACGATGGACAAGTTTCTACAACCTCATTCAAAAAGCAGGCGAACATCATCCTGCAGTCGACGTAGAAAGCTACCTTCTTCAACATTTTCGAGTGATACCAGGGGACGGCTGGCAAGTTTTTCGCCCTCCAGCATGACATTTAGTGTTCCCTTGATCTCGTTCTTGCTGACAGGCGCAACAATGGTCGGTGATAATTCAATCGCGGCGTCAAGCTTCTTGTACTTCCCACGGGATATCGTGATATAGAGATCCTCTTCGATACCAAGGTTGAAATTGTCTACATTGGCTTTCCATACTTTACTTTCTGCAATTGCCTCCCCTGCCTCGTAGAGCTTGTGCGTCTCGTAAAACCGAAAGGCAAAATTCAGCAGGGACTGGGTTGCGCGGGTTCGTGCCTTGGTGCCGTCTGTCCCCATCACTACCGAAATCAGGCGCATGTCGCCCCGTAAAGCGGAGGCGACCAGGCAATAGCCCGCACTCTCGGTATGTCCAGTCTTGATACCATCAACGCTGTCATCCCGCCATAACATCTGGTTACGGTTATGCTGCTTGATGCCATTGAAGGTGTATTCACGTATGGAATGCCATTCGTAAATCCCGGGATGCTCGCTAATCAGCGCATGGGCCAGGCGTGCCATATCCCTGGCAGTGGTATAGTGATCCGGGTGAGGTAAGCCCGTGCTATTCATAAAATTTGTACCCGACATCCCCAGTTCAGCGGCGTATTGATTCATCACCTGGGCAAAAACCTCCTCACTGCCAGAGATATGTTCCGCCAGTGCCACGCTGGCATCATTGCCAGACTGTACTATCACGCCCTTCAGCAATTCTTCAATCGACACTTCCTTGTCTACCTCGATAAACATGCGCGAACCCGTCATGCGCCATGCCTTTTCACTTACTATCACCATATCCTTTAAATCAATATTGCCCTCAGCCAACTCCCTTGAAACCACATAGACAGTCATCATCTTGGTCAGGCTGGCAGGCTCAACACGCTCATCGATATTATGTTCCACGAGGTGGCGACCACTTTGGAAATCAATGACCAGGTAAGAAGAAGCTTTCAACTGAGGCGGCGCTGGTACCACGCCGGCGAGTGCGGAAAAATTTAATAAAAGCACCAGGAAAAATACACCTGGTAACGTATACCTTCTTGCGTCCATCATTTTTATTGCCTGTTTATTAATTCAGAATGTAATTTCTTGCATGTACTCACGTAAGCGGCCTACGGCTCATTGGGGTACAACAATTCGGTGCTCGCGTATCCCGTATTCATCGAGCTTGCCGACTATAGAGTCAGCGCTGTCTACGTCATAGAGGGGGCCAAGCCGCACCCGGTATATCTTTTGCTGATTGACCACGGCGGGGGCAATTTTTACAAGGTTTCCTCCCAGGCCCGACATTCTCTCGCGCAGTTTCTGTGCATTTCCTTCATCATGGAAAGCACCAACCTGGATGTAAAAACCGGGTTTTTCCGCTGCGCCGGCTGCGCTTTGCACCGGTGCACCCACGTAAGCCGGCTCCTCTTTTTCCTCAGACCAGGTGCGTGGATTAATTGCCCGTATTTCAACAAGCCCGGTACCTTTCCTGACTATATCAAGCTTCCTCGCAGCAGTGTACGACAGGTCAATAATCCGGTTTTCATGAAAGGGGCCGCGATCATTTACCTTGACGATTATTTTTCGATTATTGTCCAGGTTTCTCACCTCGACGTAGGTCGGCAATGGCAGGCTCTTGTGAGCTGCGGTCATTGCGTACATATCATAGGTTTCACCGCTTGAAGTACGACGTCCGTGAAACTTCTTTCCATACCAGGAGGCGATACCTTTTTGCACGAAATCCCTGCTACTATCCATCACATAGTAACGTTTCCCGAATACTTCATAGGAACCGGGGTTACCATACTTGCTTTTTGGCTCCGATCGCGGCACTGCATTGGGAATAGCATCGATATCTACACTGTCTGCTGGCGGTGCACTGTCCTGGACAGGCTTTTTGCCCGGCTTGACCTTACTATCGGAACAGGCCTGCAGCAACAACAAGGAAAGGGCTAACACAAGGCATGGCTGAAAAGCGTCACGCACTGACTTTTGTCTTCTCTTTAAAGAATTCATAGACAATAAACCCGTTAACTGCTCAGTGCGCCTTGTAATATTTTGCGGCGATTTCGCCCGCCAGCTGAAATACAGCCATCGCGTATAAGGAGCTATGGTTATAACGCGTTATCACGTAAAAATTCCTGTAGCCGAGCCAGAATTCCCTGCCCTTTTCCAGCTCGTACTCAAGAAACTTGATGTCACTGTCTTCGGCTGGCATTGCATCAGCACTTATCCCGAATTCATGTAACTCTGCTGTACTGATATGGGGCTCCAGGCCTTTACTGATTACCGCAAGATAATCATCACCTTCGACCATGGCTTTCAAAGCCACTGTTTCTCCAGCCTGCCAGCCATGTTTTTTAAAATAATTACCAACGCTGCCAATTGCATCGACCGGGTTATCCCAGATATCTATTTTTCCATCACCATCAAAATCCACTGCAAAATTCCTGTAGCTGCTTGATATAAACTGGGGTATACCCATGGCACCGGCGTAGGAACCCTTCACTTCGAGAGGATCCAGGTTCTGCTCCCTGGCCAGCAACAGGAACTGCTTCAATTCGCTCCTGAAAAACTTGCTGCGCTTGGGATATTCAAATGCCAGGGTAGAAAGAGAATCCAGCACACTGTACCTGCCAGCATGCCGCCCGTAGCGCGTCTCAACCCCGATGATGGCGACGATGATTTCCACCGGGACACCGTATTCTGATTCCGCTCTCTTCAAGGTATCAAAATTTTCCTCGAGAAATTTTACTCCCTGTTTAATCCTGTCCGCAGTTAAAAAAATCTTCCTGTACTTGAACCAGGGTTTTGCTTCTGCAGGGCGGGAAATTGCCTTCAGTATAGAGTTTGCGATCTTTGCCCTGGAGAACTGCCGGCGGAGAGTTTCTTGCTCAAAACCATGCTCATCAACCATTTCCTGGATAAACTGTTGCACATCATCCCTCTCTGAAAGGTCGCTTGAAGCAACCGGGAGGGAAAACATTGACAGGAAAAAGGGGAGAAAAAATGGAATTATTCTGTACATAATCTGATTTAATCCGAAAGTAATCGTCTGTGAGTATGAATTGCCATCAATATACCGAAACCGATCATTAATGTGACCATTGAAGTGCCACCATGACTCACCAATGGTAAAGGAACACCTACTACAGGGAGTTGCCCGATAACCATACCCATGTTTACAAACACATAAACAAAAAAGGTAAAGGTCAGTCCGGCACCCAGTAACTTGCCATAGGTATGCTGGGCGTTTAGCGAGATATACAAGCCGCGAATGATGATAAACATATAGATACAGATTAACAGCAACACTCCCATCAACCCAAATTCCTCGCAAAAAACAGCAAAAATAAAATCTGTAGAACGTTCCGGCAGGAATTCGAGATGCGATTGCGTGCCATTTAACCATCCCTTGCCGTACAACCCGCCTGACCCGATGGCAATCTTGGACTGAATGATATGGTAGCCGGAACCCAGCGGGTCTTTTTCCGGATCAAGCAGCGTCAGTACACGCTGTCTCTGGTAATCGTGCATCAGGTACCACAACACGGGTGTGGATGATGCGGCCATGACTATGAAGCCAAGAATGATTTTCCAGCTCACACCGGCAACAAAAAGAATAGATAATCCGGCTCCAGCCACCAGCAGGGAAGTACCCAGGTCTGGCTGTTTCGCAATCAGCAATACAGGGACAACTATCATCCCAGTTGCCAGCAGCATTTGCCCAATTCCCGGCGGAAGATGCCGGTCGGCAAAAAACCAGGCCAACAGCATTGGTAACGCCAGCTTCATTAACTCGGACGGCTGAAATCTTACAATACCAAGGTTGAGCCAGCGCTGCGCCCCCTTCCCTATTTCCCCCGCCAGTAATACAAGAACAAGCAGTAACAGGCCCAGCAGGTATATCCAGATCGACATGCGGGCAAGCCTTGCCGGTGAGACCTGCGCAACAAGAAACATCATCATGATGGCGAGGCTCATACGTACGGCCTGCCGATAAACAAGACCCATGTCCTGTCCACCGGCACTGTATAGCACAACCAGTCCGACTCCACTGAGCAGGATCAGTCCGAGCAAGAGCGGTATGTCGAGATGCAATCTCTGTGAAAGAGAGGTGTCTTCCATATTAGCTTGCTAGCCTTTTCCCTGCAGGTAGTGGTCAAATAATATTCGCGCTATTGGCGCAGCGCCTGATGACCCGCTACCGCCATTCTCTACTACGATTGACAGAACTATCTTTGGTTCCTCAACCGGCGCAAATGCCACGAAAAGTGCATGGTCGCGGAACTCTTCCGGAACCTCGTCCTTGTCATACTCCTCATCCTGGGCGATTGCGATGACCTGGGCAGTGCCCGTCTTTCCTGCCATCCTGTATTCTGCTTTTGAACCGACTCGCCTGGCTGTACCTCGCACCCCGTGGGTTACCTCCATCATGGAATCTATAACATGCTGCCAGTGTTCAGGGTCCTGGCTGGGGATCGGGCCGGTTTGTTCAACTTTATATGTGTCGACGACTTCGTTTGTTATGGAATCCCTTGCACTGGAGAAAAAATGTGGTGTGACACGTTTACCACGATTTGCGAGTGCACTTGTAGCCACGGCAAGGTGTATCGGTGTTGCCAGGCTGGAGCCCTGCCCTATACCCACGATCAAGGTTTCCCCGGGATACCATGCCTGTCCCAGGGCCTTCCTTTTCCACTCCTGTGACGGATTCAGACCAGCTACCTCTCCCACGATGTCGACGCCTGTTTTCTTGCCAAACCCAAAGCGGTCCATGAGTTGATGTACGCGATCTATTCCCATGTCATGGGCAAGAGAATAGAAATACACATCACATGACTGTGCAACCGCATTGATCATGTTGATGTGTCCATGCCCTTCCTTCTTCCAGTCTCGATAACGATGGCTACTACCCTTCAGGCTGAACCAGCCCTTGCACCAGGTCTCATCAGACTTTTGCCTCAAACCATACTCCAGTGCGCCAAAGGCAAAGAACGGCTTGACCGTGGAACCCGGGGGGTACTTACCCTGCAAGGCCCGGTTCAGAAGCGGGGTATCTTTTGAGGAAAGCAGGCTGCGATAGGACTTCGAATCGATACCATTAACAAATAAATTCGGGTCGTAACCTGGCGAACTGACCATCGCCAGTATGCCCCCGTTCCTGGGATCAATTGCTACGATCGCGCCCCGTTTACCTTCCATCGTCTTCACAGCCAGTTCCTGTAACGAGGCATCCATGGTCAGGTAAATATCTTTCCCCGATACCGGCGCCGTCCTGTCGAGGACCCTGATCACCCGCCCGGTCGCATTTACTTCTACCTGTCGATGCCCGACTTTGCCATGTAGTAGTTCTTCATAAGCCTGTTCAACCCCAAGCTTGCCGATATGGGTGGTGCCCTTGTAATTGGACTTATCAAGCTCAGCCAGTTCGTCCTCGTCAATCATTCCCACATAACCGGTCACGTGGGCCATCTTGTCTGAAAACGGGTAAAAACGATTCAGACCCGCTACCACTTCCACACCGGGAAACCTGTGACGATTTACTGAAAGCCGGGCAACCTCATCATCCGTTAAATTGAATTTCAGAGGCACACTGACAAAGTGACGTTTTTTCCTGAGCTGCTTTTTGAAACGCGAAATGTCAGACTCTTCAAGCACGACATGAGCGGCAAGGGACTCGAGCGTAGCATCCATGTCTTCAACTCTTTCAGGTACCAGGTTTAAACTGAAAGAAGGCCTGTTATTTGCAAGTAAGACGCCATCGCTACTGTATATAAGCCCCCTGATGGGTGCTATGGGTTGAATTTTTACGCGGTTGTGCTGCGACAGGGTACTGAAATGGTCGTTCATGACCACTTGCAGGAAGAAAACACGAACCACGATCAGTAAGCCAAGCAAAAACATCAGTAGCCCACCGATGTATATTCGTCGACTGATCAGCCGATACTCATAATTTGGATCCTTGAGATGAAACTCAGGGGGCATTGACTAGATCATACTTCTTCAATACACGTTATACCTGCGCCTGATATCCCTCAGTATGATGAAAAGCCAGGGCCAGAGTAACATGCTGGTTAGTGCAGGAAGCCATATGGACCAGTGCTGGGTCGGTATACCCATGATCCCACGGATCCACATGTTGAAAAATTGAATGACAAGCAGGTAAACACAGACAATCATTGCCTGCTGCGCCAGCGGATAAACACGAAAGCGCTGGTAGGATACGATAGTAATGTAGGCAATGATGGCAAGGCCCAGCGCGTTTTGTCCCAGGACTGTGCCCTGCTGGACGTCCAGCAGGAGACCCAGGAACCAGCCGACGCCGATACCAACGCGGTCGGGCAAGGCGATGCACCAGTAAATCAGCACCATGGCAAGCCAGGACGGGCGCCAGTTTACTGCCCAGTCTGGCAGTGGCATGGCAGTTAACATGATGGCGATTATGAAGCTCAGGATGATGACCCAGCCGCCGTTGTGTGGTCTTTCAATCACTATTTCACCGCCACTTCTTCAGACTTTAGATCCTGCTGCACATCTTCGTAAGGCCAGAC
>CAZXDV010000064.1:1080-12746 GCA_964639535.1 uncultured Enterobacteriaceae bacterium | reverse complement strand
AGAAGAAGGCCAAGAAGAAGGCTACTAAGAAGAAGGCCAAGAAGAAGGCTACTAAAAAGAAGGCAACCAAGAAAAAGGCTGCTAAAAAGAAAGCCAAAAAAAAATAACTCTCCGGCATTAACCGCGGCCCAGCGTGACCAGGCTAGAAGAAGGGACGCAAGGGCTTCGATTAAGGCAAAGCGAGAACGCCGAAGGGCAATGGTAAGCCGGCTTACCTGAAGGTAAGCAGCGAAACCTGGCCCAGGGCAAGAGAATCAGGCCCCACGATGTGGGGCCTTTTTTTTGCCTTCTTTAAGCTATAGGATTCCGTGTGAAATATGTCATCTCCTCGCACATCCAAGCGCACGCCCAGGTCGCAAAAATTCCGCTTCCTTTCCCTTTCCGTACTTTTACGCCTGTCGCTAATCGCTTTTTGTACAGGTGCAACCTGGCTGATCTGGCTGGATCACGAGATACAGTCAAAATTCGAGGGTAAGCGCTGGGATCTACCTGCCCGTGTTTATGCAAGCCCACAAGAGATTTACCCGGGACAGAATATTACTGCTGATCAGCTTGAGCAGGAACTTCGCAGGGTTGGCTATTCAAGACGGCGTGTGGTGCAAAATGCCGGTGAGTACAGCCGGAATGGAAACATCCTTGAACTCGGTAAAAGACGCTTTCTTTTTTGGGATAAGGAGGAAAAGCAGGAGAACTACCGCTTGAGGTTTGGTAAGGCCACTCTCATCGAAATTCAAACCGGCTCTGGCGAGCGGGTGCAATCTGCATTGAGGCTTGAACCACAGGTCATAGGAAAGATTTTTCCGTTTCACAATGAAGACCGAGTGGTCGTTCCATACCGGGACGTTCCGCCGTTTCTCGTTGCTGCTCTCGTCGCTGTCGAAGACAGGAAATTTTTTTCTCACGGCGGCGTTGATTTCCGAGGCGTTCTGCGTGCCATGCTGGTCAATATCAAGTCGGGAAAGATCAGCCAGGGCGGAAGCACCCTCACCCAGCAGTTGGTTAAAAACTACTTCCTCAGTTCTGAACGTACGTACTGGCGGAAATTCAACGAGTTAATCATGTCATTACTGCTGGAACGTAGATATTCCAAGGCAGATATCCTCTCCGCCTACATAAACGAGGTCTACCTGGGGCAACATGGTTCCAGGGGCATACATGGGTTTGCCACCGCCGCTGAGTATTACTTTGCACGTCCCCTGTCCGAATTACGCGAAGACCAGTTAGCTTTGCTTGTTGGGATGGTGAAGGGGGCGTCCTATTACAATCCATTCAGGCATCCCGAGCGAGCAAAAAGCAGGCGCAACCTGGTATTAAAACAGATGGGTAAGCTGAATTATGCGGAGCATGAATTGGTGAAACAGGGGCTGCATAAAAAAATGGACCTGGCTGAGAAGCCGACATGGGCTGCTGCACGATTTCCTGCCTTCATTGACCTGGTGAAGCGACAACTACTAAGAGATTATCGGATAGACGACTTGCGCAATGAGGGTCTAAGGGTATTTACAACTTTAAAACCGGGCTTACAGGATGAAATTGAAACCGGTGTAGAAAAAAAACTGGGTGAAATTGAACAAGGTCGCGGCACGCCGGGAAAACTACAGGTTGCTGCTGTCATTCAAAACGTGGGAAATGGTGAAATAGTGGGCTTGATAGGAGGCAGGGACAGGGACGACGTGGGTTTTAATCGCGCCGTTGACGCCAGGCGAGCAATAGGTTCCCTGGTAAAACCAGTTGTGTATTACACGGCTTTAAACCAGCCTTCAAGATATCACGTGATGAGCAAGATCGAAGATCGCCCACTGAGCCTGGAGCAGGAAGATGGCACGAACTGGCAGCCGCGCAATTACGATCGGAAGGTCCACGGTGACGTCTCGATGAGTGAAGCGCTTGCTAATTCTTATAACCTCGCGAGTGTGCGGCTTGGAATGGAAATTGGATTGGACAAGATAATCAATGTCCTGAGAGATCTCGGGGTTGAAAAAAACATAAGTGCCTATCCCTCTTTGTTGCTGGGAGCCATAGAACTCAACCCTTTGCAGGTCAATAGTATTTACCAGTCCTTTGCCAATGGGGGCTTCCAGGTGCAACCCTCGAGCATAAGGGCGGTATTGACAAAAGAGGGTAGTCGTTTACAGCGCTATCCATTACAAGTTGAGCAACCCCTTGCCCCGGCTTCCGTGTATCTGACGAACTATCTCATGCAGGATGTCGTGTCACGGGGCACGGGTCGAGCGCTACGAAATCATGTTCCGGCTGGCATTTCACTGGCTGGTAAAACAGGGACGACCAACGATCTGCGCGACAGCTGGTTTGCGGGATTTGGTGACGACCTCGTTGTGACTGTCTGGCTGGGTATGGATGATAACAGCTCAAGCGGACTGACCGGGGCCAGCGGTGCTTTGAAGGTATGGGCCGAAATTGCAAAAATTGCCAGGATAAAAAGCTTTACACCCGTGGCGCCTGGCGATATTGAGTGGCTCAGCCTTGAACGGGGGGAGTGCGAAGGCCGCGAAAGAATTCCCCATGTAGTGGGCTATAATCCGCTTACAGTTCATTGCCAATAGCATGATGCCAAAAAGCAAAACAGGGCAGTTTCCATGGTTCACCCGGACCGGTGTTATATCCTTGCTCCTGCTGCAGGGATGTGCAAATAATCCCCGGCAGGCTGCGCCGCCTGTGCCGGTTGAAGATAGAACCGTCGAAGTACAGGTTGACTCCGGGCACCAGGCAAGTGTTGAGAGTCGTGAGTATTCCGCCGGGAGGGGTAATGAACCCGGTCAAAAAAACCGGCCTGCCAGCGCAGCTGTGCTCGCAATGTTGTCGGAGGCAGAGCAGTACAGCGAATCGGGCGATAATGGATCTGCCAGCGCCACAATCGAAAGAGCCCTGAGAATCGAACCGAAGAATGCGCGGCTATGGCACAGGCTTGGCCAGCTCAAGTTAAGGGAAAAAAACTACCAACAAGCCATTAATATTGCCAGGAAGTCCAACAGCCTTGCGGCGGGGGATCGCGAGCTCCAGGTTGAGAACTGGGGTCTTATCGTGAAGGCCTATGAGGCCGCCGGGGAAAAGAGTGCCGCAAAAAAAGCGCGTTTAATGATGTTGCAACTCAAGGAAGCCAGGTAGTTCAAGCAGGCTAATTAGCAGGAATCAGGATACTTTTGCTGTAATGCATAGGCGAACGCGAGGATTTCGGCAACAGCAAGGTAAAGTTCTTCAGGAATTTCTTCCCCAAGAGCAAGTTCAGAAAGGGCTTCTACTACGGCCGCGTCTTCCTGGATGGGGATATTATGTTCTCGTGCTTTCTCAATGATCCTCGCGGCAAGTTCGTCGTCTCCCTTGGCAGCAACAAACGGTGCGGATTTTTCCTCGTATATAAGGGCAACCGCTTTTGCATTCCTGGTCGCATTCATTTTCATACTTTCGTCCTCAGTACGGGCATGTTTGAATCAATTCGACGGCCTGCGGGGCTTCCTGTTTGAGCATGACTGACGACACCGACACTTAATCCCGCATCTTCAAGTCGCTGTTCAAGGCTTTCAATGTTGCTGCTGATAAGTTCCTGTGTGCGCCTGTCATCTGACCAAATCGATGAATATACCTGGCCGTTAGACAGGCTAATTTCTGCGTGAATGGTGCCGAGTTTTTCCAGTTCCAGGGTTAGCCTGATCGAGTGCCTGGCGCTATTGGTTTCCTGCTCGGCTTGTTGGTGACTGTATTCAAGCGAAAGCTGCGCGAGCAATTCACCCTTGAAGTTGCGCAGGGGTACTTCAAGCAGCCAGGGCGGCACCGGTGTTTCCTGGCTGCCAAGCGCAAACGACTGGTTGACCTTTATTCTTGACACGGCTGCCTCCAGTGCGCTTCTCATCTCTAGCAATTCATCAATAATTCCTGGAGGGGTATATTCAGCAGGCCTGGCCTGCAATACATTATTGGCTTGAGACTGCGCAGGAATATTTACTTTTTCGACGCGCAAATTCGCAACAGCATCCCCCCGTGTTTTAGCAATCTGCTGTTCCACCGTGGCGAGCGTTTTCAACAACACTGCCTTGATGTCTTGTTTAACGGGAGTTGCCGGTTGCTCATGGGCGGCTGTGGACGATGGTTTTAAATTATCCCTTAGCCTTGATTCAAGGAAAATCCCGGAGTCCTGGATCACTCTCTTGAGTTTCGAAGCATTGGCCATGTCTCGCATGGAAGGCAGCGCCGCCTGCAACTCTGCCAGATGCCGCTTGAGCGGCGCAGGCATTGCCTCGGGCTGTTGCCCGCTTGCAAGGACTTTGTCAATTGCCTGTAGCCTGGAAAAAGCGTTTAGCATGCTTTGATTACGCGGAAGGTGCTCACGTAATAGCAGTTCTTTTGCCTGTATGCCCGGCGATTTTTGCTCCGGAATTACACGCCGAAAGACCAGGTCGCTGTCATTGCTTACCAACTCCAGGCGTAATATATCTCCTTTACGCATCGGCGCCGGGCTTCGGGCGAGGATGGTGTGTTTTCCAATTTGTAGTTCAACCGTGGTCTTGTTTTGCCTGCCCTTGACCATGGCCGTGAGTACCTGCCCAACTTCCCACGTTTTAGCGGTGGATTTTAGAAGCCGGTCCTGGAGAGATAAATCGACATTGACGCCAAGCGGGAACATACGAAGTTCAGCGTCCAATGACAGCTAAACTTTACAGGCTTTTTGTGATCAAGCGCCGGAACTAGTCTATATATTCGGCTGAGTAACGCCAGGCCCGAGCCACAGCCTGGTCCGCTGGAATACCCGCTTTTACTTTCAACTGGGCGAGGAAACCTGATTTACCAGGGATCTGCTCCCAAACAGATGGTAGAAATGTCGCAGAGCGCCGTTCGTTCTGGATCACAAGCCCATCGATACCGGGTCTCAACTTACCCAGTAATTCAGCATCACTTTTGAACTCGATTTCCTCCCTGGGGGAAAGAACAGAGATACTGATTTCGATTTGTTCCAGTTCATCTGCAGTCAAAGGTGGAAAACGCGGGTCCCTGAACGCGGCCTTGTAGGCAGAATCCGCGACCGCGTTCACCAGCGGCATGGAGGCTTGCAGGCTCCCAATACAGCCCCGCAATTTCTGCATTTTCTTGATCGTGACAAAACACGCTGACTTCTCCAGCAAAATAGCGGGGAAATCACCCGGGTCCGGTTTAAACGGAGAGCCAGACTCAAGCCCTTGCCGAATACTCTGCCGGGCAATTTCGGCAAGACGCTCCCGCTGTTCGCCCATCAGCTGGCCTGCTTCATACAGGCACCAGCTGCCATAACCGACAACCCTGTCCTTGCTGCCTGCGGTATCACCCGAATTACACAAAAATTGCCGGCGAATCTTCATTTCTCTTCGGCTGGCAGTCATTAAAAGGCCACGTAACGGATGCGCGCCACAGGCATTTTGCGGTGTGAGTTGATCATATTCAAAGTTCTCGATCATGCCCGAGGTAGTTTCATCACGACGTCTCGACTCCTGGTATTCGTGGTAATGACTCAGGTCAGAACTGATGACTACCAGGGTTTCCTTGCCGCCCCACAGGATGTCCAGCACTTCAGCAACATCCGACGGGGTGGCATTACCCACAACCATGGGGATCAGTCGAAAATCGGCAAGGGCCTCCTGCAGGAATGGTAGCTGCACTTCGAGACTATGTTCCTGCTTGTGCGCCAGGTCCATGGTCGTCACCTGCGGCAGGGACTCAATTCTTTTAAGCGCACTCTGTGCAAGCTTGATATGTCCAAGGGGCGTCTCGAAAGATGCGACGGAGGGAATAGCGATACCATTAAGGCGAACACGATGTGCCGGCCCCAGCAGGACGACTCTCCTGATGTATTTTGCACCATGTCCAAGCGTGGAGAAGGCCCTTGCAGCCACATCACCTGAATAAACATACCCTGCATGAGGTGAGATAATGACCTTCGGAACCGGAGAACTACACGCAGCCCTGTCGAGCATTTCCCGAACAGTTACTCTCAATTCGTCAGGATGACCAGGGTAAAACATGCCAGCCACAGCCGGCGAGCGAGCGGTTTGTTTGAGGGCGGACAGGCGTAATTGCGGGTCAGTTATGGACATGACTGCTATTTCCTAATATCTGGGCTAAAGTATAGAGCCAACATGTACCAATTTCAGCCTTGAAAGGGAGTCCCCGTATTTCAACTGTAAGCACCCGTTATTGGCATACCCTGGACGATGGTCGCGTTCAGTGTGACCTTTGCCCGCGCTCATGCAAGTTGCACGAAGGGCAACAGGGCCTTTGTTTTGTTCGGGCCAGGGAGCAGGGAAAAATAGTGCTGACCAGCTACGGCCGTTCAAGCGGGTTTTGCATTGATCCCATAGAAAAGAAACCGCTGAATCATTTTTTACCCGGTACGCCAGTCCTGTCTTTCGGGACGGCGGGCTGCAACCTTGCCTGTAAATTTTGCCAAAATTGGGATATCAGCAAGTCTCGGGAAATGGATACGCTGGCAGCTGAGGCTTCTCCGGAGAAGCTTGCTGAAGTTGCAGCCAGGCTACGCTGCCGTTCCATAGCCTTTACCTACAACGATCCGGTGATATTTCATGAATATGCCATTGATGTTGCCGCGGCCTGCAAGGAGCGGGGTATCCATTCGGTCGCGGTCTCAGCAGGTTATGTTAACGCAAGGCCGCGGGCCGAGTTCTACCGTTACATGGATGCCGCCAATATCGATTTAAAAGCCTTCAGCGAGGAATTTTACAGGAAAGTTACCGGTGCCAGCCTGCAACCTGTGCTTGAGACCCTGCTTTACCTGGTTCATGAGACAAAGGTCTGGGTTGAAATTACGACCTTGCTGATACCCGGTGAAAATGATTCTGACAGGGAACTGAGTGAGTTGAGCACATGGATCATGGAGAAGCTCGGAGCAAACGTGCCCCTGCATTTCTCGGCATTTCACCCCGACTGGAAGATGCGGGACAAACCTCGAACAAGCCCGGGCACGCTTCGTCGAGCCCGTCAAATAGCCAGGCAACACGGTATTAACCATGTCTACACGGGAAACATACACGACACAGATGGTGATACGACCTATTGCAGTAACTGTGGAGAGGCCCTTATCGTCAGGGACTGGTACCAGTTGAAAAGCTGGAAACTCGAGAGCGGCTCACAATGCCCGAATTGTGGTACAGGATGCATTGGCGTATTTGAATCGCATCCGGGTGACTGGGGAGCAAAGCGGCAGCCTGTGCGCCTGGCCTGATAGCTTCGCTGGCGGCGATGGTCGCTGATTCCTTTCTTGAAAATAAGCGCATCGCGCTGTACCATGCGCGACCTTTGATGCGGGGTGGAGCAGTCTGGCAGCTCGTCGGGCTCATAACCCGAAGGTCGCAGGTTCAAATCCTGCCCCCGCTACCAATTTTCATTGGAAAAGAAGCTACAAGGCCCCACTGGGGCCTTTTTTGTGCCCCAGGCTGCTTTTTTCCGCTGAGCCGGGTGGCCTGCGGAGTGGCAGAATCGGCGCAAATGACTATAATTGCGCTGTATTTCGAAGGAGTAGATTTAAAAGTGGGCCGTGAGCCCATTTTTTTTTAGTTAAATGTACCGCCAAAATCAAGCACTTGTGGCAATGATTAAAGCGCCCGTCGAAGCCCTGGGCTACGAATTGTGGGGCCTGGAACTGTTGGCCGACGGCGCCGACAGCCTGCTGCGCCTGTACATAGAGCATGAAGACGGCATTGCCATCGAAGATTGTGAACGGGTCAGCCACCAGGTCGTGGGCGTGCTGGATGTGGAGGACCCGATTTCGGGCAGTTACAGGCTTGAGGTGTCTTCTCCGGGACTGGATCGGCCCTTGTTTAGCCTGGAGCATTTTGAAAGATTCAAGGGTGAAAGGGCCCTGGTACAACTGAGGGAAAAATTGCGTGATAGAAGGCGTATCAGAGGCAAGATTGATGCGGTTTCGAGTGAAGCGGTGACGATGCAGTGTGATGGTGAAGAATGGGTAATAGCAGAAGGCTTAATTGACCGGGCGCATATCCTACCCACACTGGATTAGGGCTTACAGTTTAAAGGCAAGAGTTACGAAATGAACAAAGAAATATTAATGGTTGTTGACGTTGTCTCTAACGAGAAAGGTGTTGGTAAGGGCATCATTTTTGAAGCTATCGAGGCGGCGCTGGCAACGGCGACAAAAAAGAAGCACCGGGAAGATATCGAAGTTCGAGTGTCAATTGACAGGGAAACGGGTGATTACGAAACGTTTCGCCAATGGGAAGTCATGGCGGACGGCGAAGAAGCTCTTGAGTTTCCCACCAGGCAGATTTTCCTGAAGGACGCTGTCGAGAAAGTGGATGACATTGAAGAAGGCGGTTTCGTCGAGGAAACAATGCCATCGGTTGAATTTGGTCGCATTGCTGCACAGACAGCCAAGCAGGTCATTGTACAGAAGGTTCGTGAAGCCGAGCGCAACCAGGTGATTGAAGCCTACCAGGATCGCGTAGGTGAAATGGTCAGTGGTGTGGTGAAAAGGGTAGAGCGTGGAAACGTCATACTGGACCTTGGAAATAACGCTGAAGCCTTCATCCCGAGGGAAGAAATGATTCCACGTGAGGCCGTCCGGGCGGGCGATCGCCTACGGGCCTACCTGCAAAAGGTCAGCCCCGAGGCTCGTGGTCCACAGTTATTCCTGAGCAGGACCGCGCCGGAATTACTGATCGAGCTGTTCAAGATTGAAGTCCCGGAGATAAACGAGGGGCTTATCGAATTGATAAGTGGAGCAAGGGACCCGGGATCCCGCGCAAAGATTGCAGTGAGGGCACATGACCAGCGAATTGACCCGATAGGTGCCTGCGTGGGTATGCGAGGCTCCCGCGTACAGGCCGTGTCTAATGAACTCGGCGGTGAGCGAGTTGACATCATCCTGTGGGATGACAACCCCGCCCAATTTGTCATAAATGCAATGGCGCCTGCCGAAGTTGCATCCATCCTCGTCGATGAAGATGCGCATAGCATGGATGTAGCAGTGGCAGAGGAAAATCTTTCCCAGGCAATAGGCAGGGGCGGACAAAATGTAAAACTGGCAAGTGAGCTTACCCAGTGGAATCTGAATGTCATGTCCATTGAGCAGGCCGAAGAGAAGAACGAGGTTGAAGCACAAAATCTCCAGGTCCAGTTGATGGAGCAGCTTGATGTGGACGAGGAAATCGCGTCAATCCTGGTACAGGAAGGGTTTTCCAGTGTTGAGGAGGTTGCCTACGTTCCTGAGAGTGAAATGCTGGATATTGAAGAGTTTGATGAGGACCTGGTGAAAGAACTGCGTGAAAGGGCCAGGGATGTCATGCTGACCCGCGCTATAGCAAGCGAAGAGAAACTTGCTGATGCAAAACCAGAGGCAGACCTTCTTGAAATGGAGGGCATGGATAAGGCGCTGGCTTACGAATTGGCGGGTCGAGGAATAACCACCATGGAAGACCTGGCAGAGCAGTCTGTGGATGAGTTAATGGAAATCGAGGGCATGGAAAAGGAGAGAGCCGGTGAATTGATCATGGCCGCCAGGGCGCCCTGGTTCGAAGACGAAGCACAGACCGAGGAAGAGGGGGTAACAGATGCCTGAGGTTACTGTAAAAGAGTATGCCGATGTAATTGGTATCACTGTCGAGCGCCTGCAGGAACAGTTGCAGGAAGCCGGCATATCCGAGCGCAATGCCGATGATAGTCTTTCTGATGCAGAAAAGGCTGAATTGCTGGGCTTCCTGAGAAGGAAACACGGTAAAGATGACTCCTCGGAACCGAAGAAAATAACGCTCAAGCGTAAAACCGTCAGCGAGCTCAAGGTGCCTGTTAGTTCCCAGGGAAGAGGCAAGCCACGTTCGAAGACGGTGAGTGTTGAGTTTCGCAAGAAAAGGACATACGCCAAGAGGAGTATGCTCGAGGAAGAGGCCGCCAAAAAGGCCGATGAGGAGCAGGCGAAGCAGCGTGAGCTGGAAGAAATCGAATCCAAAAAACGCGAAGCAGAGGAAGCTGCCGAACGAGCCAGGCTCGAGGAAATTGCACGTCTGGAGGAAGAAGAGAAGAAACGACAGGAAGAGGCAGAACAGGCTGCGCTGGCGGCTGCAGCTGCCACGCAACAGGCTGAACAGGAAGCCAGCGCTACGGACGCCGGTGAAGCGGAGCCAGTTGTGGAAGAAGCTGCGCCTACTTCACCGGATCAATTGCCTACCAAGGAAAACAGGGACAAGAATGCCAAGACGGGAGACAGGAAGTCTTCAAAATATCACCGCAAGGAACTACATGTTGCCACCGACAAGTCTGGCAGGCGCAAGAAAAAACAAAGAAGCAGGCCAGTACTGAACAAGCCGGCGCAGCATGGCTTTGAGAAACCTACAGCGCCGGTCGTGCGAGAAGTAGAGATACCGGAAAGTATCTCTGTCGCGGAATTGGCACAGCGTATGTCCGTAAAAGGGACCGAAGTTGTCAAGGTCATGATGAATCTCGGCAGCATGGTGACTATAAACCAGACTATCGACCAGGAAACCGCAACGATTGTCGTCGAGGAAATGGGGCATATTCCAAAGGCGCTGCAGGAAAATGCCCTGGAAGAAGAAATCATCCAGGCGGCCAGGGTCGATGGTGAGGAAGTTGAACGTGCACCCGTGGTGACCGTGATGGGACACGTGGACCACGGCAAGACATCCTTACTGGACTATATTCGCAGGGCCAAGGTGGCCGCAGGCGAGGCTGGTGGAATTACACAGCATATCGGTGCCTACTCTGTGGAGACACCAAAAGGCCCAATCACGTTTCTCGACACCCCGGGCCATGAAGCCTTTACAGCAATGCGTGCAAGGGGAGCCAAGGCGACTGATATCGTTGTCATAGTCGTGGCGGCTGATGATGGTGTAATGCCGCAAACTGAAGAAGCCATCGTGCATGCGCGGGCCGGCGAAGTACCGGTGATCGTCGCGGTGAACAAGATTGATAAAGCTGATGCAGACCCGGACAGGGTAAAGCAGGAGCTTTCAAAGCACGAAGTGATCCCTGAAGACTGGGGCGGCGACACCATGTTTGTCAATGTGTCTGCATTGAACGGGCAGGGCATTGACGACTTGCTGGAAAGTATCAGCCTGCAGGCCGAGGTACTTGAGCTAAAAGTGAATGACAAGGGGCCGGCATCGGGAGTCGTGATTGAATCGCGGCTTGATAAAGGACGTGGACCGGTTGCCACTATCCTTGTGCAAAGTGGTGAACTTAACAAGGGCGACATCATCCTGAGCGGGCATGAATTCGGCAGGGTTCGTGCGATGATCGACGACAGTGGCAAAGACGTCGATATCGCCGGGCCATCCATTCCGGTGGAAGTGCTGGGCCTTTCTGGCACACCCAATGCCGGTGATGAAATGATTGTTGTTCCTGATGAGAAGAAGGCCCGAGAAATCGCCCTGTTCAGGCAGGGCAAGTACCGAGAAGTCAAGCTGGCCAAGCAGCAGGCTTCAAAGATGGAAAATATGCTCTCTTCCATGGGTACTGAAGAGGGTGTCGCCATCAACTTGCTCATAAAAGCAGACGTCCAGGGATCTGCAGAGGCATTGACAGAATCTCTTGGCAAGCTCACCAATGATGAAGTGACCGTCAATATAATTAGCAGTGGTGTCGGTGGTATAACAGAATCGGATATTAACCTTGCGATGGCTTCAAAAGGTGTC
>CAZXDV010000064.1:0-1041 GCA_964639535.1 uncultured Enterobacteriaceae bacterium | reverse complement strand
CTGCCAGAAAACTTATCGACGAAGAGGGAATTGACCTGCGCTATTACAGCGTGATTTATGATGTCATAGACGACGTCAAAGCCGCGATAAGCGGCCTGCTTTCGCCGGAAATCAGGGAGCAGATCATCGGTATCGCTGAGGTACGCGAGGTCTACCGCTCACCGAAATTTGGAGACATCGCCGGCTGCATGGTTTCAAGCGGCGTGGTTAAACGTAATAATCCCATCCGCGTACTGAGGGATAACGTGGTTATTTACGAGGGTGAACTGGAGTCACTGCGTAGATTTAAAGACGATGTATCTGAGGTGAAATCCGGAACAGAGTGCGGTATCGGGGTTAAAAACTACAACGATGTGCGCCAGGGTGACCAGATCGAGGTTTTTGAACGGGTTGAAATCACCAGGACGATTTAAGCGATGAAGCGGCTCGCTCAAATTCAGCATCGAGGCTATGTGCGGGCCCCGAGCACAGGCGCCAGGCCTTAGTTATGCCCCGCGAATACGGTCGCAACAGGCGCCTTTCTGACCTTGTGCAGCGGCAATTAGCGCCGCTGATTCAGAGAGATCCGGACATTGCCGGCTCCGGTTTGATCACGATTTCATCCGTGGATGTCAGTCCTGATTTGCTAAATGCGACAGTGTTCGTCACGAACCTGGACGATGCAGTGGACCGCAACGAAATGATTGCCATGCTGAATGAGAAATCGGGCCAGTTTAGACACGAACTTGCGCAGAATTCACCCCTGAGAAAAACTCCAAGGCTTACCTTTAGTTTCGACAGCAGCGTTGAATACGGCAGCAAGCTTTCCGCTCTCATCGATTCGCTCGATACAAAACCTGAAACTTGAGCACGCAGGTACCGGTTCGCGGTCCCATTCCTGGCATCATTTCTTCCTAACCCAAGTTTATCCAGTTCATTACAGTAGCGCCCGTGAGTAATCCACGAAAAAAGAAAGGGAGAATCGTTAACGGCGTCCTGCTACTTGATAAACCGGCAGGAATCACCTCAAACGATGTTTTGCAAAAGGTAAAACGGCTCTTC
>CAZXDV010000063.1:0-12967 GCA_964639535.1 uncultured Enterobacteriaceae bacterium | reverse complement strand
TTCAAGGATGAATCAAACCTGAACCACATCGTGGTAAGCACGTGGATTATTTCGGACAACTGGCTCAATTACATCGAGTTTGGACCGACCGAACACAGCCTGGAAAGAATACTGGGTGGTTACGAGATAATTCTTGAAATTATGCGCCCGTGTTTTTGCGGAAACTGGGAGGACATACGGGAAGAATCCCTCTCTACCATCAGGAAGATGCTGGACTCCAGCAACGTCGAGGAACTTGTTGCCAGCGACTGATTAAAGACTGTAGCTACGCGGTCGAAGATTTCCCTTACCAGCTGAACAACACCCACTGCGGCACAACAAAATCGTCGTAAATCATGCTCATGCGGGCTTCCATGTTGCCGTCTCCGTCCTTGTCCACGAGGTAATATGGCTTGCCTATTTTCGGTGTGATCTTGGCCATGTACATGCGGCCATTCAGGCGATATTCCTCGATAGTGGCGTCATCACGCTGAATAATCGTGACTTCCGGCTCTATGGGCTGGCCGCTTTGCAGGGGATCCGGCAAATCCGGTGGCAGGGGCGCCTCGGCAAACTCTTCTTCATCTACTTCCTGGGCAACAGCGGGCGTAGCCAGGCTTAGCGTCAGTACCAGTATTGAAAGGATCTTGTTCATCATAGTTACCCTGTTAGAGCATGGATTCTTTGACCAGTTCATTTGATTTAACCAGAACTATCGGAAAACGTCGACCACTAAACACGGCCCCGGGCCCCGGCATGCCTTGTCAAAGCGTAACAGGTGATGGGAAGAACGGGGTTAATCGTTCATAATAACTGCTTCTTTAACAGTAACGATTTCCTTGCCCATGGCCAAAAAATCACTGGTACTTGTTGACGGCTCTTACTACCTCTTTCGCGCCTACCATGCCATGGGTCGGCAAAACCTGGAAAACAGTGCCGGTGAACCCACCGGGGCCATTTTTGGCGTGATTAACATGCTGCGCAAGATCCAGCGGGAATTTATCCCGGATTATTTCGGCGTGGTCTTTGATGCCAAGGGTAAAAACCATCGACACGAGCTCTTCCCCGAGTACAAGGCCAATCGCCCGCCGATGCCGGACGACCTGCGCTGCCAGATAGAACCCATCCATAACATCATTCGCGCAATGGGGATTCCCCTGCTGATTATAGATAATGTCGAAGCGGACGATGTTATCGGCACGCTGGCAAAACAGGCGGAGAAAGAAGGCCTGGAGACAACCATCTCAACCGGGGACAAGGACCTCGCCCAGCTTGTCAATGAACATATCAGCCTGCTCAATACCATGAGCGATGTGGTTCTGGATCGCGAGGGCGTGATTGAAAAATTTGGTGTCCCTCCAGAGCGTATTATTGATTACCTGTCCCTGGTTGGAGACAGCGTGGACAACGTTCCCGGCGTGCCAAAAGTCGGTCCGAAAACCGCCGCAAAGTGGCTCAATGAATACGGTTCCCTGGATGCCATCATAGAACACGCAGGGGAAATCGGCGGCAAGGTCGGTGAAAGCCTGCGCGACAACATTGATAACATTCCTCTATCAAAGGAACTGGTTACCCTGAAGCTTGATGTCGAGCTCGAAGTCGCCCCATCTGATCTGTCCTGTGAGCACCCTGACATCGACACATTGAAAGAGGAATACTCAAGATGGGAGATGCGCAGCTGGCTGTCTGAGCTGGACAAGCAGGATGGCGGCGGTAAAAGCACCGAGCCGGCAGCCGAAACCAATGATGATGACAGTGCCCCCGGCACCCCCGGGGCAAATTATGAAACGATATTTAATGAAAAGGATCTTGCTCGCTGGTTAAAGAAACTGGAGAAAGCAGGCCTGTTCGCATTTGACACCGAGACAACCAGCCTTGATTACATGCAGGCCGAAGTTGTCGGGATCTCATTTGCGTGTGAGGCTGGTGAAGCTGCCTACGTGCCGCTTGCCCACGATTATCCCGGCGCACCGGACCAGCTATCACGGGATGATGTACTGGCGCGTTTCAAACCGCTGCTGGAGTCTGGTGAAAAAAAAGTGCTGGGCCAGAACCTCAAGTACGATATGAATGTGCTGGCGAACCATGACATACACCTTGATGGCATAGCACACGACACGATGCTGCAGTCGTATGTACTGGATAGCACGGCTTCGCGGCACGACATGGACAGCCTTGCAAAAAAACACCTGGGTGTAGAGACCATTCACTACGAGGATGTTGCTGGAAAGGGTGCAAAGCAGCTGACATTTAACGAGGTGCCGGTGGAGACAGCCGCTCCGTATGCAGCGGAAGATGCGGACATTACCCTGCGCCTGCACCAGTCGCTCTGGCCAAAGCTGGAGAAGCGGGCAGAACAAAGCGCCCTTTACCGGGACCTTGAGCTTCCCCTGCTGTCAGTTTTGTCCCGTATTGAGCGAACCGGGGTGATGATTGACCGGGATCTCCTGCACCAGCAAAGCACCGAGCTCAGCCAGCAAATGGGCGAGCTTGAGCGACAGGCGCACGACCTGGCCGGTGAGAGTTTTAATATCGGCTCTCCCAAGCAGATACAGGGAATTCTCTACGAAAAAATGGAGCTGCCGGTTCTTGCAAAAACACCGAAAGGCCAGCCCTCAACTGCAGAATCAGTGTTACAGGAGCTGGCCGAAGAATACGAATTGCCGCGGCTCATCCTGGAGCATCGAAGCCTGAGCAAGCTGAAATCAACCTACACCGACAAGCTGCCGCTGCAAATCGATCCGGGCACGGGCAGGGTACATACTTCATATCACCAGGCCGTTGCGTCAACCGGTCGGCTTTCTTCGTCTGATCCCAACCTGCAGAACATACCTATTCGCACAGCCGAAGGCCGTCGCATACGCCAGGCATTCATTGCCCCGAAGGGCTATACCCTGATGGCAGCAGACTATTCCCAGATCGAATTACGCATAATGGCACATCTTTCCGGTGATGAAGGCCTGTTGCAGGCATTCCGCAACAATGAAGATGTACACAGGAGCACGGCCAGCGAGGTGTTTGATACGCCGCTTGAGCAGGTTGATGACGAACAGAGGCGCGCCGCCAAGGCAATTAATTTTGGCCTTATTTACGGAATGTCTGCTTTTGGGCTTGCCAGGCAACTTGGTATCGACAGGACTTCAGCGAAAGACTATGTCGATCGCTACTTCGCACGTTATCCATCTGTGAAAGAATACATGGATGACACCCGCGTCATGGCCAAGGAACAGGGCTACGTTGAAACTGTTTATAAAAGAAGGCTGTACCTGCCGGAAATAAACTCAAAGAATGCCGCTCGCCGGCAGTATGCTGAACGTACCGCCATTAATGCCCCAATGCAGGGCACTGCTGCAGATATCATCAAGAGAGCGATGATCAGTATTGATGACTATGTCCGTGAGCAGGGCGACGGGATTCGCGTAATCATGCAGGTTCACGATGAACTTGTCTTTGAGGTTGCTGATGAGCTGCTGGAAAGCTCCCGCGAACAGGTATGTTCAATAATGAGCCAGGCCGGCGAACTGGAAGTTCCGCTGCTGGTGGAGGCCGGTTCCGGTGATAACTGGGATGAAGCGCACTGATATTGCACTAAATTGACACCCGGGTTGGTTTCTTTAAACTTTGCCAACATTAGACTACACTTATTAATAACACACACGACTCACGTTTATTTTACCCAAGACTGTCAGCTGCACTCATTTCAAACAGGTTTAAACGATGTTATTAATCCCCGCGATTGACATAAAAGATGGCAAGTGTGTGCGGTTACGCCAGGGCGACATGAACGATTCCACCGTTTACGGCGACGATCCCGTAGCTATGGCTGAAAGATGGGTCGAGGCCGGTGCGCGCCGCCTGCATATCGTTGACCTGGATGGCGCAAAGTCAGGCAAACCGGAAAACGCTGATATCGTCCACAACATTGTAGAAGCTAACCCGTCTATCCCTGTACAGGTTGGTGGTGGCATACGCGACGAAGACACGATACAGGCTTACCTCGATGCGGGCGTGAGTTACACGATTATCGGCACCCGGGCTGTCACTGCGCCGCACTTTGTTTCAGATGTCTGCCTGGAGTTCCCGGGACACATCATCGTGGGGCTGGATGCGAAAGACGGCAAGGTTGCAACTGAAGGCTGGTCCAAGCTTTCCCACCATGATGCCTTTGACATGGCGCGGCGGTTTGAGAACGAAGGCGTTGCGTCTATTGTTTATACCGATATCGGGCGTGATGGCATGATGTCAAACGTCAACGTTGAGTCTACCGTGGCACTTTGCCAGGAAATTGCGATCCCCGTTATTGCCTCAGGGGGAATAACCAACCTCGATGATATTCGCGCGCTTTGCGAAGTTGCCGATGAAGGCATTGAAGGTGCAATTACAGGCAAGGCCATTTACGAGGGAGCCCTGGATTTCAAGGAAGCACAGGCACTCGCTGACAGTCTTTGCGATACCTGAGCTCGCTATAGTTATTACGGTAAATCCCGGCTGCACGTCGGAAAATAATCAAGCCAACCCCGCTTTCCCTGAAATGTCACTTGCCAAGAGAATAATTCCCTGTCTTGACGTCGATGCTGGCCGGGTGGTCAAGGGCATACAGTTTGTCGATATCGTCGATGCCGGCGACCCTGTCGAAGTAGCCCGTCGCTATGACACCCAGGGAGCGGACGAACTTACTTTCCTCGACATCACTGCAAGTAGCGACCAGAGAAACACAATGATCGATGTTGTGGAGGCAGTTGCCAGCGAAGTGTTTATTCCGCTCACGGTCGGTGGCGGCATTCGCAACATTGACGACATCAGGAACATGTTGAATGCCGGGGCAGACAAGGTAAGTATAAACACGGCTGCGGTACAAAGACCGGAGTTTGTCGAGGAAGCATCAAGGCAATTCGGTTCCCAGTGTATCGTCGTGGCAATTGATGCCAAGCGAGTCAACAATGATGGTGAAGATTTACGATGGAAAGTTTTCACCCATGGCGGCCGGAACGAAACGGAACTCGATGCAATAGAATGGGCCAGTCGCATGGCCGAGGCCGGTGCCGGCGAAATACTTCTCACCAGCATGGACCGCGATGGCACCAGGGAGGGCTTTGACAACGAGCTAAACCAGCGAGTTGCAGAGGCTGTATCCATACCGGTCATTGCCTCAGGTGGCGTGGGCTCACTTCAGCACCTGGCAGACGGCATCAGCGAGGGCAAGGCGGATGCTGTGCTGGCCGCGAGCATTTTTCACTTTGGCGAACACACGGTACTGGAGGCCAAGCAGTTAATGGCGAGCCAGGGCATAGAAGTCAGGATGTAGGTCGTGAATGACGAATTGAAAAATTACCTTGATCAAGTTGCCTGGAACGCGGACGGCCTTGCACCTGCCATTGCGCAGGATGCCATTAGCGGAAAAGTTCTCAACCTTGCGTGGATGAACCGGGAGTCGCTTGAGCTGACGTTTGAAGAAAAGCGGGCCGTGTACTGGTCGCGTTCGCGCGGCTGTATATGGCGCAAGGGAGAAGAGTCCGGCCATGTTCAGATCGTAGAAGAAATCCGCGTCGACTGTGACAGGGACGTGATACTACTGAAGGTCAGGCAGGAAGGCGGTATTGCCTGTCACACGGGCCGCGAAAGTTGCTTTTACTTTCGTCTTGAAGATGACCAGTGGCAGGCCGTTGACCCGGTACTAAAAGACCCCGGCGAAATCTACAAAAAGTAACACCAACCGTCTTTACAGTTGTGTATCAACACAACTCGTATTATTTTAAACAACCACTATATAGATGAAGCGGAGTAGTAATGGAATTTGAATTGCTGAACAGGCTTGCAGAGATACTGGAAGAACGAAAGAACGCGGATCCCGACTCTTCCTACGTTGCCTCTTTACATGCAAAAGGTGAAGATGCGATTTTGAAGAAAATAGGCGAAGAGTCCGCAGAGCTCATCATTGCCGCCAAGACCCAGGATCGCCAGGCCGTAGTCCATGAAACTGCCGACCTCTGGTTTCACTCGCTGGTTCTCCTGTCACGACTTGAGCTGGGACCAAACGATATCATGCTGGAGCTGGACAGGCGTTTTGGGCAATCAGGCCTGGAAGAAAAGGCTAATCGGTCCTGATTTAAACGGGGCACCCGGTGCGTTATTCCTGCCATGGGGCCGCCGCTTAAGGTAATATATCAACAATCTAAATGTACGGAGAACACCGATGAGCTTTGGAATTTGGGAACTTGTAATAGTTCTGATTATAGTTGCCCTGCTATTTGGCACGAAAAAACTGAGCACCATGGGTTCCGATCTGGGTAGCGCCCTGAAAGGTTTTCGCTCTGCATTGAAAGATGATGATTCGGACAAGGTGGCCAACCAGCCCGACAACAATGCTTCTTCACAGGTGATCGAGGGCGAAGTAGATACCCAGGAAGACAAGGTTTAAGTCGCCACAACCCCTGCCCGCTTGTATCACCTGACACGACGTTAATTATCCATGTTTGATATTGGTTTCTGGGAGCTGGCAATTATCAGCATTGTTGCCCTCCTGGTGATGGGCCCGGAAAAGATGCCCGCCCTTGTGCGTGATGTTAGCAAGTGGATGCGCGCCATTCGCAGTTTCATATCGCAAACCCGCTCGGAGATTGAAAGAGAATTCACGCTGGATCCGGATCTGGACCTGCAAAGTCGAATCTCTGATCTTGATGAGCTGGTCAAAAATGCGCCCGACAGGTTTACCAACGAGGTAGAAGACCTGGTTGAGGGGACCGACAATGCTGAACCCGGCAACGAAGAACCCCCGCAGGAAAAGTAAATAGACGTTCCTAATGGACCAGGAACAGCCTCTAATTGCCCACCTCGCAGAGCTTCGTGATCGCCTGCTAAAAGCGATCGCGCTTATCTTTGCGGTGTTTCTTGCGCTGACTTTTTTTGCCAACGATATTTATCGCATGCTGGCCATGCCCCTGATGGCGCAGATGCCATCGGAAGCTTCCATGATTGCCACCGAGGTTGCCTCGCCTTTCCTCGTGCCCTTTAAACTGGCTTTTTTCAGCGCGGTCTTTTTAACCATGCCTTACAGTCTTTACCAGACATGGGCCTTTATTGCACCGGGGCTGTATGAAAAGGAACTGCGTTTTGCAACACCGCTGCTGCTAACCAGCATTGTGCTTTTTTACGCCGGCGTGGCCTTTGCCTATTTTGTCGTTTTCCCTCTCCTGTTTGCCTTCCTGACTTCAGTGGCGCCGGAAGGAGTGTCGGTAATGACAGACATCGGTCATTACCTGGATTTTATTCTCAAGCTTTTCTTTGCCTTTGGTCTCGCCTTTGAAGTACCCATAGCAACAATATTATTGATCAGCACAGGTATAACCAGCCGCGAGTCCCTGGCTGAGAAACGCACATACATTATTGTCGGCGCGTTTACCGTCGGCATGCTACTCACTCCGCCCGACGTGGTATCACAGGTATTGCTGGCCCTGCCCATCTGGCTGCTTTTTGAATCGGGACTCGTGCTGAGCAAGTATTTCCAGGCAACAAAAGAAGAGGAAGAATAAATGAAGCGTCGCGCGCTGTTGCTTGGCGGCGCTGCACTTGCGCTGAACGGCTGTCGCGACGACTACGGCAGCGGGCTTTTCAATCCCTGCCTGGGTGGTTTGCCGGCCGAGCTATTGCAGCATGAACTGGTCACGGCGGCGCTTGCCGGTATTGATGCGAAACAGTACTGGGACGGCCATGTTCATCTTATAGGCACAGGTGATAGCGACAGCGGGATATGGGTGAACCCGAACATGCAGCGATTCTGGCATGTTAAGCAATACCTGCAATTCCGCTTCTATCTCAACGCTTCCTGCTCAAAGGGCGACGATGTCGATCGTGATTTTCTTAAACGGCTGCTTGCGCTGCACGGGGAGCTGCCAACGGGCGCCCGGCTTGTCCTGCTTGCCTTTGACTACAGCTACGATGAAAAGGGCCGTCTACAAAAAAACAGCAGTGCATTTCACACCCCGAATGACTACGCCGCGAAAGTAGCCGCGCTTCATCCTGGTAAACTGGAATGGATCGCCTCCATTCATCCCTACAGGCATGACTGCGTTGAAGCGTTGGAACAGGCGGTAAGCCAGGGTGCGCGGGCAGTTAAATGGTTACCCCCAGCAATGGGCATGAACCCCGCTTCTTCCTTGTGCGAACCTTTTTACAGGGCAATGAAGAAACACGATATTCCCTTGCTGGTGCACGCGGGGGAGGAAAAAGCGGTGCACGGCGCCAACACGCAGCATCACGGAAACCCGCTGCTGCTGCGCAAGCCACTGGATATGGGCGTCAGGGTTATTGTTGCCCATTGCGCGTCGCTGGGTAGATCCAGGGATCTCGATAATGCCAACAGGGAAGTGGATAGCTTCGATCTCTTCTCGCGCATGATGCAGGAGAAAAAATACGAGGGACTGCTGCTTGGAGAAGTGTCTGCAATGACCCAGGTCAACCGGCTGGGCAAGCCGCTGGACTCGATATTAAAAAACCAGCAGTGGCACCCTCGCCTGATCAACGCCTCGGACTATCCGCTGCCCGCGGTAATACCGCTTTTTTCTCTCGGCAAGATGGTGAAGCAGGCGTATATCACGCGGGAACAGGCAGAAGTGCTGGGTGAGGTTCGAAAATACAATGCCCTGCTTTTTGACCTGCTGTTAAAAAGAATGGTGCGAAAGGATGGCCTTGGCTTACAGGATATCGTCTTTAACACGCGCCGGGTTTTTGAAAAACAATCAACTCGCGTCTTTTAACCTGCGTGAACAGAGAAGCGGGCCCTCAGCGGAAGGGGCGCCGCTGAGGAGCGTACATGGAAGTATTTACAGCGTGTCCGCGCAATGTTTGCGCAGTTGTTAAAAGGCGTTCAGCACCAGGCTCAAGACTGCACCCATGGCAAACCATGAAAGCGCCAGCCATTGACGCTGCTACGGTGGTGCTGCTCATCCTTGTCTCCTTCAAACCCCTCGGCAACATTAAAAACCTTCTGGTAACCAACGCTGGCCAGCATCTGCCCTGCCATCATTGAGCGGGCGCCGCTACGACAAAGCACGAGCAGGGTCAGGTCACGAGGTTCCTTGTTCGGGAACTGCTGCTTCAAGGTGTATTCAACCTTGTCGATAAAGGCAGGGTCGTCTTCCCAGGTCGGCGGCTCCTTCAGGGGCACGAATACCGAACCCGGCACGTGACCAACGTAGGCAAACTCCATGCTTGAGCGAACATCGAGAATCACTGCGTCTTCATCCTGTTGCAGCATCTCGGCTGCCTGCGGCGGGTTTACTTCTCCAATCATTTTATAGCACCAGTCTCTTGAGTCTTTCCTATATTAAACACGTTTTGCGAGGCATTAAAAAATAGTTATTGATAAAGCCCCACATGGACAATAGAATTGCCTGAAAATCAAACACCTAGGCGGCGCATGTAAATATTTACCAGCCAGGTGCACATAAAAACTATAAAGGCGGAATTGTTATGACGATGGCAGACCGGGACGGTCTTATCTGGTTCGACGGTGAATTTGTTCCCTGGCGGGATGCCCAGGTACACGTACTTACGCACACCCTGCATTACGGCATGGGTGTATTTGAGGGTATTCGGGCCTATCACACCGATCGTGGGCCTGCAGTGTTTCGACTGAATGAGCACGTGCAGCGCCTGTTCAACTCGGCTCATATCCTGAATATGCCGATGCCCTACGATTTTGCAACGATCGAAACCGCCTGTCGTGAAGCTATCGCGAAAAACAACCTTGATTCCTGCTACATCAGGCCGGTTGTCTTCTACGGATCCGAGGGAATGGGGCTGCGTGCAGACACCCTGAAAACACACGTTGCCATTGCTGCCTGGGAGTGGGGTGCATACCTCGGGGCTGAAGGCCTTGAAAAAGGCATTCGAATCCACACCTCCTCCTTCACCAGGCACCATGTGAATATCTCCATGTGCAAGGCAAAAGCAAACGGCCATTACATCAATTCCATGCTGGCCTTGCAGGAAGCCCTGCAAAACGGTTACGACGAGGCCCTGTTGCTGGACACCGAGGGCTATGTTGCTGAAGGAAGTGGAGAAAATATCTTTATCGTGAGAAATGGCGTTATCTACACACCTGACCTCACTTCCGCGCTTGAAGGCATTACGCGGGATGCAATCGTTCAGCTGGCGAAAGATGCAGGCTATACTATCGTAGAGAAGAGAATCACCCGCGATGAGATTTATATTGCGGACGAGGCCTTCTTTACGGGCACTGCGGCAGAAGTCACGCCCGTCAGGGAGCTGGATAACAGGGCTATTGGCAACGGCGTACGTGGCCCGGTGACTGAAAAGCTCCAGGGGATGTTTTTTGACATCGCCAATGGCCGTAATGATAAATACTCACAATGGCTGACCTATATAAATGAGTGATACTGGCACAACGGAAAACAGCGCTAAACCTGCGGCTGGAGCTGTCTTTGAAATATCCAGGAAGGATCTGCCATTGCACTGCCCAACCCCGGAACAGAGCCTGTGGAACTCCCACCCGAGGGTTTACCTTCCCATCGAGGACAGCGGTAGCGCGAAGTGCCCATATTGCGGTTCCGACTACACCCTGAAAGACTGACGCCCTTCGGCCTTTGACTGCCACCGCAGAATCAAGACGAATAATCTGGCGTTTCACCGACAGTCGCGCCGGCCACGATAGCCAGAGCCTTGGGCTGGTGTCTGCCCTCACAGAATTGTGTGATTGCGAAGTACACGAAATTGGCGTGCCCTTTGAACTGGAGAACTACTGGCAGGCGTTTCAAAAGAACCTCGAGCCTGTGAAGAGCCTGCCCGATCCGGATCTCCTCGTCGGCGCCGGCCATGCCACCCACTTTCCGATGCTGGCCTGCCGTTTCGCCCGTGGCGGAAAAATTTGCGTGATCATGTCTCCATCGCTACCACGCTGGCTATTTGATCTCTGTCTATTACCCGAACACGACAGGCCCGGGCAGGCTGAAAACACCATCGTCACCATGGGCCCGCTTAACAGTATTCAACCACGGCAAAACAGGGATGAGGAAAAAGGCCTGGTGCTGGTGGGCGGCCAGTCAAAACATTTTCTCTGGAGCAATACCCTGGTCCTTGAGCAGATAAAGGGCATCCTGGAAAGCGGCTTCCAGTGGTCGGTATCTGACTCCCCGAGAACGCCGCCCATCATGCGCGAGCAACTCAGGCGAATGGCCGAAGAGGGCCTCGACTATCGCCCCTATGAAGATCACCCCGCCGCAGAATTAATGCAGGATGTTGCCCAGATCTGGGTGAGCGAAGACAGCATGTCCATGATATTTGAAGCCCTGTCCACCGGCGCAGCCGTGGGGGTCATGAGGTTGCGGCCAAGAAGAAAATCACGTCTTGGAAGCGTAGCTACCACGCTCTTTGAAAATAACCTGCTCACCCTGTATGACCACTACCAGGGCAAAGACCGGCTTCCAGCGCCGTCGAAGGTGCTACAGGAGTCGCAGCGCGTGGCACGGGCGGCCGCTGAAAAACTGGGCTGGCTGTGACAGCAAAACCGCTCTGCGTAGTACAAACGCTGCCTGCGCTTAACTCCGGCGGCGTGGAGCGGGGCACCCTGGACGTTGCTGCTGAACTGGTAAGGCAGGGACACCGTGCACTGGTTATCTCCGCAGGTGGCCGAATGGTGGAAGAGCTTGTCGATTCCGGCGCTGAACATATTGAGCTTGATATCGGGCGAAAATCACCCCTTGGTTATCGACACGTAAATACTCTTGCAAAGATGTTTGCCGGGGAAAGCGTAGACATAGTCCACAGCCGTTCCCGTTTTCCTGCCTGGCTCAGCTACCTTGCCTGGCGAAAGCTGCACAAAAAGAACCCGGACACTGCGCCTGCTTTCATCACCAGTGTGCACGGACCCTACACGGTCAACGCTTACAGCAGGATAATGCTGCGCGGCGAGCGCATCATCGCAATTTCAGATTTCATTCGAAGCTACATAGAAAACAACTACCCGGAAACTGACATGAGCCGGGTTACGGTGATCCACCGCGGCATCGATCCAGGGAAGTTTTCCCGTGGCTACAGCGCGCCGGAACAATGGCAGTCCGCATGGCGCGCTTCCCTGCCAACCAGTGATTACGAACTGATGGTGACATTGCCTGCCAGGATCACCCGCTGGAAGGGCCAGGAGGATTTCATTCTTGCGGTCAACCATATAAAGAAAATGGGTGTACGGGTACTGGGCGTGGTTGCCGGGGGTGTCGAAAAACGACGTGCTCGCTTTCAGCGAGAGCTACTGGACCTGGTCAGGCGACTGGGGCTTGAAGAAAACATTTATTTCTGTGGCCATCGAAACGACCTTCGGGAGATCATGAGCTTTTCCGATATTGTTTTCTCACTGTCGCGGGAACCTGAAGCTTTTGGCCGTACTTCCATGGAGGCACTCTCTCTTGGCAAGCCGGTAGTGGCCTACGACCACGGTGGTGCCAGTGAAGTCTTGCGCCCCCTGTTTGCAGAAGGACTGGTGCCGGCAATGGATGTGGAAGCTGCCGCACAAAAGGCCGTGCAAATTTACCGCAACGCCCCTGTCGTGACTGACAGGCAGCTGTTTACCCTGCAGGACATGCTTGATAAAACCATGGGTCTTTATGAATCCGTCACGGGAAACTAGGGAAGCGCCGGGGCAAAGCCTCGTGGTTTGTATTCCCACCTGTCGTCGCCAGCAACTTCTACGAGAATGCCTGGCTTCCATCAAGAGGCTGCAGGTACCAGCGGGCGCGACGATCAGCGTGCTCGTAGTAGACAATGACGAAGCGGGCAGTGCGCGGGATGCGGTGGAAGAAGTCTCTGCAGCTTACCCGTTTTCGATACACTATTTTGTCGAGGCACAACGGGGGCTCGCCAGCGTGCGCAACCGCCTGGTAAAAGAGGCCGTGGCGCTTGGTGCCGACTACCTCGCCTTTATCGATGACGACGAGCAGGCTAGCGAGGAATGGTTAAGCAGGCATATCGACCTGCT
>CAZXDV010000062.1:0-13174 GCA_964639535.1 uncultured Enterobacteriaceae bacterium | reverse complement strand
CACCTTCGAATCGACCATTTACGAAATCATTTATTTACGAGTTTTTACTGTACTCGTTCAAGATGATTCAATGTGTGACTTCAACCTTAGTTAGGCTGTTAATAATTGTCAATACGGTACCGTATTGTAAGGCTGTATTTTGTCACAGGAAAGAGTAAACTTGGATTGTTGCAGCAGTAACCCAATTGAACAATTTGACCGGAAGAATTGAGAGAGGCAAATTTCATGAGTGCTACCGCCCCAGTCCCCCAGGAAAAGAAAAAAGTTTCCACCTATTGTTACCAGTGTGTAAATGGTCCGGACCTCCTCACCGTTGAAGTCATTGACGGTGTCGCCACCAAGGTTGAACCAAACTACGACCTGAAAAATGAACACCCCGCCGATGGCAAGGTATGTGTAAAGCCGTTCGGACTGATCCAGAAACTGTATAACCCCCATCGTATAAAAACACCGCTGAAGCGAACAAACCCCAGGAAAGGTCGTGATGAAGACCCGGGTTGGGTTGAGATATCCTGGGAAGAAGCCCTGGATATATGCGCGGAAAAAATGAATGCTGCGCGCGAGAAAGGGGTACTTGATGAACATGGCAATCCGCGTCTTGCTTTTACCACCGGTGGAGCCGCCACGCCGTTTAAGTACATGGGGAGCTTTCCCGCGCTTTTATTTGGCTGGGGGCCTTTTGATCAAAGCCTCGGTGCGGGTGGTACCGTAAAGTGCTATCACTCCGAGCATATGTTTGGTGAGCTTTGGCACCGGGCATTTACAATTTTGCCGGACACGCCACGATGTGAATACCTCATTTCATTCGGCAACAACATCGACGCTTCAGGTGGCGTCACTGGTGTCAGGCGTCATGCGGATGCTCGAAAAAGGGGTATGAAGCGTATCCAGTTTGAACCTCATCTCTCCGTCACCGGCGCCAGCGCCACGGAATGGGTACCCATAAAGGTAAAAACAGACTCAGCCGTGATGTTCGCCATGCTTCACGTGATGATGCACGAGAACCCCATGGAAAAACTCGACGTAGAGTTTCTTCGAGATCGCACCGCTTCACCTTACCTGGTGGGTCCAAACGGTTTTTATCTTCGCGACCCCGAAAGCCTCGAGCCACTGCTTTGGGATAATGCCAGTAATAGCGCGGTTGCTCACAATACTAAAGACACCGACCCGGCCCTGCTCGGTAGTTATACGGTCTCAAAAGCAGTAGAGATCGGCGCAGACGATGAACGATGGGAACACGAGAATGTGGAAGCTGCCACCGGGCTTGAGTTAAGCCGGCAGCTGGTCGCTGAGCGAACGCCTGAATGGGCCGAAACCATATCCGATGTTCCGGCAGAGACCACGCGTCGCATTGCCAATGAATTCCTGGCCCATGCTCATGTCGGTGAATTCGAAGAAATAGATGGTCGCAAGGTGCCTTTTCGACCAGTAGCCACCGTACTCGGAAAATCGGTTAATAATGGCTGGGGTGGTTACGAATGTGTCTGGGCTCATACCATGATGCAGGTCCTGGTAGGTGCACTGGAAGTGTCAGGCAGCATGCTGGGAAGCACCACTCACCTTGCCGGTGATACGGACTGGGATAGATTATTGACCGTGGCAGAGGGCGAAGATGGCTTCATGAGCCACACCTTCACACCAACCAAGAAGGGCGAGTGGAATGACGCGCCGATTAATCGTCACGCCAATGACATGCTCACACCCATGTCGGGCACCAGCATGGGACAACAGCTTTTTGGTTCAACCACCCTCGCCTGGCTGCGTCTGCAGGAACGCGCAGCAGAAAGCTGGCAAAAGCCAAATCCACCCGACGTCTGGTTTGTATACAAGTGTAACCCCGCTATCTCGTTCTCCGAAACTGACAAGATGAACGATGTTATGGCGACTTTTCCTTTCATCGCCGGCTTTGGCTATACCCACGATGAGACACTTCACTACGCTGATGTCATCATGCCGGAAGCGACGGACCTGGAAAGCGATCAGCTACTGCGTATTGGCGGTGGTCACTATTTCGAAAACCACTGGGAATCAGAGGGCTGGGCACTGAGACAGGCCGTGGTTGAACCCCAGAACGATGCAAAGGACTTTAGCTGGATTGCCAACGAGCTGGCACGCCGGACCGGCCTGCTCGAAGCGTACAATTCCGTCATTAATGGCGCGGGTTGCGGTGTTCCCCTGCAGACTGATGATTACGATTATTCGCTCGATATCACCAAGGAACATAGCCAGGAGGAAATCTGGGATGCGGTTTGCAAGGCTGCAAGCCATGATCTCAGTGACGGCGAGGAAGTACATGACCTGGCGTGGTTCCGTGAAAATGGTTACCAGACAAGACCCTATTCTCGACTCAACTGGTATCTCTACCCGGTAATAGAAGACATGGGGCTTCGTTTTGAACTGCCTTACCAGGAACGTTATTTCCGCATGGGCAAGGAGCTTAAAAACCGCCTTAATGAGACCGGCGTAACATGGTGGGATCGACAGCTGGCGGAATACACGCCGCTACCGGTTTGGCATGATCTTAACAAGCTCTGGGATGAAATCATCGAGCGTAATCACAATGTCAGTGCGGCTGATTATCCATTCTGGCTGCTAACAGGGCGAAGTATGCAGTACGCCTGGGGTGCCAATGTCAGTATCCAGATGATGAGAGAAGTGGCTGACAATGTATTCGGTCATGAAGGCATCATCATGAGTGAAAACAAGGCAAGGGAAATGGGCATAGAAAATGGTGACCTGATTGAAGTTACATCGCCGGTCGCTTCAACGAGGGGGGTTGCCTGCCTCAGGCAGGGGGTAAGACCTGACGTGATAATCATGCTGGCGCAGTTTGGGCAATGGAAAACACCCTATGCAAAAGATATGAATCGCCCCGGGCTCAACAAGGTGGTGCCCATGGACCAGGATTACCTCGATGCCGGTGGTTCAAGTATTGATGGCACAAAAGTAAAAATTAAACGTATAGGAGCGGCAAAATGACACGCTATGTCATGATTGCGGATTTGAACCGCTGCGTCGGCTGCCAGACCTGCACGGCGGCCTGTAAACACACCAATGCAACACCCCCCGGGGTACAGTGGCGCAAGGTACTGGACCTGGAGTGGGGGGAATATCCTGACGTGGAACGGCTGTTTGTTCCGGTTGGATGTCAGCACTGTTCCGATCCGCCGTGCATGCATGTTTGCCCAAGCACTGCCACCGGGCAACGTGAGGACGGTATTGTCACTATCGACTACGATCTTTGCATCGGCTGCAGTTACTGTACCGTGGCCTGCCCCTACCAGGCTCGCTACAAGGTAGACAAGCCAAGGTTCGCCTATGGAGATGAGCCCATGGATTCAGAGGCCATACGCTTCGATGAACGCACCATGGGCGTAGCTCAGAAATGTACATTCTGCTCCGATCGCGTCGATGCTGGTGTCGAACAGGGCCTGACACCGGGCGTCGACCCCGATGCCACACCTGGTTGTGTGAATGCCTGTATAGCCGATGCCCTGAGTTTTGGTGACATTGAAGACGAAAATAGCAATGTTTCGGAACTACTGGCAGAGAACACCTGGTTCCAGATGCACGCGGAGCTTGGCACTGAACCCGGTTTTTTCTATTTGTGGGACCAGGAATTACCTGAAGAACTACAGGAGCGAATGCAAGGTGAATAGGTTTGGAAGCAAGTTGCAGACTCACTGGGACTGGCGTGCCGCCGGCAACTTCATGTTTGGAGGCACGGGCTGCGGGCTGATACTGATGAGCGCCGCGGCCAAGTACCCGGATCCCCTGCCCCTTGAGCTTGGACTGGAAGCCCTGGCCTTCATTGGCCTGGGACTCCTGCTTGTCTGGTTGGAAATTGGGCGGCCAGAGCGTTTTTTCCACGTATTTTTCCACCCGCAAACCTCGTGGATGACCAGGGAAGGCTCGGTCGGCACGATTCTCTTTCCCCTGGCACTGGCCGGACTTTTCCTTGAAATCCCTGCCCTGGTCGCCTTGTCGGGAATACTCGGGCTCGTCTATCTTTATTGCCAGGGACGTATCCTGCTGGCATCCAGGGGTATTCCATCCTGGAGAGAAAGCGCGGTACTGCCATTGATAATTGCAACAGGTCTCTGTGAAGGTAGTGGTTTACTGGTACTGACCCTCTACGCCATCAATGAAACACCCATCCAGGGCTGGGTCTTTTTCAGCTTTATGGCCTTTCTTGGTTTCAGGATTTATGCCTGGACAACCTACCTGGAGCGACTTAATGCTTCAAAAGCACCAAAGAAAACACTGGCAATCCTCAATGGAATAGCGCCACTGACACTCTGGGGAGCGAACGTTGTACCGCTTGTTTTACTCCTGTGCGGGCTGTTTGTTTCTTCTTACACCATGTGGTTGTCATGCATTGCTGCGGTACTGGCTGTGCTCGGGGGCTGGAATATGAAATTTACCATCGTCGCGCGAGCTTCACAGGTCCAGGGCTACTCCATCGGCAAGCTGCAAAAAGGCCGCCCCAAGATGAAAGCCCCGGTTCGACGGGAAGCTGACAACTTTGTTTTTGACAGGAAGTACGACTAAATTTTTACCTGCCCGCGAGCCGGGCAAACAAGTAGAGCTAACAGATAACATGAGTTCCATTTTTGAAAAAATTGGTGGTGAAGACGCCGTCTCCGCTGCAGTAGACCTGTTTTATGAAAAGGTGCTGGCAGATGATCGAATCAAGCATTTCTTTGCATCTACGGACATGGAAAAACAGGCGCGGCATCAGAAACGTTTCTTCGCCTACGCACTTGGCGGTTTGCCGAACTACCCCGGTCAATCTCTCAGGGACGCACACAAGCACCTGGTCGAGGAACAGGGCCTCAATGACAGCCATTTTGACGCTGTTGTTGAAAACCTTGGGGCAGCGCTGACAGAACTGGGCGTAGCAGGAGACTTGATTGCCGAGGCTGCCGGCATTGTCCAGTCTGTTCGGGATGACGTTCTCAACCGCTGACTTTATTGCAGGTCAAGCCTGCAACATATTTCCATCTGCCGGTAGCCGGGTAGCATGAAAACTCTTGAAGTGACCTGGTGGCGCGCCACCAGGATCTGGTGGAGCATGTTCTGGCGCAGCATGCTTTATGTTTTTCTTATCTCCCTTCCTGTTGGTCTGATAATCGGCGTGCTCGCAAGCTCAATGAATATGAGCCGGGTTCCAGAGGTCTACCTGCAGCTGCTGAGCGGACTGATTGGAATTCCCGTCTGGATCTGGGTTATCAAGATCGTGTTTGAAAAGCAGTTCAGTGATTTCCAGGTAGTCCTCACTGAACCGCTGGAAAGCCTGCTCGATGATGACGTAGAGAAAGATTAAGCCTGGACTGCCTGCTTGAAATAGTAGCGTTCCTTATCGATAAAACGCGACAATTTTCCCTGCAGGTATAAATAATTCAGATGTGCCAGTGTTTCTCCAAAAGCCAGCACCTCGTTTAAGCCTGTCAGCTCTCTCCTGAAAAGGCGGGGCACGATATCTATAGTGTTTTTCGGCGTGTGACAAATTTCATACGTTGATGCAAGGGTGTCTTCATGGTGCTGCTGCAGCTGGTCGAGACGTTTTTCCACACCGCGAAAGGGTAAGCCATGGGCCGGCATGACCAGTACATCCCGGGGCAACACCCTGAACAGCTCAAAGGAATCAATAAATTCCTGCAGAGGGTTTGCCTCTGGCGCAGTCGCGTGGACGGCAATGTTCGTGGTTATTGTGGGTAATAGCTGATCGCCGGAAATAAGGCAGTTTTTTTGCGGGCTGAACAGCGTTACGTGACCCGGTGCATGCCCATATGCCATTAAAACCTGCCATTCGTCACCACCAACCCTGATCTTCTCACCGTGCTGCAGGTGAGCATCACAGGCTGCTTTACCGGAGATGATTTCCGAGTAATACTTGCCTCGAAAAAAATCCTCGAACAGGCTGACATTTTTCACGCCATGCTGTTTATAGAATGTTTCCCTGTCCTCGCCGGGGGGTGCGTCGGAGTTTTCCAGCAGGAAGGTGGACATTTCTTCTGTTTCCTTGCTTGTCCTGTACTGTGCACCTGATGCATCCAGTAACCAGCTGGCCATGCCAATATGATCTGGGTGGAAGTGGGTGACGATCACCCTGCCGAGGGGCTTGCCCCTGAGCCCACCCTTTAGAAAATCCTGCCAAAGGCTGACGGCTTGCTCTGCAAAGATTCCAGTATCCACAAGGGTAAAGGAATTTTCCTCCTCGAGTAGCCATACATTGATATGGTTCAGTTCAAACGGAATGGGGATCCTCATCCAGTAAATACCGTCAAGCAGCTCGACCAGCTCGCCAGCGGCCGGACCTGTCTCATGGGGGTGCTCAAGGGCTGGATTTAACCGTTCTCCCACTTTCTACACGCTCCCGGTCCCGGGAGCACCTGGCTCAATAAGTTCAGAGGACAGCATGGGAAAAATAAGCGGGAATCAAATTCGATCTTTTTGCCAGAATATTTCGCTACCCCCGGCTGACCGGCCCAGGACACGTGCCAGCACGAATAGCAGGTCTGATAATCGATTCAGGAATATCTTTGCGAACTGGTGGCTATTGTCATCACTGCCAACTGAAACCAGCACGCGTTCCGCTCGTCGACACACCGCCCTGGCGAGATGGCAGGTGGCAGCTGCTTCGCTTCCCCCCGGCAGGATAAATTCCTTGAGTGGTGGCAGGGGGGTGTTATAAAGGTCTATCAGCTTTTCTATCGCGCTAACTTCCTTTTCGCCAACCAGCTGGCTACCGGGCATGGAAAGTTCGCCGCCAATATTGAATAACACGTGCTGGATATCGCACAGGCTTTCATTCATTTCAGCGTCGTCACACTTGCACACCAGCAGCCCAAGCAGGCTGTTCAATTCATCCACGTCACCCATAGCGTGAACTCGAGCTGCGGTTTTACTAATTCGCTCACCACTTGCCAGCCCGGTATCTCCACTGTCACCGGTTTTTGTATAAATTTTTGAAAGCCTGTTTCCCATGATCAGCTTCTCGATATTTCGTTTTTCTCTACCTTCACTGCCCGTAACAGCACCTGCAAGAGAGTTTTACAAAGCGCGCTATAGTACACCAATATGTCGCGCCTTATGCGTGTCTTTTGCGGGCTGCGTTCAACTTCAGCGCTATCCTTGAAGCGACAGTCTGTCCCGCGGGGATGCTGCCACTCCTTACTTACACATAACATGACTTTCTATCCATAATATGTTGTTTTATATATCTATTATTAGTCCAATTAATGTTATTTCTAATAACGGAGGTCAGCGTGCAGGGCCGTTTCCGGGCGACCTGCTTTCGTCTTCGCGAATAGGATTCCACGGTGTAATCTGTTTTAATTGGCCTTTGTTAATTTTCCTGTGAGGGGGAACAGATGAGTAGAATAATTAAACCGCTGAGCAGCTTTCTTGTCACTTTCTGCAGTGTATTACTGGTTTCAGGTGCGGTCAGCGCTGACGAGACCTGCATGTCGCCTTACATGGCTAAAATTGTCGGCCAGGAAGACTTCATCTATGTCTGGACCCTCGGGGCAGAGGGAGTTGGAGACGAGCAGGATAAGCTGGTGACAATAGATGTTAATCCCAAGTCCGACAATTATGGAAAGGTAATCAATTCACTGTCAGTTGGCGGCAGGAACGAAGCGCATCACTCTGGCTTGACCGATGACCGTCGCTACCTCTGGGCCGGTGGTCTTGATACCAGCAAGCTGTTTATATTTGATATCCATACTGACCCTGCAAAGCCACGCCTGCACAAGACAATCGATAATTTTGTCGACAAGAGCGGTGGCGTCGTAGGCCCCCATACAACCTACGCATTACCGGGGCGCATGATGATTACCGGGCTGTCAAATGACAAGGACCATGGTGGTCGAACCGCACTGGTGGAATACACCAACGGTGGACAATACGTGGCTACTCACTGGATGCCTACAGATGACAACCTCGGCGGAGCGGTGAAGAGTGGCCAGTTTGCCGATGGTTACGGCTATGATGTGCGTGCCCTGCCCCGGCGCAATGTCATGGTTACATCATCATTTACCGGGTGGAATAACTACATGATGGACCTTGGTAAAATGATGTCTGACGCTGAAGCAATGAAACGCTTTGGTAACACCGTGGTTATATGGAACCTGCATACCCGCAAACCCAGGAAAGTACTGGATGTCCCGGGCGCACCGCTGGAAATTCGATGTGCATGGGGCGCGGAGAACAACTACTGCTTTACTACCACTGCGCTGACTTCAAAAGTATGGCTGATTTATGAAGATGAGGCTGGTGAATGGCAGGCAAAGGCCGTAGCCGACATTGGTGATGCCAGCAAGATTCCGCTCCCGGTAGATATTTCCATTTCAGCTGACGACGAGCTGCTCTGGATAGATACATGGAATGATGGAATGGCGCGGGCTTTTGATATATCTGACCCTTTCAACCCGAAGGAAGTGTATTCAAAGAATATCGGCGCCCAGATCAACATGCTTTCCCAGAGCTGGGATGGCAGCCGTGTTTATTTTACATCCTCCCTGCTGGCAAACTGGGACAAGAAACAGGGAGATGGTGACCTGCAGTATTTCAAGGCCTATGACTGGGACGGCAAGGAATTAAAACATCGCTTTAGTATCGATTTCCTGGAAGAAAAGCTGGGACTGCCCCACCAGATGCGCTTCGGTGCTTACTCACTTTTCGCAAAGAGCCGCCCCCGGCAGGATGTCAGGGTAGCAGGTCAATAACCGGAAACTAAATTGCGTACTTCCCACGTGCCGGTAGCTGTTATTGCTACCGGCATTTTTATTCTATTCGCCAGTTTTTACCTGCACGCCCATTCCGGGCACGATAAGGAAAGCAAACCAGAAGTCCTTGCACCCGGGTATCGTAGCCTGGATTACCCCGCCCCTGTTCCCGGCAGCTACGAGCTCCCGCTCATTGGCAAGGCAGGAAATGGTGAAATCCTCGATATGAAAGGCAAGACTCGTCAGCTCCACGACTTCATGGGCGACAAGTTCGTTGTATTAAGTTTTATCTATACCCACTGCAATGACGTAAATGGCTGTCCTCTTGCGACCTATGTGAGCAGCCAGGTGCAAAACAAGCTGCTGGAGATGCCCGCCCTTGAAGGACAGGTGAGATTCATCAGCATGAGCTTTGACCCGAAAAACGATACCCCGAAGGTGATGTCGCAGTACGGAAATAATTTTGTTCGCGGTGAGTTTGACTGGCAGTTCCTCACTACCGGTTCGGAAGCCGATCTTGCCCCGCTGCTCTCGGCCTATGATCAGTCGATCCTGCGTGAAGTTGATGAAAACGGTAATACCAGTGGTAGCATCTCCCACATACTGCGGGTATTTCTTATCGACCGGGAAAAACAGATCAGGAACATCTACAGCACTTCCTTTTTACATCCGCAAACAGTCATTAACGACATTATCACCCTGGCATCCTTACCCGGCACAGAGGTGAGCACTGCCGTCCCGTCACAGCTCCCGGAACTTCATGGTGCCGGCGACAACAAGGACGGCTATGAAAGCTCGGAGTACAGCACTCGCGCCCTGAGCCTTTCAGGACGACAGGGAGCAAGCGCGGATCTCGCATTGAATGCCAGGCGTGCCATTCCTGGGCTGCGCCAGTATTCCGAGAAAACTTTGCGAAGCCTGTCCAGGGAGAAAATTCAGCTGGGTCGCCTGCTGTTTTTTGACCGCCGGCTTTCCCACAACAATACGTTCTCCTGTGCCATGTGTCACATACCTGAGCAGGGTTTTACAAGCAATGAGCTGGCAACAGCGGTTGGAATTGAAGGGCGAACGGTGAGAAGAAACGCCCCTACCCTGTACAACATTGGTCATGCTCAACTGCTGTTCCATGACGCCAGGGAGGACAGCCTTGAAAGACAAATATGGGGGCCGCTGCTGGCAAGAAATGAGATGGCCAACCCTTCGCCTGGCTACCTTGTAAACAAGATAAGAAACATAAGCGAGTACAGTAAATTGTTTTCACAGGCTTTTGACGGCGCATTGGCCAATATGACAACCATTGGTGAAGCGCTGGCTGCATACCAACGAAGCCTGCGTTCCGCCAATAGCGAGTTTGATCGCTGGTATTTCAAAGGTGATGACGAAGCTGTTTCGTCCAGTGCCAAGAAAGGTTTTAGCCTGTTTAGGGGAAAGGCTGCCTGTTCAGGCTGTCACCTTGTAAACAGGGAGTTTGCGCTTTTTACCGATAACAGTCTGCATAACACGGGCATTGGCTATAACAGGTCAATGTCCCGTTCGCCGCAAACAAGAAAGATACTCGTAGCACCTGGACACTGGATAGAGGTTGATATGAGTAGTATTGAAGGATCGTTTGAAACGCCACCGAATGACCTTGGCTACTATGAAATCACGGAAAACCCGGAGGACCGCTGGAAGTACAAGACGCCATCTCTTAGAAATATTGCGCTCACAGCGCCTTATATGCATGACGGTTCGCTATCCACCCTGGAAGACGTGATCGAATTTTACGATCGCGGGGGCATAAAGAACCAGCTCCTCGATCCGCTTATCAAGCCTCTCGGGCTCACGCCGCTTGAAAAATCACAGCTTGTTGCCTTCCTTAAAAGCCTCACCGGGGATAATGTTGACCAGTTAATCAGTGATGCATTCGCGGCACCCGTGGGCAATACAAGGTAACTTTTTTCTAATTCAGGGCTCGACAAAATCCCGGTCGTGATCAAGAAACCACGTGTGTCCCTTGAGCATATAATTCCAGTAAAAGATTGGTAAACCTGTCGCTTTGATCCACCAGTAGGTCCAGCGTTCCCTGGCAGGGTCAAGCGGGAAGCTTGGCGTAACTTTCCCCCCGTAACAAAATTCTGCCAGGATCACCTTGCCAAAGGCGGTCGTCAGGGGACACGAGGCGTATCCATCGTAAGCCTCGCTTAGCTCACCCGATTTCATCATGGCCAGGATATTATGGACAACAACAGGGGTTTGCTTGCGAACTGCCGCCGCGGTTTTTGAATTAGGCGTTGAAGCCGCATCACCCAGTGCAAACACGTTGGAATATTTTGTGTGCTGCAGGGAATTCTGGTGGACATCAATGTAGCCACTGTCATTGGCAAATGCGCTGCTTTTAAAAACCTCGGGAGGAGATTGCGGAGGTGTGAAGTGCAGCATGTCATATTCCATTTCCACCGTCTTGCCCTGGTCTTCTTCACCAACAAGTTCAAATTCTGCAATCTTTGAAGCAGCATTAATTTTTACGAGGTTGTGTTGAAAGTAACGCTTAATCCCGTAGCGGTCGGCAACCTTGTTAAGCTCCCTGGCAAAGAAAGGCACACCAAAAATGCCCGGTGCATGAGTAAGAAAATTCAATTCACACTCGCCAAGCAAGTTCTTCTTGTCCAGGTAATCAGCAGTAAGATAGGCAATTTTCTGTGGTGCCCCGGGGCACTTGAATGGCAGGGGTGCCTGTGTAAATACCACCCTGGAACCGGATTTCAGCTGCCTGATGCAGTCCCAGGTGTAATCCACGTGTTGCGGTGAATAATTGCTGCAAACCTGTCCTTCACCTATCGCCTCCCTTGCCCCGGCGATCTTGTCCCAGTTTAACTCCAGCCCGGGACATAGCACGAGGTAGTCATAGCCAAGTGTATCCCCTTCACCGAGGACAAGTGAATTGTTCTCGGGATCAAAGGATCTTGCAGAATCCCTGATGAGCTCGACGTTTGCGGGCACCAGGCTTTGCATTTCACGGCGGGTTTTTTCCAGTGAATAACAGCCAGCACCAACAAGCGTAAAGGCCGGCTGGTAATAATGGTGCTCGGCGGGATCGACGATGGCAATATCAAGCTCCCTGCCATTGCCTGTTTTAACCAGTGTTGCTGCCACACTGATACCCGCGCTTCCCCCGCCCACGATGACGACCTGGTATTTCTTCTCTGCCATTGGTGCCCCCCGCTTCAAATCGAGTTATATGTATATTCCCAATTATAACCTCGCATACATGCTGTCTGACCAGTCTAAAGCGTTGGAATTGTCTTAAAAAGAATAATAGAATTCGCACCCAGATGGTTTCGAGGAGCGCTGCGACAGTTTCCACCCTGCCAGGCTCGAAACATTCGGCTCATTTTTGTAACTGCGCTCGCTTAATTTGTTTGGACACCGAACGATATAAGCGAGGCAAACCCCTCCTTAATCCTCGGCATCCACACGGCATGAGTGTGTTTGACGATGAACCAGGAAAATTTGACGGATACTTTCGGCGTGCTTGAACGCGCCATGCGGGAGCGTATCCTGGTGCTGGACGGTGCCATGGGCACCATGATCCAGGCCTGCAACCTTGAAGAAGGCGACTTTCGCGGCACCAGGTTTAAAGATCACCCCGTTGAACTAAAGGGCAACAACGATCTTCTCTCAATAACAAATCCTGCTGTGATACGCGGTATTCACGAGTCTTTCCTCGATGCTGGCGCCGATATCATTGCCACAAATACCTTTAACTCTACGTCCATCGCCCTTGCGGATTACCAGATGGACTCCCTCGCCTATGAGTTCAACCTGGCCAGTGCCAGGCTGGCTCAAGAGTGTGCATCGCAAAAAAGTACCAGCACCAGGCCCAGGTTTGTTGCAGGAGCGATTGGACCTACGAACAGGACCTGCTCGATTTCTCCCGACGTCAATCGCCCGGGTTATCGTAATGTGAGCTTCACCGATCTTGCGAATGCCTATTCCGAAGCGGTGGCAGGGCTAATAGACGGAGGTGCAGACCTGCTGTTACTTGAAACCATCTTTGACACCCTCAATGCCAAGGCGGCGATATTCGCAATCGAAGAATATTTTGACAAGCACAATACCAGGGTGCCTCTGATGATCTCCGGCACTATCACCGATGCTTCGGGACGAACTCTCACCGGCCAGACCTGCGAGGCATTCTGGCACTCCATTCGACACGCACGTCCACTAAGTGTTGGTTTAAATTGCGCTCTTGGCGCAAAAGATTTACGCCAGCACGTTGAAGAATTATCGGTAATAGCGGATACCTACGTCAGCACCCATCCCAACGCGGGGCTGCCCAACGAATTTGGTGACTATGATGAAACGCCGGTCTACATGGCTGGCATTTTGAAGGAATTTGCTGAAAGCGGTTTCCTTAACATAGTCGGCGGATGTTGTGGAACAACACCGGCACATATCAA
>CAZXDV010000061.1:0-13184 GCA_964639535.1 uncultured Enterobacteriaceae bacterium | reverse complement strand
AGCAGGGTATACCGCAAAAGATGACTTTGCCTGACTGGACAATGGCCATGTTCAGGGGGCTTGCCAGCCTCAGGTTCCTCAGGGGTGGTCCCCTTGATGTTTTTGGCCTGACGCAAGAGCGCAAGCGTGAACGCCAGCTTATCCTGGACTATCGCTCTGACGTGGAAAAGCTGCTTGCAAACCTGGATGATGAAAATTTCCACTGCGCACTTAAGATATTGTCACTCCCCGAGAAAATCCGCGGCTATGGTCACGTCAAGCTGGCCAATATCAACATGGTAGAGGCTGAGCAAAAGAAACTCATGCGGGAATTTCGAAACGGCGGCAGGGCCTACAAGCAGGTGGAGCTTGTACACTGATTGCATGAAACCATTAGCACTGGTGGGGTTAGAGACTTCCCAACGAAGTCCTGGGTATTTATTTCTTTATAGCGAGGGATTTTTTATCCGGGCAAGGCCCGAGCCTTTTAGAGAAGCGCAGCGTACACGCCAGTACGTGAGCATCGCAGAAAGGCGAGAACGCCGCGTGGGTGAAAAAGATCCGCTTTAAAAAGTTACCAGTCGAAAGGTTCAGCCTTAATCCGCTTCGCCGGCAACCACGTCTCATGAACATGTACCCACTTGACGCCATTGGGCGCGGTGTCGTCCGCTACGAATATTGCTGTTGATACTCGACCATTATTGGCAGGCTTGCTGTTTTTCGCGTTTTTCTGCCATTCCTCGTAGTTCACCACGAAGGTCTTACGACCAATCTGCAGCTTGCGGGAAAAATTACGCAGGCTTATCTGGAAATCCGGATTGGAGCCATGCTGTTCACGCATCGCTGGCCAGAACTGGTCACCGTAATAGTTCTCACCGTTTGGCAGGATGATATGAAAATCGATATCCATGCGAGACAGGAGACGTCTCTTGAAAACACGATCCGTGTCGTTGCAGTTACCTCGAAACCAGTCTTCAAAGAACTCGTGAAGCTGGATGACCTCCTTCGCAACCGGGTCATCATACTTGTGCTCTAGATGCATATTATTATCCTAAAAGTCCCTGTGCCCTCATATGCGGGCTGGATATTCTAACCTAAAATTCACAAATGATGTTGTCGAAAAAGTGGCTGAATTGTTACCGGGCGCCAGGCAGTTCTTCCTGTTTGACTTTCTGCTGTTTTTCCAAGTTAATGTGGCCTTGAGTCAAAACCTGCAGCCAGATATTTACTCCAGTTAGGCCGAGCCTTAATTTCTAGATATGTTGAAAGAAAACTTAAGCCGCGTAATCGGCACGATGATTTTGTTCGCTATCCAGTTCAAGGTGATGGCGACGAGTGTGCCTCCACAGCTCGAGATGATCACTACCGGCCATGGTTTACCGGGGGGCAGTTATGCATTCGTGGTCCATGAAAAAGGCCAGGATCGGCCGCTACTTTCCATTAACGCCGATAAGCCTATGAATCCCGCGTCTGCCATCAAGGTCGTGACGACCCTGGCGGCACTGGAGGAACTGGGGCCGGCCTATCACTGGCGCACCGATGTTTATGCCATGGGTAAAGTAGTTGCCGGGGTATTGCACGGCGACCTGCTGATCAAGGGCTATGGCGACCCCTACCTGGTGACGGAGAATTTCTGGAAACTGCTGCAGGAACTCAGGCGCAAGGGTATCAGGCATGTCACCGGTGACCTGGTTATTGATGACAGCTTCTTTGAGGTCCCCAACATCGATACGGCGGAGTTCGATAACAAGCCCGAGCGAACCTATAACGTCCTGCCAAACGCCTTGCTGGTTAATTTCAAGGCGGCCTATTTTCATTTCTATCCTGCTCCCAATGGAAAGTCGGTTATCGTCAGGCCGGATCCTGAGCTACCAAACCTGCAAATAGATAACCGCCTCAGGTTGAAAAAGGGACGCTGTGGCGGCTACCAGCGCGGCATTGCGATTACCATTCCCCGTTCCGAGGCTGTCGACAAGGTACTCCTTGATGGCAAGTTCCCGGCTAGCTGTGGTCACTACGTCATGGCGCGCACGGTGTTGCAGCCGGACACATTTGCCTATGGCGTGTTCAAATCACTCTGGCAGCAGCTGGGCGGGAAGCTAAATGGCAAAGTCAGGAAAGGACTGGCACCCGAGGACAAGGAACCCTTCGTGAGCTGGCGTTCACGACCGCTTGGAGAACTGATCCGCCTGGTTAACAAGTTCAGTAATAATGTCATGACACGGCAAATGTTACTGACCCTGGCGGCCGAGTTCGATGGCACAACCGGTCGCGAAGAAAGCGGTCGACAACTGATCCGCGAATACCTTGAACAAAAGGGGATGGATACCACTTCACTGAACCTTGTGAACGGAGCAGGCCTGTCACGCGAGACCCGCATATCAGCCCGGTTGCTGGCAGACATCCTCCTGTATGCCGAAGACATTCCTTTCATGCCGGAATTTGTGTCGTCCCTGTCTATCATGGGTATTGACGGTACCGCCCGCAACCGCCTGAAAAAAACCATGCGTTCCGGCCACGCGCACATCAAGACCGGCACCATAGATGATGTCTCGGCCATCACCGGCTATGTGAATGCCCGCTCCGGAAAGAAATACATCGTGGCGGGTATGTTGAACCACAAGAACGCGCACCGGGGTCCGGGTGAGGAGCTCATGAACGCGCTCATTAGCTGGGCATATAGACAATAGCGACGCGCTGCTTTCCATGCACGACAGTATTGCTCCAATTAACATCAGAATTGCTGAAAAACACCTTCATTTCGCCTGTTAAAAAGCCCTTGCAGAATTGAACAGCGACCTCTTCTGTGCTACTGTCGCGCCGCAACATAAACAGCCACAAGCGGTACCGCCAGGGCTGTTTTTACCTTGCTAAGAAACCATTAACATCCAGGATCAATCACCTGAGGATTAGCAGCTGATGAAAATTCTCGTACCTATCAAGCGTGTTATCGATGCCAACATTCGTGTTCGCGTGAAGGCCGATAACAGCGGTGTCGAAACAAACAACGTCAAGATGGCCATGAATCCATTTTGCGAAATTGCAGTGGAAGAAGCCCTGCGTATAAAGGAAGCCGGCAATGCTGAAGAAGTGATTGCAGTGTGCGTCGGGGAATCCGCCTGCCAGGAAACGCTGCGTACTGCCCTCGCCATGGGTGCTGACCGCGCCATCCTTGTTGAAACCGACGTGGACGTACAACCCCTTGCGATAGCCAAGGTACTCAAGGCTGTTGTCGAAAAGGAAGGCCCCGGTCTTGTCATCCTCGGCAAGCAGGCGATTGATTATGACAACAACCAGACCGGCCAGATGCTGTCAGCATTACTTGGCTGGAGCCAGGGCACGTTTGCTTCAAAGCTGGACCTGAAAGAAGGCACCGTCGACTGTACCCGCGAGATTGATGGTGGTCTCGAGACCATTACCCTGAAGATGCCTGCGGTAATTACCACGGACCTGCGTTTGAACGAACCGCGTTACGTGAAACTGCCCAACATTATGAAGGCAAAGAAGAAGCCCCTGGATACGGTCAGCGTTGACGAACTCGGTGTGGATGTAACGCCAACGCTCAGTATTCTCAAGGTAGAGGAACCACCACAGCGTAGTGCCGGCATCAAGGTCGCCGACGTTGCCGAGCTGGTGGACAAACTTCACAACGAAGCGAAGGTGATTTGATATGAGTATCCTTGTTATAGCCGAACACGATAACAACAGCATCAAGGCTGCTACGCTTAATACCGTCACCGCGGCGAGCCAACTGGGCGATGATATCGTCCTGCTTGTTGCCGGTAGTGACTGCGCCGCTGCTGCCAGCGCCGCTTCCACCATTGCCGGAGTCAGCAGGGTATTACACGCGGATGATGCACGTTACGCCAACATGCTGGCCGAAGAAATTACCCCGCTGGTTGTAGAACAGGCTGCAGATGCCAGTCATGTCCTCGCTCCTGCCTCTACCTTTGGCAAGAACATCATTCCACGCGTGGCCGCTTTACTGGACGTGGCCGCGATTTCTGACGTGGCCGGCATTGAATCTGCGGACACCTTTATTCGCCCGATCTATGCAGGTAATGCCCTCGCCACTGTACAAAGCAGCGATGCAAAAAAAGTCATGACCATTCGCAGTACGGCCTTTGATGCTGCAGCAGAAGAAGGTGGTTCAGCGAGTGTTGAAACCGTCGGTGCCAGCGCGGCCGCAGAGCTGTCCTCGTTTGTCGGGCAGGAGCTGACCAAGTCAGAACGTCCCGAGCTGACCAGCGCAGGTATTATTATTTCCGGCGGTCGCGGATTTGGCAGCGAAGAAAATTTCGGCCTGTTAAACGAGGTGGCCGACAAGCTTGGTGCTGCCATCGGTGCGTCGCGAGCCGCGGTAGACGCCGGTTATGCGCCCAACGACTACCAGGTTGGGCAAACCGGCAAGATTGTCGCACCGGAGCTTTACATCGCAGTTGGAATTTCCGGCGCCATCCAGCACCTCGCCGGTATGAAAGACAGCAAGACCATTGTTGCCATTAACAAGGATGAAGAAGCCCCTATCTTTGAAGTGGCTGACTACGGCCTCGTTGCCGACCTGTTCCAGGTATTGCCGGAGATGTCCGCAGAGCTGGACAAGATCTCCTGAAAGCAGGACACCCCGAACAGAATACCCCGCTGGGCATAGCCTATGCCTTTGCGGGCACCCTGCTTTTTGCCTTTGGCGACGCCACCGGCAAGTGGCTGACCGCTGACTACCCGGTTATCCAGATTGCCTGGCTCAGGAGTTGCAGTGGCCTGCTTATCATTCTCGGCTTTGCTTTTTTTAGCGGCAAGATTGCACAAATCAAGACGCGTCGACCGGCTGGTCACCTGCTTCGCAGCCTGGCAAGTTGTGCCACTATCATTGCGATATTTTATTCACTGAAGAATATTCCCATCGCGGAATACGTTGGCCTGACCTTTGCCGCGCCCTTTATCATTGCGCTTTTCTCGCCGCTTGTCCTGAAGGATGAAGTTAGCATCCAGAGCTGGATTGCCATCATCATAGGTTTTATCGGCATCATTATCGTTCTCAGGCCCACGCCGGATCACTTTCACGTTGCCCATCTCACGTCCCTGTTCGTGGCATTTGCCATTGCTTACCTGAGTATCTCAGCACGCTCGCTGGCAAAGACAGAAACCTCGATTTCTCTCAACCTCTACATATACCCGGCGAATATCGTCATCTCGGCCTGGTGGGCACTGCATGAGTGGGTACAACCCGGCTGGCAGGACTGGGGCTGGTTCGTGATTCTTGGCTTCACCTCCACCGCGGCATTGGGGTGCTTTATACAATCGCTACGCTATGCCAAGCCCGCGGTGGTCGCACCCATAGATTACGCGCGCATGATATGGATGGTGGCGCTGGGATTTTTTGTCTGGGGCGAAATACCTGCGCTTAATACCTGGGTGGGTATCGTGATTATCGTGGCCAGCGGCATCTACGTGGTGACCCATGGCAAGAAAATCCCCGACCTCGAGGTCGACAAGGAGACCCGCACCGGCGCTCTATAGCTGGCGCGGCGGAAGGTTAAGTTCGATCAGGTTAGGACCGGGCTCGCGCAGGTAAGCGGCAAGCGTTGCATTAAATTCTTCAAGGGTACTTACACTTCGGCTTTCAACGCCCATGCCTCTTGCGAGGCTGACCCAGTCAAGCGCCGGGTTATCCAGGGAAAACATGTCCCGAGCTATCTCGCCCTGCTCGCCCGCACCAACGCGGTCAAATTCTATGTTGAGGATCTTGTATTCGCGGTTGGCAAAAATAACCGTGGTCACATCGAGGTTTTCGCGAGCCTGTGTCCAGAGTGCCTGCAGCGTGTACATGGCGCTGCCGTCCGCCTGCAGGTTAAGCACCCTTCGATCCGGGCAGGCAACTGCCGCTCCTGCGGCCATGGGCATACCGCCACCGATGGCACCGCCGGGCACCATCAGCCAGTCATGGGCCGGCGAGGCTTCTGACATGGGCATGAGTGGAAAGCCCGAGGTAATCGCTTCTTCGGCGACGATGGCATTTTCAGGTAGCAGTGCTCCTACGCTCATGCCAATGGTTTCCAGCGTCAGGTCTCCTGAAGGCATGGGTGTTTCCCGGTGGCTGACTATGCCCGGTGATTCGTTCTGCGCCCCGAGGGCATCCACCAGCCGATTGAGCGCATCAACGCCGTCTTCTTCCGGTGCTGCAAGTGTATGTACCTGGCAACCCTCGGGTGTCAGCCAGCTGGGCTTGTCAGGATAGGCAAAAAAACCAACCGGCGGTTTTGACCCCACGACTACCAGGTGCTTTGTACCAGCCAGGGTTTCGACAATGAGCTCGGGAAAGTACGGCAGGCGCTCTACGCGCGCGCGACCTGCACCGCGCTCAATGCGTGCGTTAAAGGTGTCGCAGAATACCCGGGCGTTTAACTTGCTGGCAACGCGACCCGCGGCTTCCAGTCCTGCTGCCATCAGGGAGGCACCACGCAACAACATCACCACGGGTTCGCCATCACTAATGCCCCTGGCTATTTCCTCAACGCGCTCGTCGTCAACCGTTTTCGCAGTTGGCATGGACAAGTCCTGCGTGCCTGGCTCCACCGACTCGCTCCATGCAGTATCTGCAGGAAGGATCAGGGTGGCAACCTGCCCCGGTGGTTCAAGGCTGGCAAGCACTGCTTCGCGTGCCATACGTGGCACATCAGCAGGATTGGTTATCTCGTCAATCCAGCCGGACACGGGCCTGGCATAAGCGGCAACATCCGACGCCAGGGGTGCATCATATTGCTTGTGATAGGTTGCATGATCGCCAACCACGTTGACGATGGGCGTATTGGCGCGCTGCGCGTTATGAAAGTTTGCCAGCGCGTTGGCAAGACCCGGCCCGAGGTGTAGCAGCGTGGCAGCGGGCTTTCCTGCCATGCGCGAATATCCGTCTGCGGCACCGGAAACGATGCCTTCAAACAGGCCAAGTACGCAGCGCATTTCGTTGAGCCGGTCTGCCGCCGAGACAAAGTGCATCTCGGAGGTACCCGGATTCATGAAACAGGTATCAATACCGCTGTCGAGCAGGCTTCGAAGTAGTGATTCAGCGCCGTTCATGATGCGCTAACCGGGCTAGTGTGAATGCTGAGGTTGAACACGGTGACTCCAGGTCATAAAAGTCCTATACATTAACGGAATTACAAATAATGTCAGCACTGTTGAAAAAGCCAGTCCCCAGACGATGGCAGTGGCCACCGGCCCCCATATGAGTGACTTCCCGGCAATACCGGCGGCCAGTGAAAACAGCCCCGCGATGGTTGTCAGTGACGTGATCAGGATCGGTATAACTCGACGCCGCGCCGCGTAAACCGTTGCATGTAACAGGCTCATGCCGATTTCCAGGCGCTGGTTGGCAGCGGAGATCATGACAATGGCCGCATTAACCGAGATGCCCGCCAGGGCAACAACACCGTAAAGCGTGTAAAGGCTGAGCGGGTTACCCGTCACCAGCAGGCCGAGAACGACACCGGTAATGGCGAGCGGAACCGTCCCCAGTAGAATCATCCACGGCTGGAAGTAACTACCGAACTGCGTGCCGAGAATGATGTAGATAAGCCCAAGACCCAGGGCAAACAGGATACCAAAAGCATCAAGGCTTTCCTGGATGTCATCCAGTTCTCCCGAGAAATCCAAACTGATACTGGGGTATGTGTTTTGCAGGTCTACCCACTTATCCTGGATCATCTTGTTGGCAGCGATGGTGTCAATTCGATCTTCGTCGATATCACTTTCAAGGGTAATCGTCCGCCTGAAATTATAATGTCGTATGTTTTGCTGCCCACGTCCCGGGGTCGCAACCAATAATTCACTCAGTGCAATGGAACGGCCATCAGGCAATGAAAGCGTTTGTCGAAGCAGGTTTTCAATATTGGTGTCCTCGGTTTTCTTGGACACCACCCGCACCATCACTTCCTCTCCCTGGTCCTGGAAATCAGTGACCAGCTCACCATCCACGTGGGCAGCGAGGGCGCGACTCACCAGGGTGGGATTGAGACCGCTACGCTGTATTGCTTCTCCATCAAGCTGCACCACCAGCTCGGGGTTACCCGGGCGATAGTCAAAGGTAATATTTTCAAATACATCCTGGGATTCAAGATAGCTGCGTAGCTCCGTTGCTGCTTCAAGAATCACGGGGTATTCATCACCGCGAACCTTGACACTGATGGCCTTGCGCTTGGGAGGACCGCCGCTGATTTCCAGCATGTAAACGTTGATTGGCCCAGCCACATCCTGCACCGCCTCCTCCACCGCATCGGAAATTTCAAGCACGTGTCGGCCACCGCGCTTTTGCGGCTTGAAACTGAACATCACCTGGCCAATGGCATCTCCAAACAGTGGCTCCGTTTCAGTGAACTGCTGACCGGCAAAGGCCATGGATGCCCGTAGTTCATCATCCCGTATAACTTCAAGAGCGCGCTTCTCAATTTTTCCCAGTACTTCGCTGGTACCTTCAAGGCTGGTGCCCTGTGGCATCTCGATGTTCACGTAAAAAAGGCGCTCCGCATCGGATTCAAAAAAGTTAAAGCGAATATACCCGCTGGCAAGTGTCCAGCCGGCGAGGCTGAGCACCAGTACCACTGTCACCACGGAAATAATCGGGTGACGCAGGGATTTTAAAAGCAGCTGCGTGTAGCGCAGACGAATCCAGTGCGTCATGGCTTCGCGCTTTAACTGGGTGCGACTGGGGTTGGTAAACTTTACTTTTGCCGCGAGGATATGCGATGGCAACATCCAGTAGGCCTCCACCAGGCTCACCAGCAGCGCAAGTGTTACCACCAGCGGCACAACGCGCATGAAGTCCCCGAGAATACCGGGCAGCAGCATCAGCGGCAGGAAAGCAGCGATTGTTGTCATCACGGAAGTAGTGACCGGTGCAAACACTTCTCTTAATGACTTGAGCACTGCCGACATTCCATCGAGCCCATGCTGCAGGCGCTGATAGATGGATTCCACTACCACCACGGCATCATCCACCAGCATACCGAGAGCGATCACCACGCCCAGTAGCACGGTATTGTTCAGGGTTTCACCCATGGCACTGAGTATCAGGAAAGTCCCCGACAGGGTGAATGGAATACCGATGCTGGTAAGAATGGCGATGCGGGAACCGAGAAAAATCCAGGTGACGATCAGTACCAGCACCAGTCCAATCGTCGCGTTTGTTTGCATCAATGTCAGGGCTTTCCTGGTACTGATGGTCTGATCATCGACCAGGAAAAGTTCTGCGCCCGTTGAATCCTTGAAGCGATTCCTCTCACCGATATAGACATTAATACGATCCAGTAACTCCAGCACGTTGGCATCCGCCTGCTTGGTGACGGTGAGATTAATAGCCGGCTTGCCCCTGAACTTCACCAGCGTGCTGATCTCTTCTTTCTCGCGGGAAAGCTCGGCGATACTGCCCAGGGTAACGACCCCGCGAGCCGTTGTAATGGGAATATCCCTCAGGGCAGCCGGGTCCGGGCTGGTGCCGGCAATGCGCACGATCCATTTGCCATCGTTGGTTTCAAGATCGCCGGCAGAAAGATCGGTAAAGTACGCACGAATAGTATCGGAGATATCGCCGGGCGTAATTCCCAGCCCCTCGAGCCGGTCCGGGAAAAAGGATATGTGAAGCTCCGGATCAGCAAGACCAAGATCGTCAACGCGGTCTACGCCCTTGATTCTCTCCAGGTCTTTTTTCACGTTGCGTGCCTGGCGCCGCAGGTTTTCATCATCACCGGCACTGGTCACGATAATCATGGCACTGGGGAATGCGTTTGATGTGCCCACCTCGTAGATCACCGGGTCATCTGCATCGGTAGGCAGCTCATCGGTGTAGGTGTTTTGCACCTCGCGCCTGAGGTCGATGACGCGCTTGTCAAACTCGCGGTCGTCAATCTGGTTAAAACGAACCAGGATATTGGAAATATTATCGCGACTGGTACTCAGGACAAACTTCATATCCTTTACCGTGCGGCGCAGGGCATCCTCTATGGGATCCGTAACGCGACGCTCGATATCAATGGCAGAGGCCCCCGGGAAAACCGTGATGACATTAATCCAGTTAAAATTGATCTCCGGATCCTTGGCCCTTGGCATCTGTACATAGGACAGTCCACCAATGATGATCGTCAACACAAAGGTAAGATTTGCGAGAACGTGGTTGGAAAAAAAACGCGCTAACCAGTTCATCGTTACTTGTTCAGGACGGTGTCGTTATCATCCAGGGCAAAGTGCCCGACGGTAATCATTATCGAGTCCAGGGGTAAATCTACAGGGCTTGCACGACCGGACTGTGCACCCGGGACCTCGATAAAACGCGCCCTGTTTGCCTTCAGCACAAAGGTGCCGAGAACACCATTTCGCTTGACCAGCAGGTATCCGGGAACATGGGGGCGGGTCTCGCGCCAGTACAGCTTTCCGGCAGCACCGGGCAAGGCCGGTCCGTTCTGGAAAAGCAGTCGTACTTCACTGTTACGTGTTTCAGAATTGATACTTGGCAATATGGCTCGCAGTTTAACCGGGTAACTTTGGCCCTCATGTTCGAACATGAGCTTATCGACTTCTTCAAGCTGGTTAACATCGCCGGCGTTAACTTGCGCCGACACTTCCAGTTGGTCGATATCAAGGATACGCACGAGGGTCTTACCCACATCAGCGTAGTTACCCACGGAGGATGTTCTCTCGGTCACCAGTGCCCTGAACGGGCTCTTGATGACACAGTTCGATACGCGCTGGGTGGCCTGGCGAAGGGACGCCTGCGCACCTACCCTGTCTGCCTGCAATACCGCGAGATCGGATTCACGCTCATCCAGCAGCTCTTCTGACACGCTCTGTTTCATGGTGAGCTTGCGGGTGCGTTCAAGACGACGCTTGGCGAGCTCAATGCGCGCCGCCAGGGACTTCAGTCGAGCCCGTGCCTCCTGCTCGACCAGTTCAAAATCGATGCATTTCAGGCGCACCAGCACCTGGTCCTTCTCGACGATGTCACCCACTCGCACTCTCAGCTCGGTAATAACAGCCGGTATTTCCGAGGCCACGCCAGTCGCATTCAGGCTAACTACGGAGGCCGGTGCATTTCGCTGGGGGAAAACGGCAATTTCTGACAGGCGCGCGGATTCGACTCTCTGAGGTTCTTCGGCGGCTAGCGAGGTACTGAGGAGAGGAATACAGGCAAACAGCAGGATACGTCCTAAATACAGCATGGCTTACGATGTTTCTGATTTCATGTCCCTAATTGGCACGTATTATACGTAAATAACTAATAAATTTGGTGATTTTCTTTAAAGTATTAGACCAAGTACCCGAATGCTGCGACCAAATGACGGCTTCTTGTCAGATCTAAATATTGGGCGTATTTTGACAATTGCAATGTGAACAGGGAGTGAACGACATGGAAGATGGGGGAACTCTCGAGCCAGGTGGCAAGAGACTAACTTCAGTAACCGTCATTGGATGGTTATGGATATGCATCGCAATTTTTATGGCCTTGTCAGGAATAATGTCATCACTGATGTTCTTTTTATTCATTGGTCCTGAGATGCAGGAAGCGCAGAAACAACTTTCAGAACAAGCCGAATCGGTTTTTTTTCCAATGTTCCTGTTTGAATATTTCGGTGTCCTGTCCTTGCTTCAAGTCGCCTTCGCTATTTTTGTAATATTTTCCGGGATAATGTTTCTGAAACTAAGGTCATGGGCGCGGCTCAGCCTGGAAGTAATAAGCTGGTTATCGCTGCTTTACATCGTCGTATTTGGAATATTCTGGGTGTTTAGCTGGGTGACGATAACCGGACAAGCCGCAACAGGTGACGGTGCCGAAATGCTCGGGGCATTCCAGGTAATCGGCGCAATCATGGGTACAGTCATATGCCTTGTTTTTGCAGTTCCCCTGGGATTCATTATTAGATTTCTTCGAGGAGCAGAACTAAGACAGCAATGTGTTTATTAATGCTCAATACGGACTCCCAAATTAAGCCTGCTATCTATGTACACTAGTTACCGTATTGCCTGTTGATTGTAAGACTGACTTTTTCGCCTGCCCGCACGCCCTTGCCACCTGGTCCAAGGCTGTCACCAACAAAGCCCTCTTTTTTCATGGGAACACCCGTGGGCGAGTGTCGCGCAAATACCTTGTAGCTTTCATCCAGGGCCCTGGCTTTTACTCCTCTCATCATCTGGTCATCACCGCATAAGCTGAAGTCCTGGGGATAGGCCGGGTTATCGATGGTGATGACTGCGGTGGGTATTCCCGACTCCCGCCCCAGCTCCCTGATATACACAAACAGGGCGCTTTTATCGCTTCCTGCATGTGACTGCAGAAGAGCAGGATCAATATCAACGGTACCCTGGATACAGTTTTCTTCTGCGTTACTTGCAATAGAAAAAGCCAGGAATGCTATTATGCTGATGGCCCGTACCTTCATATATATACTCCTGTGAATAAGCTATTCACATGTATAGCGCGCGCCGTCGCTGTTATCATTGATCTCAATCAAACAAGTTACCCGGTGTGTATATATTCCATGCAAATCACCCAGGGGCTGTACAAATCTGTCATAATCAGCAGCCACTTATCCAAAACTTCCCCGTGACGCGTGCTACCATCGTCAACGGGATATTGACCCATGGCATATCAATTTAAATCACTTCTCCTGGTACTAATCATAATGACGAGTAACAGCTCCATGGCAGACAATACTGGCAAGGTAGAGCAGGTCCTCGATTCTCTGCACCAATATGCAGCCGAGGCTGATGCGGAAAACTATTTCGGCCTTTTTACGGACGACGCGATTTTTATCGGTACCGATGTGAACGAATACTGGACCATCGATGAGTTCAAGTCATACGCCTTGCCTTTTTTCAACAAGGGCAAGGGCTGGGTATATGTATCGAAAGAGCGTGATATCAGGTTTTCAGGCCCAGGTGATGTAGCCTGGTTTCATGAAGTGCTGGATAGCAAGAGCTATGGTACGTCACGGGGTACTGGTGTGCTTGTACTAACACCAGGTGGCCAGTGGAAAATTGCGCAGTATCATCTCACCTTTCCGCTACCCAACGACCTTGCAGCCGAGATTACTGATCGCATCAAGACTTTTGAAGCCGAAAAAAAGTGAAAGAACTGGTCAGCCTGGTTTTGCTTGTAATGACCCTGGCATGCAACCATGCCGTCGCATCAGGACAGGTACCTGCATTTAAAATCGAGG
>CAZXDV010000060.1:0-13194 GCA_964639535.1 uncultured Enterobacteriaceae bacterium | reverse complement strand
GTCCTGCTCGGTCAGTCCATGATAGTCAGGGTCAAGTTCAGGTACTTCGGGCCTCTCGTGATGTTCAAGGGGATCCAGCGTTGCCTGGCTATGGCCGCGAAATCGGTGCGCGTTGATTAGCTGCAGGACCGAGACCTGCTTCTGGTGGGAGCCGCTGTCCTGGCTGACGGAAGCCGTAACCTGGCGGCGGTTATTGCTCTTTGCCGCCTGTAAAAAAGCCTCCCGAACAGGGCCGTGTGCGACATCTTTTCCACTTTCTGCCTGCTGAAGCTGGGCAAAATACTCCTGCCACTCCGTTTCGACACTTTGCGGGTCATTCAGATAATTCTCGTACAGCTGCTCGATGAAATCGGCATTGCCGCTATAGAGGTGAGAAGCGTCAGAACGATTCATTTTTCTTATTTTCCTTTCCTGGTGTTATGGGCTGCGTTTTTTTTTGATCAGCCTTCGGTTTTTACCTGATTTCTCAATAGTTTAGTGACTAATATTTTAAGTGATTCCGATAGTTGTGCATACAAGTTTAGACGATTAGTGTGTTTTGTCATGTAAACATGCATAATTTAGGCCGGAATTGCCGGTCAGGCTTGCGGGGGATTCCTCTAGCGCTGTATGCTAGAAAAATAATAACAATTAAAACAATAAATAAAACGGTCTGTAACGACGCTAACCCTGCTTTGGAGGCAAAGATGTCTGATACTGTAACGATCACCGATAACCGGACTGGTAAACAGCTCGAATGTCCTGTTATCACCGGTGTTTATGGAGAGCCCGTAATTGATACCAGGGCCCTGCAAAAAGAACTGGGTATGTTTACGCTGGATCCCGGGTTCGGCACCACCGCCAGTTGCCGCAGTGCAATAACATACCTCGACGGAAATGAGGGTGTACTCCTGCACCGCGGTTATCCGATCGAACAACTGGCTGAGAAGAGCAACTTCATCGAAGTCTGCTATCTCCTGATCCACGGAGAACTGCCCGACAAGCAGCAATACGAAGATTGGGATCATGCTATCAAGATGCATACCATGACCCACGAACACCTTTCCCGGTTCTACACCGGTTACCGCTACGATGCCCACCCGATGTCCATCATGGCGGGCGTTGTTAATGCCATCGCTTCTTACTATCACGATGCGACTGATATCAGGAACCCGGAGCACCGCTTGCTTACGGCAAAGCGTGTGATCGCGAAAATGCCCAATATAGCCTCAAAATGCTACCGCTTCGCATCCGGTTTGCCCTTTGTTTATCCCGATAACAACAAGGGTTTCGTGGAGAATTTCCTCTACATGACATTTTCCTGGCCCAGTGAAGAGTATTCGCCGCCACCGGTCGCGATTCGAGCACTCGAGTTGCTGTTTATATTGCACGCAGACCATGAGCAAAATGCCAGTACCTCGGCGGTGAGGCTGGCCGGTAGTGCAGAAGCCAATCCTTTTGGTTGCGTTGCCGCCGGCATAGCGACCCTGTGGGGCAAGGCCCACGGTGGCGCCAATGAAGCCGTTGTGCATATGCTGGAGGAAATTGGTGACGCCAGCAATATCAAGAAATATATCGACAAAGCCAAGGACAAGGATGACCCGTTCAGGCTGATGGGCTTTGGTCACCGGGTTTACAAGAATTACGATCCGCGGGCAACCATCATTCGTGAAGCCTGCCACGACTTGATCACACAATTAAACCTTAACCAGCCCATGTTTGAAGTGGCCATGGAACTGGAGAGAATCGCGCTTGAAGACGAGTATTTCATTGAAAGGAAGCTTTATCCAAACGTAGATTTCTATTCCGGTCTTATTTACCAGGCGCTGAAAATACCTATCAGCATGTTTACCGTGATGTTTGCGCTTGCGCGAAGTGCGGGCTGGATTGCACAGTGGATGGAGTTGATGGAAGATCCTGAATTTCGAATCGGGCGACCACGTCAGCTTTATATTGGAGCAGAAAAACGCGATTACGTTGACCTGGCAGATCGCTAGGCATAATTTCGCTGAGGCACCCATGTAGCACCTGCTGACATAATCAGCGTGTTCACGCTGATGCCAGACGCTCACGGCAAGATTAATTAAAAAACCAGGAGAAGTTACTAATGAAAGCACCTGTTCGAATAGCCGTCACCGGTGCCGCCGGTCAAATAGGTTACGCACTTTTGTTTCGAATAGCCTCGGGCCAGCTATTGGGGAAAGATCAGCCGGTTATCCTGCAATTACTTGAAGTCACACCGGCCCTGGATGCCTTAAATGGTGTCGTAATGGAGCTACAGGATTGCGCTTTTTCCACGCTCGCGGGTATTGAAACAAGCGACGACGCCAATGTCGCTTTCAAGGATGTGGAATTTGCTTTCCTCGTTGGCGCCAAGCCACGTGGTCCGGGAATGGAACGCAGCGACCTTCTCGAAGGCAACGCGGCTATTTTTAACGTCCAGGGCAAAGCATTGAACGATCACGCGAGCAGGGATGTCAGGGTGATTGTCGTGGGTAACCCGGCCAATACCAATGCATTAATCACCATGAAAAATGCGCCGGACCTGGATCCACGAAACTTCACCGCCATGACACGCCTTGATCATAATCGCGCACTCGCACAGCTTGCTGACAAGACCGGCAGCAGTGTTAATGACATCAAGAACCTGTGTATCTGGGGCAATCATTCTACGACACAATACCCTGATATCAGCCATACAACGGTTGCGGGAAAGCCCGCGTTGGACCTGGTTGACGCAGAATGGTACCGGGATGATTACATTCCCCGGGTTGCAAAACGTGGTGCAGAAATTATCGCCGCAAGGGGCGCGTCGAGTGCCGCATCTGCTGCAAACGCAGCGCTCGAACACATGCGTGACTGGGCCACCGGTAGCGAGGAAAATAACTGGGTATCCATGGCGGTACCCAGCGATGGTTCCTATGATATTCCAGAGGGCCTTGTTTATTCATTCCCCGTAACATGCAGCAACGGTGATTATGAAATTGTCCAGGGGCTGGCCATCGACGAATTCAGCCGTTCAATGATGACCACTACCCAGCAGGAGCTTGAAGAAGAGCGGGATATGGTGAAACACCTGTTCCCCTGATTTTCACCTCATCCCTGTTCGCGCGTGACGCTTGTATTCAGAGACATGCATGGCATCATTGACCTATGATCGATTCTGAAGGCTATCGAGCCAACGTAGCAATAGTCCTGAGAAATACGCACGGCCAGTTGTTCTGGGCCAAGCGTCGCGGCATGGATGCGTGGCAGTTTCCCCAGGGGGGGATTCGCAAGAACGAATCGGTGAAGAAAGCAATGTACCGTGAGCTACAGGAAGAAACCGGGTTGCTGCCTGAGCACGTGAAAATTATCGGCTGTACCAGTGACTGGCTGCGCTATCGTCTACCCAAGAAATTCATTCGCAAGAATTCAACACCCCTGTGTATTGGACAAAAACAAATTTGGTATTTGCTGGAATTGCTTGCCGACGAGAGCGCAGTAAAGCTGGACGCGTCGAAAAAACCGGAGTTTGACCACTGGCGCTGGGTCGACTTCTGGGAACCGGTGGAACAGGTTGTGGAGTTCAAGCGAGGCGTGTACAAAGCCGCCTTGAAAGAGCTAATTAAAGCCGGTGTGCCAGGTATTTAAGTGACAGGTGAAAAGACCCGTATCCAGGGCTACGGTTCTTCTTCCTCGTTTGCAGATTTCTGATACATCAACTGTAACAATAATTTTTTAATAGTCCGATTCTTGATACTTCTTTCAAGGCCCTGGTAACTCCGTTCCGGCATTTTTGCACCAAGCTCAGTTCTGAGTTCGTTTAGTTCACCGTCACAATTGGAAATTGCTACAGCGGCAATATTTCTTACATCTGCCTGTTCTGCAAGCTGTTTCTGGGCATCCTGCTGGGCGCAAACCTGGAAATTCATCGAAGTTGCATTCACCAGTCGATAATCTTCGTTTTTGAGACTGTAGGATTCTTCCTGCTGGGCTGATGCCGTTTGGAACAGGATAAATAAAGTAAATATTGCTATTGTGCGCATTGGTCTGGCCGTTTTAATTAATGTTTATCATGCTTGCATAATTAATTCTTAAACACCAGTGCCGGTCCGAATATTGAAAGTACTGGCCCCTGGCCCCGGTTACCAGCCAGGTTCGAAGCCACATTGCAGCGATAGCAGGATATGTTAAACACTCTCTGGAATTTATTCTTCGGCATCTGTTGTTTCAGGCTTAAACCACAGGATGTTCCTGCGGCCTCTGAATTATTAATGCTCTGTCTGCTGGCCTATGCCGGCAGCAGTTTCTTTTTTACTATTATTATTCAATCCTCAGCACTTGCCCTGCTGATAGCATCGGTGCATACGCTTGTACTTTCTTTTTTTACCTACCTGGTCGTTAGCGCCTGGCGCGTGCCTCAAAGGTGGTACCAGGTGACTACCGCACTGGCCGGCACCGGCGTAATTTTTAACCTGGTGGCAACGCCTCCGTATTTTTTCCTGGTAAACCTGCCCGAGGGGCATTCACTTCTGGTGCTGCTTTTCCTGCTTGTTATAATCCTGATGGTGTGGAATATCGCGGTTATGACCCATATCCTTAGACATGCGCTTGATGCGTCAGTTGCATTGGGCTTACTCGTCTCTCTAATCTACGTATTATTGAACACCTTCATGGTTTCTCGACTGCAACCCGTGGTGATATGAACATCCACATACTGGGTATTTGTGGCACTTTCATGGGCAGCCTGGCGCTTCTTGCGAGGGATATTGGTTACCGGGTTAGCGGTTCAGACAGCAATATTTACCCACCGATGAGTACACAGCTAAAGGAGCAGGGCATTGAAATTATGGATGGCTACAAGCCCGAACACCTGCAGCATAAGCCTGACCTTGTTGTCGTTGGAAACACGATGTCGCGGGGTAACCCGGCAATCGAATACATGCTTGCCGAGGGCTTGCCCTATGAGTCAGGGCCTCAATGGTTGTCTAACCACGTTCTAAGGGACAGGCATGTCCTGGCTGTTGCCGGGACACATGGCAAAACCACCACCAGCAGTATCCTGGCATGGATTCTTGATTATGCCGGGTTGAACCCGGGGTTTTTGATTGGTGGAGTGGTGGAAAATTTTGGGGTATCGGCGCGTATCAGCGATTCGAAGTATTTTGTCGTTGAAGCTGACGAGTATGACACTGCGTTTTTTGATAAAAGAGCCAAGTTTGTACACTACCGGGCAAGGACATTGCTGGTGAACAACATCGAGTTTGATCATGCAGACATTTATTCAGATGTAGCGGACATCAGGAAGCAATTCAATCACCTGCTGAGAACAATACCGGGTAATGGCCTGGTCGTGCGTCATCATGGTGATGAAGAAATTGATCGCGTAATTGAAGAGGGTTGCTGGACGCCCACCGTTGAATTTGGCGTTGACTCGAAACAGTGGCGAGTCGAACCACTTTCAAATGACTATTCCAGCTTTGACATTAGCTTCGAGGGTGAAAGCCGGGGGAGCGTGGAATGGCAGCTTATCGGTCGGCACAATGCAGAAAATGCCCTGGCGGCGATCGCCTGTGCCGGGGATGCAGGAGTTGATTCAAGGCTGGCCTGTGAAGCACTATCGGGGTTCAAGAGTGTAAAACGCCGCCTGCAGTTGCGTGGTAGCGCCAGGGGAGTGAATGTCTATGATGATTTTGCTCACCACCCAACGGCCATCGAGGCAACACTGGAAGCCCTGCGTTCCAGCGTGGGGCCTGGGCACAGGGTAATGGCGGTCCTGGAACCCCGTTCAAATACCATGCGCATGGGTGTTCACAAGGATACCCTCGCAGCCAGCCTGGATGGTGCAGACAGGGTCTTCATGTTTCAACCCGCCGAGGTGGAGTGGGATTTGAAAAAGAGCATGCAGCCGCTGGGCAAGCGTGCAGGGGTTTTCGAGGCAGTAGACTCGCTGGTAGAAGAACTGGTCAGCGAGCTTAAACCGGGGGACCACGTTCTTGTTATGAGCAATGGTGGATTCCAGGGAATTCATGAAAAAATTCTGAATAGCCTTTAGAGGGTTCACGTGATGGAGAAAATTCCCCTTTTCCCACTGCACCTGGTCATGTTCCCGGGTTCGAGATTGCCATTGCGAATATTCGAACCTCGTTATACCGACCTCGTCAGCGAGTGCCTGCAGTCAGAAAGTGGCTTTGGTATTTGCCTGATAAATGAAGGTAGCGAAGTGGGTGGCGATGCCCAATGTCATCTAACGGGGTGTTACGTGGAAATCGTCGACTGGAGCCAGCTGGAAGACGGTCTGCTTGGGATTACGGTGGAAGGAAAAAGGCGATTTCAAATAACAAGTTTCTCAAAACGAAAGAACATGTTGCTTGAAGGGGAAGTCACCTGGCTCGATGATGACGACGTAAGCGTGGGGCGGGAATATTCTCTTTTGCAGGAAATACTGCTGCGCATCTTTGAACACTTTGAAATCAGTTACGATGCCAGTACTAACAAGCTGGAAAACGCCAGTTGGCTTGGATACCGACTGGCGGAGTACCTGCCGGTTCCGAACAGTGAGAAACAATCGTTACTGGAACTCGCCGCGAGCCCGGAACGCCTGGACAGGATCCAGGACCTGCTACAAAAAAGCGAAGCCGGGGTGGAGTAAGTCATAGCATGCTTATTGAGCAAAGAGAAAAAATGCAGGTTTTAATCCTGTCGCTTTGCCCCGCACTACTCGTGTGTACTACTTTTATAAACGCAATCCTGATGGCGCTGGTTTTCCTGGCCCTGCTGATGCTGTCTACGCTGACCGTCTCCCTGTGCAGGAATCAGCTTTCACCCCAACATTCATTGCTCGGCATTTTGCTGATCAATGCGAGCTGGGCAGCTTGTCTCGAGATGCTGGCAAAGGTGTTTTTTTATGAGCTTGCCATGCAACTGGGTTTTTACCTGCCCCTGCTGGCCATGAATAGTTTCCTGTTAATGGCATTGCAAAGCACGGCATTGTTAAACACACCTGGAACCGCAATCCCTTGTCACCTGCGCCAGGGCTTGTTCGCAGTTGCAGTGCTATGCTTGACAGGATTGTTGCGGGAATTGCTGGGGCAGGGCACGATGCTGGACGGAGTGGAATACGTTTCTTTTCTCAACTTGACTACGGTTGAACTTTCTTACCCGGGGCTTGAAGTCCTGCAATCGCCGGCCGCCGTGTTTCTCCTGCTGGGCCTTGGCTATCCCCTTATTGACCGGTTTTCCTGGTTGATGAACATCAGCCGGGACTGAAGCTGGTCAAAGCACCAGGGACTTGAAGCCTTGAACAGGGAAAAACGCAGCGCAATTTTCAGCATACTCAGGCAGGGAAATCCCGAACCAACCACTGAGTTGCACTGGAATAGTCCTTTTGAGCTCCTGGTTTCGGTGATTCTTTCTGCCCAGGCCACTGATGTTGGAGTGAATAAAGCCACCGACAGGTTATATCCCGTGGCGAATACGCCTGCCGGGATTTTGAAGCTCGGGGAAAAAGGCCTGAAAAAGTACATTAAAACTATCGGGCTTTTTAATACCAAGGCTGCAAATATCATCAAGACCTGCCGAATCCTGCTGGACGAACACGATGGTGAAGTTCCAGCGCAGCGCGAACAACTTGAAAAACTACCCGGGGTGGGGCGGAAAACCGCCAACGTTATCCTCAACACGGCTTTTGGTCAGCCTACCATTGCGGTGGACACACATATATTCCGGGTGTCCAATCGGACTGGCATTGCACCGGGAAAGGATGTCCTGGCAGTGGAAAAAAGGCTGCTCAGGCTGGTGCCGGAAGAATTCCTCATGGACGCCCACCACTGGCTTATACTGCATGGTCGCTACACCTGTGTTGCGCGCAAGCCAAAATGTGCTGCATGCACGATATTTGACCTGTGCGAATGGAAAGATAAGGGTAAATTTGCAGGGGAGTGAGGGTGCCGGTGGTATTTCCTGCTATTCCGCGACCATGGCACTATAATGGGCCGAATAGCCAAGAATAAAGCCAAGTTCCGTCATGTTTGTAGATAATCGTTTAGATGCCAGGCGGTTTTTCCTGGATGTGTGGCAAAAATACGAAAAAAAGCACCCCATGGAGCCGATGGAAGCGCTGATCCTGGAGGTAATACTGGCCCATCCCGAGTATCATGAACTCCTGCAAAAGGGAGATGATGTGCTGCACGAGGAATACACGCCTGAGCAGGGTAGAATAAACCCTTTCCTGCATATGGGCATGCATATAGCCATCAAGGAGCAAGTCCAGACGGATCGGCCCGCTGGAATAAGAAATCTCTGTGACACGTTGTTACAGCAAAAGGGCGATCAGCACGAAATGGAACACTGCGTGATGGAGTGCCTTGGAGAAGCCTTGTGGCAGGCGCAAAGAAACAACACGATGCCCGACGACGAGGCATACCTGGAGAGCATAAAGGCCCTGAAATGAGCTCATCAAACGTACTTGAACTGTTTGAGAACACCGAGCAGCACTCGCTGGAGGAACAGCTCGGCCTGCTTGCTGACATCACCCAGTCCTTCGCGTTTTCCCTTGATATAAATGAAACGCTGCAAAATGCCCTGGAGCGTTTTCTTGAGTACCTGCACGCAGAAGCCGACTCCATATTTTTACTTGAAAATAATGATACCGAGCTGGTCTGCCGTGGCTGTGCCGGACCTGTGGATATCACCGGCCTGAGATTGCCCGCGGACAAGGGCATCGTTGGCAAGACAGTGATTAGTCGCAGTTGCCAGATCGTCAAGGACGTCAGCAAGGACCCCAATTTTTCCCAGAACGTTGACAAGGATACGGGTTTTGTCACGCGCTCAATTTTATGTGCGCCCCTGATGGTTAACGAGAAATGTATCGGTGCACTGGAACTGATAAACAAGCGTAGCGATGACGGCTTGTTTGATGAAAGGGACCAGCACCTGCTTACTGCACTTGCATCCGCCGCCGCCCTGGCCATTCATAATGCACGCATGGCGGATAAGCTGGTCGTGCAGGAACGCATGCAAAAGGAGCTGGAACTGGCCCGGGAGATCCAGGAGGGCCTGCTACCGGATCCCGGTGGTGAAGGTTTTCCGGTATTTGGCATTAACCTGCCTGCGCGAGAAGTGAGTGGTGATTTTTTTGATTTCTTTCAACGTGATGATGGCCTGATTTATTTCAACCTTGCCGATGTATCCGGCAAGGGCATGAATGCCGCCCTGCTCATGGCAAAAACCACGAGCCTGCTGCGCCACGCGGCAAAGGGCATGTCCGATGCCGGTCAGCACCTGGCCACGGTCAATGACGAGATATGCGAAACCGTATCACACGGCATGTTCATCACCATCGTCTCCGGCTTTATCGATGTGGAGGCCGGTACCATAGAGTTTGCCAATGCCGGGCACCAACCGCCGCTTTATCACGATGGCGAAAAATACGAGGAAATAGAGGCGACAGCACCACCCCTTGGAATCATTCCGGGAGCCGAGTTTCCGGTCTCCACCCTGCCACTTGAAGGCGGTAGCCTGTACCTCTTTACGGACGGGGTGACCGAGGCAGAAGGTGAGGTGAACGGACAACTGGATGTCAGTGGATTGATCAAGTTAATTGAGGCCCGGCAGGAGTTACACGGGGCCGCAAGGCTGGAAAGTATTGTCAAGGAAATTTACGTGCCGGACACCAGCCAGCACGACGATATCACTATCATGCTTATCGAAAAACAGACATCGTGAATACTGAAAAACTAGTCGAACTTCACTTCCCGTCCAGGCCTGAAAGGCTCACGCTGGTGCGGGCCCTGGTAAAGCGTTCTGCTGAGATAGCCGGGTGCTGTGATGAGCTGGCAGACAAGCTGGTGATCGCCATGAACGAGGCCTGCATGAACGTGATACAGCATGCCTATAATTTCGATGAATCTGGTGAAATTATTCTGGAAATCCTTAATAATGAAGAGGAAATACAGTTCAGGTTGACGGATCACGCTGAACCAATTGACCTGGAAAAGGTAGAGCCGAGAGATCTTGACGATGTGCGGCCCGGTGGACTGGGGGTACATTTTATCAGGGAGATCATGGACCATTGCGATATGGGGCATCTTGAAAACGAAAAAGGTAATTACCTGGATGTAAGGAAAAGCATCTACTAACTCGGCGGTAACTTTGGGGGAAAAAGTAAAAGCTTATGGGGACAAAATATAATACGAGAGAAGAGGGCGGCTTTGCCATAGTCGAGCTCGCCGGAGAAGTGGACCTGTCATGCTCACCGGATGCGCGAAAGCAGATCCTTGATTGTCTTGCTAACAATGATTTGCTGGTGGACCTGTCCCAGGTTACCTATATCGATAGTTCAGGTGTGGCCAGCCTCGTCGAGGGTTACCAGACCGCCAAGAAAAAATCCCGAAAGTTTGGTCTTATAGGAGTCAGTGATGCAGCAATGAACGTCCTGCAGCTGGCACGACTGGACAAGGTTTTCCCCATACATGCCAGCCTTGAAGCACGCCTCGAGGAGGAAGCTTAAGCGAGGCGGGTGCGACCGTATCTCACCTGCGAGCCAGCACAGGACAAGCCAACCAAGCCTGGACTGATTTAGACACCAGACAATGGAACACTTTCTAAACCGGATAAAACGGCAGCTTCCATTAGTAATTCTCACCCTGCTGGTCACAGCAGTTTTTCTGTGCCACACCGCTGAACTCTTCAACTCCCGGCTTATAAACCAGCTGGAAGCCTTTCTATATGACTCGCGTGTCAAGTTTACCATGCCCGGTGGAGTCGACCGCCGCATCGTCATTGTTGATATCGACGAGAAAAGCCTGAGCGAGATTGGCCGCTGGCCCTGGAGTCGGGACCAGGTGGCGAGGATGGTGGATCAGCTCTTTGACAACTACGGCGTGCAGTTACTTGGCTTTGATATCGTCTTCTCCGAGCCGGACGGCAGTTCCGGCCTGGAAATGCTTGATCGCCTGGGCAGGACCGATTTCGCCGAGATTGATGAATACCAGTTCAAGGTGGATGAGTTGCGTGAACGACTGGATTACGACCTGGTTCTAAGGAGAAGCCTGGAAAACCGGCCAGTGGTGCTGGGCTACTATTTTCAGCTTGGTATTAGTGAGGACAAGGCGAGTGAGACAGGCATTCTTCCGCTTCCCGTCCTCAAAGATGACGACCTGTCCGCGCAGGCACGGCTGCAGGCCTGGGAGCCTGTGGGCTATGCCGCAAGCCTGCCCATGCTGCAGTCCGTCGCTGCCAGTGGCGGTCATTTTACTCCCTGGATTGACGGAGACGGCGTGGTCAGGAGAGTGCCACTGTTATTGCAGTATGGAGATGGTCTCTACGAAGCCCTCTCCCTGGCCATGGCGCGAATGATCCTGGACGTGGACAAAATTGTCCCGGTATTTGGGGAAGCCCTTGGTGACAGTGATTACCCGGCACTGGAGTGGTTGCAGCTGGGAAATAACCGTATCCCGGTGGACAGGTATATCCAGGCACTGGTGCCCTACCGGGGCATCCAGGGCAGTTTCAGCTACGTCTCTGCTTCAGATGTGATCAACGGCAAAGCAGACCGGGAGCTGTTGGCAGACTCTATCGTGCTGGTCGGCACCACCGCACCCGGCCTTTATGACCTCAGGGCAACACCTGTCGACAAGCAGTATGCCGGGGTGGAAATACACGCTAACCTGCTGGCCGGGATACTGGACGGGACTATAAAACAAAAACCTGCCTACACCATTGGCGCCGAGTTCCTGCTTCTATTGGCCACAGGTATTTTCCTCTCTCTGTGCCTGCCGCTGTTGAGCCCGATGATGGCCAGCATCATTACAGTATCGCTGCTGGCCCTTCTGACCCTTGGTAACTTTACATTCTGGCAGTCACAGAACATGGTCATGCCGCTGGCGTCGACCATATTAATGATCTTGATCATTTTCCTGCTCAACATGTCCTATGGTTTTTTCGTAGAAAGACGGGGCAAGCGGCAGATAGCCAACATGTTTGGGCAATATGTACCCCCTGAACTTGTGGACGAAATGGGTGAAAACCCGGACATGGTGACTTTTGAAGCCGAGAACCGCGAGTTAACGGTTTTATTCTCCGATGTAAGGGGATTCACGACGCTCTCGGAGAGCCTCAGCCCTGGTGACCTGTCCCAGTTAATGAATGAATACCTGACCGAGATGACAAGAATCATTCATGACAATCGTGGCACCATCGACAAGTACATGGGTGATGCCGTAATGGCATTCTGGGGCGCCCCGGTAAAGGATGAAAAGCATGCCCGTCATGCACTGGATACTGGCATGGCCATGCTGGCTGCCCTGAAAGGCATACAGCAGGCATTCGTGGCGAAAGGCTGGCCAGAAATAAAGATTGGCGTGGGTTTGAACTCGGGCATGATGAGCGTCGGTGACATGGGCTCGCAGTTTCGACGTGCCTACACGGTACTGGGTGATGCGGTAAATCTCGGTTCCCGTCTTGAAGGGCTGACAAAGAATTACGGCGTGGAAATTATCGTGGGTGAAGAAACACGCGCCCTTGTTACGGAATACGCCTACAGGGAACTGGATGTTGTGCGCGTGAAAGGTAAGGATGAACCGGTGGCGATTTACGAACCCATCGGTTTAAAAGACCAGGTTGCAAAGGATGAACTGAAGGAACTACGGCTTCACCAGGAGACACTCAAGCTGTATCGCGCACAGGACTGGGACAGGGCGGAAATGCAGTTTATTAACCTGCAAAACATGTCCCCGGATCGCGCCCTGTACGGGCTCTATATCGATAGGATAGGTCAGTACCGCCAGTCACCACCCGGGGAGAACTGGGACGGCGTCCACACCCACACTTCCAAGTAGTCAGCTACGAGTTGTAACCTGGGGCCTCAGAACGCTGTTAAGAAGCGGAAAACTCCATCTTAATGCCAGCCAGCTCGATCAAATCACCACCCTTTAACTGGTAGGCTTTCGGGCCGATGGCTTCACCGTTTACCGTGGGATATCGCTTTCCATCGCCATCACTTTCAATGTGGGTCAGGAAATACCCTTGAGGCCTGCGTGATATAACCGCAACCTGGGTACCTGGCTTTCCCAGGGTAATCAGGGCTTTAGTCAGTTCCAGTTCTTTTCCGGCGATTGGGCCATTCAACACGGTCAGGCGGCCAAGCGGCATACCACCACCGCCACCTCCACCTGCCGCTGCTGCCGGTGCGGGTGCAGTGGGTGCTGCAGATGCAGCTGCGGGCTCGGCGCT
>CAZXDV010000059.1:0-13201 GCA_964639535.1 uncultured Enterobacteriaceae bacterium | reverse complement strand
CGGGATTTTCCCGTGATGATTGTTCTGACTATTTTCATGGCGGCCATGGTGTTCGTTTTTGGCAAGGGCAGGTTTGATCGCAAGGAAGGCGCGCTGCTATTTTGCTGCTTCCTTGGCTACCAGTACTGGCTATTTACAGCGATCTCGGTTTGAATAAAGGTTTAAAGGTGCTTTAAATACAGGGCAATGACGATAGAAACAGATACAGAAGTCCTGGTTGGGCTTGGTAGAAAAGTTGTTGAGACAGAGCTCGCTGCAGTGGAAGGCCTTCGCCAGAGAATCGATGAGAGCTTTGCTCGCGCCTGCCAGCTGATCCTCGCCTGTGAAGGAAAAACTATCGTCATCGGCATGGGTAAGTCCGGCCATGTTGGAAACAAGATCGCCGCCACCCTTGCCAGCACCGGCACGCCAGCTTTTTTTGTTCACCCAAGCGAGGCCAGTCACGGCGATCTTGGCATGATAGGCAAGGACGATATCGTTGTTGCCATATCAAACTCCGGTGAGACTGATGAAATTACTACCCTGCTACCCGTGATTGATCGCCTGCAGGTAAAGCTCATCAGCCTGACCGGGAATGCTGACTCCAGCCTGGCGAAGGCTGCCACGGTGAATATTGATGTCAGCGTGGAGCAGGAGGCCTGCCCGCTCGATCTCGCGCCGACGGCAAGCACCACGGCAGCGCTGGTAATGGGTGATGCGCTGGCCATCGCACTGCTTGACGCCCGTGGTTTTAGCACAGAGGACTTTGCGCTGTCGCATCCGGGCGGCACGCTCGGTCGGCGACTGCTATTGCGCGTACGCGATATCATGCATACCGGCGATGCCATACCCTGCGTCTATGCAGACACCAGCTTGAGCGAGACGCTCCTTGAAATGACACGCAAGGGGCTTGGTACCACGGCAGTCATCAATGGGGATAATCGCGTGCTGGGTATCTTCACTGACGGAGACCTGCGGCGAGCACTCGATAATGATGTCGACATTCATAATACAACCGCCGGCGAGGTAATGACCGAAGGTGGTAAGACAATCAACCAGGACGCACTGGCCGTGGAAGCACTCAGCATGATGGAAACCTACAAGATAAACGCCTTGCTGGTAGTGGATGAAGCCTGGTGCCTGATTGGCGCACTAAACATGCACGACCTGCTCAGGGCAAGGGTAATCTAGTGCCCGCTTCCATTCCTGAAAAGGCGAAGAACACCAGGCTTGTCGTCTTTGATGTAGATGGAGTGCTTACCGATGGCAGCCTGATCCTTGGAGAAAACGGCGAGGAATACAAGATATTCCACGCCCATGACGGGCTGGGACTGGTGATGCTTCGAGAAGCGGGTATTGAAATTGCCGTCATTTCGGCCCGGTCCACGCCGGTGGTTGAAAAACGCATGGCCGCATTGGGAATTGAATACGTTTACCAGGGTCAAAGTAACAAGTTCGACGTTTTGCAGGGCCTGATGAAGAAACTGGATATCAGTGAGAAGGAAACCGCTTTCGTGGGTGATGACCTGGTTGACCTGCGCGCCATGGGCCTTGCCGGTCTCGCCATTGCAGTGGCAAACGCCCGTCCCCAGGTAAAGCAGGAAGCCGACTGGGTCAGTGATAGCGCCGGCGGGAAAGGTGCGGTGCGGGATATTTGCGAAATGATCCTTGAAGCTCGCGGTTTGTTACAACAGGCGCTGGAGAAGTACGGTCCAAGCTGAAGCCGGGACTGACCAGGTTCGCTCATGTCACAACGCTTGATCATCGTTATTTTCCTTGCCGTCACTGCCCTTGGCAGTACCTGGCTGTTAAACATCGTCAGCGAAAAGCGCAGTGTTAGCGAAGATGCGCAGGTGCATGAGCCGGACTATTACATGGAAGATTTTACAACGCTGACCATGAGAAACGATGGCACACCGAAAAGCAGCCTGTATGCAGTTCACATGGCACACTTTCCCGATAACGACACCAGCGAGTTGCTTAAACCTGAAATGGAGCTGTACCGAACAACACGACTTCCCCTCTTTGTCAGTGCCGACAAGGGGTGGGTCACCTCTGATAACGAAGTTATATTGCTGAAAGGTAATGTACAATTATGGGAGGACGATGAGCACGGTGAAAGGGTTTTACAGGTAAATACAAGTCGTGCGCAGGTCCTGGTTAATCAAAATTATGCTGAAACCGATCAGCCGGCGACGATTAAAACCAGGAGAACAACCATACGCGGCATAGGCCTGAGGGCATATTTTGACGACAGCAGATTGGAAGTATTAAAAGATGTACATACACATATTGAACAAAAACAGGCTTTATAAGCTACTCATCGCTTTTTCCATGGCAATGTATGCCATGGCCGGCACGGCCCTGGAATCTGACAAGGATCAGCCGATTGAGATTGAAGCTGACACGGGTGAGCTGGATGATGCAAAAAATATAAGCATCTACCGCGGCGATGTTGTCACCGTCCAGGGAACCATACGCATGACCGGCGACAAGATGACGGTTTTTTACACCGAGGATGACGAGCTGGACTACCTGATCATGGAGGGCCGGCCCGCCACCTACAAGCAGCTTCCCGACGACAGCAGCGTCTATGACTATGCCGAAGCGCTCACCATGGAATACTATGAACAAAAAGAATACGTCATACTGATAAAGGAAGCGCTGGTAACCCAGGAAGGCCTGCGATTTAGCGGCGACAGGATCGAATACGATACGAAACTAAGCCAGGTCAAGGCATGGAGTAACAAGAACAAGCCAGCACCAGGCTCCAGCACCGAGCCGCCAAAAAAGAAAGAAAGGGTTAAAATTATCATCAAGAAGAAAAAGGACAAGTGTGACGACAAGGAACATATTAAGACCCTGGACCAGGCCCAACTGACGAATTTCCAGCGCGAATGCGAACAAAAGAAAGCCGAAAAAGAAGAATAGAACTATTGTTCACCTGTCACACAGGGGGTTCGCGATGAGCGTGCTATCTGCGCAGCACCTTTCCAAGACCTTTCGCAAGCGAACCGTGGTGCATGATGTCAGTATTACCGTGGAAAGTGGCGAAATCGTGGGGCTGCTTGGCCCCAATGGTGCTGGCAAGACCACCAGTTTTCACATGATTGTCGGGCTTATCCCCTGCGGCAAGGGCAACATCTACCTGAACGACAACGAGATCAGCTACATGCCCATGGACCAGCGTGCCAACATGGGCCTGGGTTACCTGCCGCAGGAGGCCTCGGTGTTCAGAAAATTGACAGTCGAGGAAAACATTATGGCGATCCTGCAGACGCGGGGGGGCCTGAACAGCTCTGAAAGGCAAAAGAGACTGGAGTTACTGATGGAGGAATTCCATATCTCGCATCTCAGGGATAACCTCGGCATGAGCCTGTCCGGTGGCGAGCGCCGGCGTGTCGAGATAGCACGGGCGCTGGCAACAGAGCCCCATTTTCTCCTGCTGGATGAACCATTTGCGGGTATCGACCCGATATCTGTCAGCGACATCCAGCGTATTACCCTGCACCTCAAGGAAAGCGGCCTGGGTATCCTCATCTCCGACCACAATGTGCGGGAAACCCTCGGCACCTGCGACCGCGCCTACATTGTCAACGAAGGGCGCGTTGAAGCGGAAGGGCTGCCAGAAGAAATCCTTGCCAATCAGCGAGTTCGTGACGTTTATCTTGGAGAACAATTCAGGCTTTAAAAAAAGTTCCGCTTTAGGGCGAACATTGGCCCGATTTTTGCGCTAGAATAAAATTATGAAAGCCTCACTACAGCTCAAGATCGGCCAGAGCCTGACCATGACGCCGCAACTGCAGCAGGCCATTCGCCTGTTGCAGCTTTCCAGCATGGAGCTTGAAACCGAGATCCAGGAAGCGCTGGATTCCAACATGATGCTGGAACTCGACGATGATCATGCGGGTAACTCCGAAAACGCAGACGAGTCCGTTACTGAAACCGCCTCCGCTGCGGACACCCTGGAAACGAGCGATGCCCCGGATACCGAGTATGAAACGGCACCGGTAGAGCAGGAAACAGGGCTGGAGCAGGACAATATTCCAAGCGACCTGCCAGTGGACAGTGCCTGGGAAGACATATATGACGGTAACACCAGCTATAGCAAGCCGGTCAGTGGCAGCGAATACAACGGCTTTGATAACGAGGATGTCGAGTACAAGTCCCTGCGCGATCACTTGCTGTGGCAGTTAAACCTGAGCCAGACCAGCGACAGCGACAGGGCAATTGCCACTGCCATTATTGACGCTCTTGATGATGACGGTTACCTGACCTGCGATCTGGAAGACGTCCTGGCGACCCTGAGTGTCGAACAGGACGAAGAGACGGGGCTCGAGGAAGTTGAGGCCGTGCTGCGAATGGTACAGAGCATGGAACCGGCTGGTGTGGCAGCACGGGATCTGCAGGAATGCCTGAACCTGCAGCTTGATCATTATGACCCTGCCACTCGCTGGCTTGCACAGGCCCGCGAGCTTATTAACAAGCACCTTGACCTGCTGGGAGGGCATGATTACAACCGCCTGTTACGCCAGATGAAGGTCAGCCGGGAAGAGCTGCAGGAAATAGTATTATTCATCCAGACTCTTAACCCGCGGCCGGGCAATACGGTGCAGGAATCACGTATTGAATACATTGTTCCGGATGTTTTTGTAAAAAAAGAGAAGGGCGCCTGGAAGGTGGAGTTAAACGCGGAAACCATGCCGCGACTTCGCATCAATAGCGGTTACGCCAACATGATAAAGCGGGCCGACAACAGTGAAGACAACAATTCCCTGAAATCGCACCTGCAGGAAGCACGCTGGTTCATCAAGAGCCTGCAAAGCCGAAGCGAAACACTTTTACGTGTTGCGACAGCGATCGTGGAAAGACAGCGGGCTTTCCTTGAATATGGCGAAGAAGCGATGAAGCCACTGGTGCTGCACGACATTGCAGAGTCTCTTGGGCTGCATGAATCGACGATTTCCCGTGTCACCACGCGCAAATACATGCATACACCCCGGGGGATATTTGAACTCAAGTATTTCTTTTCAAGCCATGTCAGCACGGATCTTGGCGGAACATGTTCATCCACCGCCATTCGAGCACTAATCAAGAAACTGGTGGTTGCGGAAAAACCGGAGAAACCACTTAGTGACAGCAAGATCGCTGCACTACTGGCAGACCAGGGTATAAATGTAGCCAGGAGAACAGTAGCAAAGTACCGGGAGGCGATGAATATCCCTCCATCAAATGAAAGAAAACGGCTGGTATAATCGAATAAAAAAAGAAGCCCGGGCTTCACCCGGGTACTGCAGCCAGTAAAGCCACGAGCGGGCCTGCAAGATAAAGTTGTTATAAATTTTTGTCGCTTCGGAGAAGACTATGCGCATAAACCTCACCGGACATCATGTCGATGTTACAGACTCCATGAAAAACTACGTTGAATCAAAGTTTGAACGCATTGAACGACACTTTGACAACGTGACTGGTATTCACGTAATCCTGTCGGTTGAAAAGGACAGGCAAAAAGCAGAGGCGACGGTGAATGTAAACAAGGGCAAGTTGTTTGCAGAAGCCCAGCACGAAGACATGTATGCAGCAATCGACAGCCTGTTGGACAAGCTTGATCGGCAAGTGAAAAAGCACAAGGAAAAACTCACCGATCATCATCGTGGCGAAGGCGGTCTCAAGAACAGGGAATCCGTATAACGCCGTACAGTTAGCAAGCAGGTAAAATGCAAATTTCTGAAATCCTTGCACCAGAACGCATAGAATTCGACAACGACTGTACCAGCAAGAAGGCGGCCCTGGAAACCATTGCCAGCCTGCTCGCCCAGGACTGTCCCGAACTTACGCAGCTCGAGGTGTTTGACAGCCTTGTTACACGAGAGAGACTGGGAAGCACCGGTCTTGGCCATGGCGTGGCCATTCCCCACGGCCGTACAGAAAGCCAGGATATTACCCTCGGTGCGTTTATTCGCATGCGAACTCCAATAGACTTTGACGCCGTGGACCGGCAACCGGTGGATATCCTGTTTGCCCTGCTGGTGCCCCGGGAATCTACGGATGAACACCTTCAGATCCTTTCCCGGCTGGCAGAGAAATTCAGCGACCAGGGGCTGCTGGAAAAGCTGCGCAGCGAAAATTCAAAAAGCGCTGTCTTTGAGCTACTGGTAAGCTAAGTTCCTTGCTTCACAAACCCGGTCATTAATTTCGCCACCTGTCGATCATGGTCCAGTATCAAAACAGATCGCCAGCGGCAGGAACCCCAGGGGGCTGTGCCTGATGTCAGTACAAGTTCAGCATATCACCGTGAAAGACCTGGTATACGAGTGCTCTGGTCGGCTACAGATTAACTGGGTAACCGGCAAAAAAGGTAGCCGCCGCCGGATTTTGCCCGAGCTTGCCAGCGACGGTTCCCACAATGAAGTTGAAGACGGCATGGAGCTCACCGATGAAATTGCCAGCGCACACCATGTCCCAACGGGCCGTTCGTTTATTGGCTACCTGAACCTGATTCATCCACATCAAATTCAGATCATCGGCAATACCGAGCTTGGGTATATTGAAAGCCTGCGTTCAACCACCCGTGCCGATACGCTTCGGCAATTGATTGACCATAGTCCTGCCTGTGTCCTGGTTGCCAATGACCGTGAAGCACCATCTTTTCTTGAACAGGCCTGCGCCGAGGCAAATGTTCCCTTGCTGCGCTCTCCGCTGGATGGAAGCCTGCTAATCGAAACGATTTACTTTTACCTGTCCAACCTGTTTGCGGAAGACCTGGTGCTGCACGGCGTGTTCCTCGAAGTTATGGCCATTGGCGTATTGATAACGGGCCCGAGCGGAATTGGTAAAAGCGAACTTGCGCTTGAATTGATCACCCGCGGACACCGGCTGATAGCCGATGATGCTCCCCAGTTTTCCAGGATCAGCCCGGATATTATCAGCGGCTCATGTCCGCCGACGCTTAGAGACTATCTCGAGGTGCGCGGCATGGGCGTCATCAACGTTCGACGGCTTTATGGCGACGGCGCTGTCAAGCAAAGCAAGTATTTGCGGCTTATTGTGCGGCTGGAGCCCATGTCCAAGGAAAACCTGCTAAAACTGGACCGCCTCTCCGGAAGCCAGAAAAAACGCCAGATACTTGGTGTCGAAGTTCCGGAAATCACGCTGCCGGTTGCGCCGGGGCGTAACCTGGCCATATTGCTGGAGTGTGCTGCTCGAAACCAGGGGCTCATTTCAAAAGGTTACAACGCATCCGAGGAATTCATCGCGGCCCAGCAGGCTGCGATTGACCAGAACAATGGCTGATACACCTGAACAAAGATTAATTGTTGTCAGCGGCCTCTCGGGCGCAGGCAAATCCGTGGTGCTCAACACGCTTGAGGACATGGATTTCTATTGTATCGATAATTTACCAGTAGCCTTACTTGATCACCTTAGCCTGCTGTTAATAAATGAGCAGAACGAACTGCCCATGCAGGTCGCGGTTGGCATAGATGCGCGCAACTCGGCTGAATCGCTGGCATCGATACCGGGGGCACTTGAACTTTTTCGAAGTGAAGGCCTTGCTACTGAACTGGTCTTTGTTGAGGCCGGCGACGACGAGTTAAAAAAGCGCTACAGCGAAACCAGGAGAAAGCACCCGCTGACCACTGGGGAAATGTCATTAACAGACGCCATATCCAGCGAACGACAGATCCTCAGCGAACTTGCTGACATTGCGGATCTTCGCATCGACACCAGTCACACTGTCGTACATGACCTGCGTGCCATGGTCAGGGACAGGATAGGGTCGCGGCAATCCGCAGAACTTTCCATCCAGTTCATGTCCTTTGGCTTCAAGCGTGGCGTGCCGAGAGAAGCTGATTTTATTTTTGATGTACGCTGCCTGCCCAACCCTCACTGGGATAATAACCTGCGCCGTTTCACCGGGAAGGATGAACCGGTGATTGAGTTTCTCTCCGCGCAACCCCTGGTGCGGGAAATGCAAAACGACATCAAGGATTTCCTGCTGGCATGGATTCCACGCTTCGAGGCAGAAAATCGTAGCTACCTGTGTATTGCAGTCGGGTGCACGGGCGGACACCACCGCTCTGTTTACCTTGCAGAACAGCTGGCTGCGCAGTTCAGCAACAGTGATAACAATGTCCTGGTGAGACACAGGGATCTTTAACCCGGTCCTTTCCGTGAGCCCAAACCGGGAAGGTCAGCGACTAGAACAACATGCAAAGCAAAACGATCACCATAATAAACAAGCTTGGCCTGCACGCTCGAGCTGCAGCAAAGCTCGTGCAAACCGCCTCGTCATTTAACAGCGAGATTAATATTTCTCACAATGGTCGCAAGGTTAGCGGCAAAAGTATCATGGGTATCATGATGCTGGCCGCCTCAAAAGGTACTAGTATAGATATAACAACCGCCGGTGATGACGAGGTTGAGGCCATGGAAGAACTTGAAAAATTAATTCTCGGCAAATTTGGAGAAGATGAGTGAGCATTGCCCTGCATGGCATGGGAGTGTCTCGCGGCATTGCTATTGGCAATGTACACATCATCAAGCGTGACCAGCTCGAGATTGTTGAATACAGGGTAGCAAAAGACAGCATAGAGGCTGAGATCAAGCGCTTGCAGGATGCGGTTACCGAGGCCAAGAGACAGCTGCGCGCGATTCGAGATCATATACCCGAATCCACGACTGCGGATATCGCGGCATTCATCGACACCCACCTGCTGATGATGGAAGACGCGGCGCTGACCCAGGAACCGATTCGCCTGATCCGCTCAAGCGCATGTAACGCAGAATGGGCCCTCAAGCTACAGCGTGATGCGCTGGTCGCGGCTTTTGACGAAATGGATGATCCCTATTTGAGGACGCGCAAGGATGACGTGGATCACGTGGTGAACAGGATTCAACGGATACTCCTGAAACACGCCCCGCTGCCCCATGAGATACCGGATAACAAGTTAAACGGCTTTATTATTCTTGCCGATGACCTGACCCCGGCAGACACGGTGTTGATGCAACACCAGGGTATTGTTGCCTTTATCACGGAATTCGGCGGCCCTACATCACATACCGCCATTCTTGCCCGCAGCCTGGGTATTCCCGCAGTCATCAGTCTTAAAAATGCGCTGCAGTACATTGAAGAAGATGACACGGTCATTATTGACGGCCTGAACGGGACGGTGCTTATCGATCCGGACAAGCGCAGCCTCGAACAATATCGCCAGAGGCAGCAGGAAGAAGTTTCCTACTACTTTGATCTCATCAAGCTCAAGGAAGGGCCGGCTAAAACAAAAGACGGGGTCACCGTGGAGCTGATGGCCAATATCGAGCTGCCAAGGGATTTTGATACCGTGCGTGAAGTTGGAGCAAACGGTGTCGGGCTGTACAGGACCGAGTTCCTGTACATGAACAGGGAGGTACCGCCTGACGAGGAAGAACATTACAACACGTACCTTGAAGTACTCGAAAAACTTAATGGCCTGCCCCTGACAATTCGCACCGTGGATCTCGGCGCCGACAAGCAGGTAGACGGCGGGCGCGAGAGCGGCCCGGTTAATTCCAACCCCGCCCTTGGTCTCAGGGGTATCCGTCTATGCCTCAAGGAACCGTCTCTTTTCACACCGCAACTTCGCGCGATATTTCGCGCTTCAACCCATGGGCACATACGCCTGATGATCCCGATGCTTTCCAACCAGCAGGAAATGCAGCAGGTGCTGAGGTTGATTGACGAGGTACGTTCTGAGCTTGACCGCGACAAGATTGAATATAACCCCGATATGCCGGTTGGTGGCATGATTGAAGTACCCGCGGCAGCAATTTGTGCAGACATTTTTGCAAGAAACCTGGACTTCCTTTCCATAGGTACAAATGATCTTATCCAGTACACGATCGCCATCGACCGCGTTAACGACGAAGTAAATTACCTCTATGATCCGCTGCACCCTGCGGTGCTCAGGCTTATTCACACTACCCTGGAGGCTGGCCACAAGGCCGGCATACCGGTGGCGATGTGTGGTGAAATGGCTGGCGAAAGCCGGTTCGCTGCGCTGTTACTGGGCCTTGGATTACGCGAATTCAGCGTACACCCGGCAAACCTGCTGGAACTGAAGAAAATAATCGCCGAGACAGATACTGCAAAACTGGGCGACCTGACTCAACATGCCCTCGATGCAGATAGCGGCAGTGAAATAGCAGAACTGCTGGATAAAAAAGGTGCAACACTGCACTAGCCAGTTCCTTTTCGCAGCCAGTAAATCACCTGGCTGGCTGAATTCTTTATCCAATTTGAATTCCCCAAGCTATTAGCTCACTGATACACTAGCGCCAGTCATTTCGGTAACTGGTAATGAGCGAAACTGAAACACAGGATCTCCTGCTTGATGCTTTAGCGGCTGAAAACTATGCCGAGGTACGCGCTCAACTTGCAGAAATGCACCCGTCTGAAATCGCTGACCTGCTTGAAAGCATTACCCCAAAGCAACGTGAAAGACTCTGGGAACAAATAGAACCAACCCTTGAAGGTGATGTTCTCACCGAGGTCCAGGATGTTGTGCGCTCATCCCTGCTGGAACAGATGCAGCCACAGGAGGTCGCACAGGCGACCCAGGATCTCGAGACAGACGACGCTGCAGACATCCTGCAGGACCTGCCCGAGGATGTTGTCGGCAGCGTGCTTTCCTCCATGGATGCACAGAATCGCCAGCGCCTGGCCTCGATACTGTCCTATTCAGAAGATGCGGCGGGCGGCCTGATGAACATTGACGTTGTGCCTATTCGAGCAGATGTGACCCTGGACGTGATCTCTCGCTACCTGCGACAGCTTGGCGACATACCAGACCAGACCGATAACCTGATGGTGGTGGATCGCAACAATCACTATCTTGGCGTGCTGCCACTTGCAGACATTCTTACAAAAAAGGCGGATACCACGGTGGCTGAAAACATGATCGAAGAGGCCGGCATTCATGCCGACACTTCAAGCCACGAGGTCGCCAGGATTTTCGAACAGCGTGACTGGTTTTCTGCAGGCGTCATTGATGACGACGGAAAACTCCTGGGCCGAATCACGGTGGATGACGTCGTTGATGTTATCCAGGAAGAAGCCGAGCATACTGTTCGAAGCATGGCAGGGCTCGGGGACGATGATATGTTTTCCCCTGTCTTTCGAAGCGCCAGGCGACGTTCAATCTGGCTTGGCATAAATCTTCTCACCGCTTTCCTGGCGTCATGGGTCATTGGCCGCTTCTCAGGAACGATTGAGCAGCTGGTGGCACTCGCGGTATTGATGCCAATTGTTGCAAGCATGGGTGGCATAGCCGGCAGCCAGACTCTCACCATTGCGATTCGGGGTATCGCGATGGGACAAATCAGTCACAAAAACGCCAGGAAGCTAATGATGAAAGAAGTCGCAGTTGGCGTTTTCAATGGCATGCTTTGGGCTGCCGTTGTCGCGCTGGTGGCGAGCTTCTGGTTCAGCAACACTTCACTTGGTTTTATAATCGGGCTGGCCATGATTATTAACCTGGTTATTGCCGCGTTTGCCGGAGCCATGATCCCGATGACCTTAAAACGATTCGGCGTGGACCCGGCGATTGCCGGCGGCGTCATCCTTACCACGGTTACTGATGTCGTTGGTTTTGTCACCTTCCTTGGCCTTGCAACCCTGTTCCTGGTTTCCTGAACCCGCTGAAGAATTAAAATGGAAGATTCCGCAGACTTTCGTTCCGACACCTTTACCATGCCCGACGAGGCAATGCGCCAGGTCATATACCAGGCAGAAGTAGGTAATGCGGGGTTTGGCGAAGACCCCAGCGTGAACCACCTGGAGAAAACCATGGCCGACTATTTCGGCTGTGATGATTCGATATTTTTACCCTCTGCTACCATGGCCAACCAGGTCGCCATTGCCGTCTGGACACGTCCGGGAGATACCGTGGTAATAGAGCGCTTTGGACACAGTTACTTTTTTGAAAGTGGTGCAATGTCGGCCATTGCCGGCGCCCAGGCCAGGTTACTGGATGGCGATAAAGGCATCATGTCTCCTGCTGAAATCGAAATGGCCATTAGCAGTGAGGGTGGACATGGAGAAAAAATAAGCCTGGTCGTGCTGGAGAACAGCTCAAACTATGGCGGCGGCACGATTTATCCCGAGAGCAGCCTCAAGGCTATTTTTGATATCGCCAGCGCCAGGCAACTGCCGGTTCACGTGGACGGTGCGCGCATATGGAATGTTATCGCGGAAACCGGTGCCGAGCCCGGGCAACTTTTACAGGCCGGTGGCTCCATGTCAGTTTGCTTTTCAAAGGGGCTTGGTGCCCCCATGGGAGCCGCGCTGCTGGGCACAAAAGACTTTATCACCGAGGCCCGGCGTATCCAGACCATGCTGGGCGGTTCCATGCGCCAGGTTGGCTTCATGGCAGCAGCGGCGCAGCACAGTTTTGAAAACAACCGCGAGCGTCTCGTGGAAGATCACCGTAACGCTCGCTTCCTGGCTGAAGGGCTGCAGAAGCTGGACGGTATCAGCATTGACCTCGATAGCGTCCAGACAAACATGGTGTATATCGATGTCCTTGCCGGCAGCGACAGGGCCTCGCAGGTAATCAGCCAGATGGATCAGCAGGGCGTCCGGGCTTTGAGTCTCGGGGCGAAAATTCGCCTTGTCACCAGCATGCTTGTAGACCGGCAGGATTGCGAAAAGGCAGTCCAGGTTTTTGGCGAAGTAATCTCACAGCAATAAATTTCCTGTAATATCCGCCCATGGGTTCAAAAGAAACACAGGCCTTGATCATCAGCACCGCGCTCACTCTTTTTAACGAGCATAGCTCCGCCGCAATTTCAACAAACCGTATCGCAGAGCACTGTGGTATCAGCAAGGGCAACCTGCACTACCATTTCAAGAACAAGCAGGAAATCATTCTTTCTATTTTCAGGAACATCGCTGACGAAATGAACTCCGGCTGGTACCAGGATCACCTGGATCCCAGCGTCACGCACATGGCTGAAATGTTCGTAAGACAGCTTCGCCTGATACATGATTACCGCTTCTTCTACAGGGAAATGCCGGCCCTGCTGCGCTCGGATCCGATACTTCTCAGGCGTTACCAGGAAAATCGCGACAAGCGAATGGAAGCACTGTTTGATTATTTCAGGGAGCTTGTCAGGGGCGGTGTCATGCAGTTCAAGGATGAATCAAACCTGAACCACATCGTGGTAAGCACGTGGATTATTTCGG